>CAZIWL010000064.1:0-17842 GCA_964542755.1 uncultured Anaerolineales bacterium
GGCAGTACTCTCATCCCCGGCGCGGACGAGTTCATCGGACGCCTCCGGAGCGGGGAAAATAAGTTCCTGGTGCTCACCAACAACCCCCTCTACACGCCGGGTGACCTGGCCCACCGTCTGAGAGCTATGGGCCTCGATCTTTCGGCTTCGAATATCTTCACCTCAGCCATGGCTACCGCCCGGTTCCTGCAGGCACAGAAGCCGGGGGGCACAGCCTTCGTCATCGGCGAGAGCGGACTCACGGAAGCGATCCACGATGTGGGTTACGTTATCACCGACATCGGGCCAGACTACGTTGTTCTGGGGGAGACGCATTCCTACAACCTCGGACGCATTACCAAGGCCGTACGCCTCATAACAGCAGGTTCGCGGTTCATCGCAACTAACCCGGATCCTTCTGGACCGACGGATGAGGGCATCGTGCCCGCATGTGGTGCCATGGCTGCGCTTATCGAGGCTGCCAGCGGCAAGAGCCCCTTCTTCGTCGGCAAGCCGAATCCTCTGATGATGCGCACTGCCCTCAATTACCTTGACGTGCACTCGGAAGACACTGTTATGGTCGGCGATCGTATGGACACTGACATCGTCGCTGGCGTTGAGAGCGGCATGGAGACTATCCTTGTGCTCTCCGGCGTCACTGACCGCGAGGACATCGACCGCCATCCCTACCAACCGACTCAAATCATCGAGTCAGTCGCAAAGATCGAGCTCTGATCCCCGAGACGGACTCAGACGGACCCAGACGCGTGCAGACGGCGCGCCGGACTGGCAGCAGGTCGGCGTAGCGGGTTAATCGATCGGACTACCTTGATGGAGGGATGAAATGGAAAGGCCATGGCTCTCTCACTACGAGGATGGTGTCCTCCCTGAGGCGGAGATACCAGACTACCCGGTTACTCAGAACCTCATTGACTCAGCCGATGACTACCCAGCCAGGCCGGCGCTGGTCTTCGGCAACGTGGTTGAGCCTCTAGGCAACGCATTGATGGACACCACCATCAAATACCGCGAGTTGCTGCGGCTGACGCTTCAGTTCGCGGCGGGGCTCCAAGCCCTCGGCGTGGAGAAGGGCGATCGTGTGGCCGTCCATCTTCCAAACTGTCCCCAGTTCATCATCGCCTACTATGCTGTTCAGATGATTGGTGGCATCGTCGTGCCCTGCAATCCCCAATACGTCGCCCGAGAGATGAAGCACCAGCTTGGCGACGCTGGTGCAGAGACCATCATTACGCTAAGTTTGACATACCCTGTGGTCAAGGCTGTGCGTGGCGACACTCCCCTCAAGCACGTGATCGTCACGAACATCAAGGAATACTTCCCCGGCTTGCTGAGACTACTCTTCACACTTGCTACAGAGAAGAAAGAAGGGCACTACCAGGACATCTCCGGCGACGTGAATACCTACTGGTTCCAGGACGTCCTTGATGGGGCCCCAGCGAAGCCCTCCAAGGTTGAGTTTGACATGGAGGACACTGCCGTACTGATGTACACGGGTGGCACCACCGGTCTACCGAAAGCCGCACAGCTGACTCACCGGAACGTGCAAGCGAATGCTGTCCAGATCCGCGCCTGGCTGCCGAGGATGCAGCGAGGCAGAGACTCTATCCTGACCTCGTTACCCCTCTTCCACAGCTATGGGATGACTACGTGCATGAATCTGGGCATTCTGGCAGCCAGCAGCATGATCCTCATCGCGAACCCGAGGGTCATGCCTCATATTCTCAAGTCGATCAACAAGCACCATCCCACGTTGTATCCGGGGGTCCCCGCCATGTACGTGGCGATCAACAACTACCCCGACATCGATACGTTCGACGTCAGCTCTATTCAGGCCTGTATCAGCGGTGCGGCACCCTTGCCCGTGGAGGTGCAACAGAAGTTCCAGGAGTTGACCGGAGCTCGCCTTGTTGAGGGATATGGTCTGAGCGAGGCCACGCCTGTTACCCACGCCAATCCTATCTTCGGAGAGAATCGGATTGGCACGATTGGTCTTCCTTTTCCCAATACAGACGCGCGAATCGTGGACGCCGAGGCTGGAGAGAAGACATTGGACGTGGGGGAGGTTGGAGAGCTTGTGGTGCGGGGCCCCCAGGTGATGAAGGGATACTGGCGCATGCCGACGGAGACGGCCAACTCACTGCGCGATGGATGGCTGCACACCGGGGATCTGGCTCGGATGGATGCAGATGGCTACTTCCAAATCGTCGACCGGAAGAAGGACATGATCCTGGGTGCCGGCGGCTACAATATCTATCCCCGGGAGGTCGAGGAAGTCCTCTATGAGCACCCGGCGGTGAAGGAATGTGCGGTGGTAGGGGTGCCGATCAGCGTCGAGAAAGGCGAGCGGGTTAAGGCCTACGTGGTTCGCAAGGAGGGAAGCGACGTCACGGAGGGGGAGATTCTGACGTTCTGCCGTGATAACCTGGCCCCCTTTAAGGTGCCTCGGTTCGTCGAGTTCCGCGAGGACCTACCTAAGACGATGGTGGGTAAGATCTTGCGGCGGGTTCTGCTGGAGGAGGAAAAGAAGGCAGCGCTCGAATAGCGGCGCGCCAACGGCCGTTGTCCAATCCATAGATGAGAGAGAGGGGAGCCCGCGGGCTCCCCTCTCTTGTTGGAGTTGTGCCTATCCGTCCAGGCGTCGTCCGCCCTAGGCGGGTGCGGGTGCAGGAGGCATATCTAGAGCGGGTTTGCGCCGATCGGTGGCTTTACGGCCCGCTGGCTGCTCTGAGCCCGAGGGCGGAGGCGTGCTCTCAGACGGTTCAGGGGCTGTGTCAGCGGTCCCGTCGAAGAGGGCCACGAACTCGTCCGCATTGAGCGTCTCTACCTCAAGCAGGGTCTCTGCGATGAGGTCAAGCTTGTCGCGGTGGTTCGTCAGCACGTCTGTTGCCCGCTGATGAGCTGTATGGACGATGTGTCTGACTTCTTGGTCGATCTCCTCGGCCACGGCCTCACTATAGTCTCGCTGTTCGCCGATCTCCTTGCCGAGGAACACCAGCTCTTCCTTCTGACCGAACGTCATGGGCCCCAGCTTATCGCTCATCCCATAGCGGGTCACCATGTCCCTCGCCAGCTTCGTGACGCGGCTCAAGTCGTTCTCCGCACCGGTGGTGATATCACCGAAAACCAGTTCCTCCGCGGTGCGCCCGCCGAGGGCATAGGCCAGATCGTCCTCGTACTTGGCCTTGCTCACCAGGTTGCGATCCTCCTCGGGCAGGGCCATCGTATAGCCGGCAGCCATCCCGCGGGACACGATGGAGACCTTGTGTACCGGGTCGCACTTCGGTAGTACGTGGGCCACGATGGCGTGCCCGGACTCATGATAGGCTGTGATCAGCTTCTCTTCCTTGGAGATCAATCGGCTCTTGCGCTCCGGCCCGGCGATCACGCGCTCGATCGATTGCTCGAGCTCCGCCATACCGGTGGCCTTCTTGTTCCGGCGGGCGGCCAGAATCGCCGCCTCGTTGACGAGGTTCTCGATATCGGCACCCGCGAACCCCGGGGTTGCCTTAGCCAATGTCCCAAGGTCCACGTCATTTCGCAGTGGCTTACCACGCACGTGGAGCTGGAGAATCTCCTGGCGTTCTCGCTTGTCCGGTTTGTTTAGGATGATCCGGCGGTCGAACCGGCCAGGGCGCAGCAGCGCCGGGTCGAGGATGTCCGGGCGGTTTGTGGCGGCGACGACGATCACGTTTGTATCGGTGTCGAACCCGTCCATCTCGACGAGGATCTGGTTGAGCGTCTGTTCGCGTTCGTCGTGCGACCCGCCCAACCCTGCACCGCGGTGTCGCCCGACGGCGTCGATCTCGTCCAAGAAGATGATGCAGGGGCTGTGTTTCTTGGCCTGTTCGAACAAGTCGCGGACGCGAGAGGCACCGACGCCGACGAACATCTCGACGAACTCAGACCCGGAGATGGAGAAGAAAGGCACGCCGGCCTCACCGGAGACGGCCTTGGCCAAAAGAGTCTTTCCCGTCCCCGGTGCTCCCATCAGGAGCACACCCTTGGGGATCCGTGCGCCGAGCTGGATGAACTTTTCGGGCTCCTTGAGGAATTCAACGACCTCTTTCAGGGCCTCCTTCGCCTCCCGCGCCCCGCCCACGTCGTCAAAGGTCACAGAGGGTTGGTCGCCGGTGTGCATACGAGCCTGACTCTTCCCGAAGGAGAGGGCGCGGCTGTTGGCGCCCTGGAACTGGCGGAGCATCAGGTATCCGCCGACAAACATGGCGATCACGAGCAGGATCGACCCTCCAGCACTCAGTAGGGTCATCCAGTCGGGCGGTTTGACGACTTCGATCTCTACGCCCGCCAGATCCTGCTGCGTTACGCCCAAGTTTCGCAATTGCTCGGTAATGGTCGACTCTGGTCCCTTGTGAGAGATGACATCGCGGCCATCTGTCAGGTCGACCAGTAGCTTGTCATCCTCAACTCGAATGCTGGCGACGTTCCCTTCCCGCACCTGAGCCGCCACCTCAGAAAGCTTCATATCCTGAACGTCCTGTACTTGCTGTGAGTAGAAGCTGTAGACCAAGAAACCCACAGCGGCCAGGATGATCAGGTAGATGAATGGACTTCCCCTCGTTTTGCCTGTCACTACCTTCCTCCATATCCTAAACGAACACCCGTCACCCGATAACCGGTCCCCGGGCGCACGCCTGCATCCCTATGTACCGTGTTTTACAAGATGATTATACCAGAAATTAACGTTCACTGCCACTATTCTCGAACCTCGAAGGCGACAACGAGGATACTGTTCGAGGTTTGTTCCGTTCTTCCTGGATCGACGACTGGCAGCCTGTTGCCTGGTTCGCCAGCGGGGTACATGCCCACCCGAAGCTGGTACTCACCGACAGGTGTCTCCGGAGGAATCGTCAGTTGGTGAGGATCCACAATTTCCATCCCCCGGGTCCACTCCGTGGTCGGAAGATGGGGCTGTCCGTCGTCCTGCGCGACTAGGTTGCCGTCGGCGTCCATGAGATGAATGAAGACCGCGTATCGCTGCTCTATCGTGGAGAGGGCCTTCCAGCGGAATGTGACGCCCAGCATCTCTCCCCGCTCGAATGTGTTCTGCTCCAACACGGCGCCCTTCAGAAGGATCCTATCGTCGAGATTCGCCTCCAGGGCAATGTCCGATCCAGTGCTCACGGTTAGCGTGATGCGGTCCCCGGCCCGGACAGTGGCACCAGGCTGGGGCTCCTGAGACATCACCATGCCCCCGGCTTCGGCACTCCAGGTTTCCTGAATGATCACCTCGAGGTTCATCGATTCGAGGCCTTCCCTCATCTCATCGGCGGTCTGCCCGGTGACATCAGGCACGGTCAGCTCGCGACCAGGCCCTGCAATCACGACCGAGACAGTGCCACCCGTCGGCACATTTTCGCCGGCGGGCGGATCCTGCTCGAGTACGGTGCCCTCGTCATGGCCTGCCGCCTCTTGCTCTTCCTTGATGTCCATCTCCAGCCCAGATCGCTGGAGCATTCTGCGTGCCTCGTCCGTGGGGCGGTTCGTGATTTGTGGAACCACTACCAGATCCGCCTCTGCGGTCCTAGCGACAAGAGGGGTGGATGTCAGTGTAGGGGGGGTAGTCGGCAGTGAGGCGTAGGACCGGTAGACCAGCCACCACAGGGGTATCAACCCAACGACTGCCACGAATGCGATGACCGTGAGCACCCAAGTCCAACCGTCGATGCTCAACGCCCCCGCGTGAACGGGGACTGGCTCGCTGGCTGAGGGGCTCTCGACAGACACCTCGTGCGACGGAGCGGCCGTCACCGCTGGCTGCCAGCCCGTCGGCTGTTCCACTTGAAGGCGATAGTCCTCCAGGACGTGGGCCAATTGCTCTGCCGTCCGATAGCGTGCTGCTGGTTCCTTCGAGAGAATCTTCCGAACGATCCACTCCAGGCGAGGAGGGACCTGGGGGTTCCGGGCCAGAAGCGGCGGCGGTTCCTCCCGCAGGTGCTTCATAGCCAGGGCGGTGGGGTTGTCTGCCCTGAACGGCGGTGAGCCGGCGAGCATCTCGTACATGACGATACCGATGCTGTAGACGTCGGAGGCCGGCGTCGGCTTTTCGCCCGCTGCTTGCTCTGGGGCGAAGTAGATTGGGCTGCCCCAGACGGTGTCTGAGTCCGTCAGGCCGGATTCGGAGAGAGCCCGAGCAATGCCGAAATCGACTACTTTTGCCATTCCCTCTTGCGTGATCAGAACGTTTTGTGGCTTGATGTCTCTATGGATGAATCCTGCCTGATGCGCATGTCCCACGCCCCGCGCCACTTGGGTTGCGACATCCACCGCCTGCGCCACATCAAGGCGGCCCCGCTGGCGGATCAGCGTCTTGAGATCCTGCCCGTCCACGTACTCCATGACGATGTAGTGTCGGTCGCCGTCTCTCCCGACGTCGAAGACGGTGACGATGTTCGGGTGGTCCAGGCTGGCGGCGGCGCGCGCCTCCCGCTGGAAGCGCTCGAGGAACTCGGGATCGCCCGCGAAGCGATGGCGCAGCACCTTCACGGCCACGCGGCGTTCCAAGAGCATATCCAAGCCTTCGTAGACCATGGCCATCCCGCCGGAGCCAATACAGGTCACGAGGCGATATCTGTCGTTGAGTTTGACGCCTTCCATACTTTGCCAGCCTCGGTTAGTGGAGATAGATAAACTATTGTACTTTGATTCAAACCCTTAGGCAAGATAACGGCTTCTGGTGTGGGTAGGCAGGGAGGTTCCGCCCCAGTGCCGTTGGCGCGGTGAGCCGTTCTTCTTCCTTGGCGGGAGTGAAGTGTGGCACCCGCGGGACTTGCCAATCGGTGGATTTGAGGTAAGGTAAGGCGAAACTCAAGAAAGGAGGAATCCAGGCTCCAATGTTGACTGTTAGTCGCAGGCGATTTCTCATAGGTAGCGGCGCCAGCTTCGCTCATCTGGCACTCCCGCGAACCCTCCTCCGCGAAGACATACCCGTTGTCTTCGCCCCTCCAAAGCCGTTTGGACGTGTCGCCACCTGGTGGGGGCAGGTCGTACGTGGCGAGCCCTCCCAAAGTGCTGAACGGGTGACTTCACTGGGTCGTGATGAGGTGATTCCCCTTCGGGCGGCGGTGATCGGGGACGCTCCTTGGCCGACGAATCCGGTCTGGTACGAGACCGAGGGTGGCTATGTTCACAGCGGCTATGTCCAGCCAGTGGATGACGCGCCACAGTCAGAGGTTGTTCAGGATGTCGAGGAGCCTGGCTTCTGGGCGGAGGTCGCAGTGCCCATCGCCGAAGCTCGATGGCGCCCGCTCAGTCCATACGTCTCCTACAAGCTCTACTACCAGACGGTGTACCGGGTGGTCAAGGCTGTGGCGGACGACGAAGGCGGCTGGTGGTATCAGCTGAAGGATGGCCTGACCTGGTCACCCGGTCCCTACGTGCGAGCGGAATCGATGCGGCGGGTACCGGCAGATCAACTTCAGCCAATATCGCCGGGGAGGACCGATAAGTGGCTCAGCATCAGCATCCCCGATCAGTGGCTGGCGTGTATGGAGGGGGATCAAGCGGTCTTCGAGACTCCTATAGCCTCCGGGGTCTACGGGCTAGGGACCCCGCTAGGTGAGTTCCGTATACTCTATCAGCGTCACACCTCGAGGATGACTGGCGGTGAGGAAGGTGACCGGTACGATCTGCCTGGGGTGGCATTCCCGACGTACTTCACGTGGTCCGGGGTTGCCATCCACGGTACGTATTGGCATAACGACTATGGACGGCGGCATAGTCACGGCTGTGTTAACGTGACTAGTGAGGCTGCCCGTTGGATCTTCCGCTGGGTTGAACCGCACGTGCCGTATACCGAGCATACGTTGCGGACACCCGCGGGAGAGGGAACCCGCGTCGTCGTCACCTAGTCTGGGAGCACCCCAGTCCAGGAGGTCCCCTGCGACGTAGAGACTTCGACTACATCGTCATTGCCGTGATGCTGACGTCGAGTCTCTACGTCACGGTCACGGGCCTGATGGCGGACCTCTTCGGGCTGCATCAGTTCGTTTTCCACGCCTACGCCGGTTACATCTTCACCACTGCCATACTGATCCACATTGGGCTCAACAGTCCGCGGATGTATGCCCATCTCCGGGGTCTGTTCGACGGGCGCTCCAAGACAAGGCAGCGGCGGTCAAGGGAGTTCGACTCGAAAAGGTCTGTCGGGCGACGTGAACTCATCATCGCTGCCGTGTCCGCCGTTGGTGGATTCTTTGCCGGTTGGCTGATTCCTGAAGAAGGGCGTCCGCTACCCGGGGACGCAGTGGACATGGGAGAGCTCTACCATCGGTGGAGCGCGCCCGATCACGGGTTGGATTTTCCGATGCCCAACTGGGGTGAGCGCCCAGCGTCGTACAAGACCTATCCGGATGCAGAGCTTGTGCCCTTGCCGGAACCTGGCTGGGCGTCCAATATGACCGTGAGCCAGGTCCTGGAGGCCCGCCGCTCCAATCGGGATTATGCGACCCGGTCCTTGTCCAAAGAGGCTTTGTCGGCACTGCTCTACGGTGCGCAAGGGATCACACTGGACCGCCTGGCTTTCCGCGCCGCGCCCTCGGCTGGTGCTCTCTACCCGATTGAGCTGTATCCCATCGTTCACGACGTGCAGGGAGTATCGCCCGGTGTTTATCACTACGCGGTGCAGGTACACGCGTTGGAGCGCTTGGAGGCTGGGGATTTCCGTGGGCGGGTAACCCGGGCGGGGCTGTATCAGGCCTTTCTGGGGGACGCCGGGGTTTGTTTTTTGCTGACGGCTGTCTTCCAGCGCACTCGGTGGAAGTACCGCCAGAGGGCGTATCGCTACGTGCTGCTGGAGGCCGGACACGCGGCACAGAACGTCTATCTAGTGGCCACTGCCCTGGCGCTGGGCGCCTGTGCCGTTGGGGCGTTCTATGATGAGCAGTTCAATGATCTTCTCGGATTGGACATCCAGGAGGAGGCAGTGGTCTACCTGGTCAGCGTGGGCGAGTTGGCTTAGGTTCAGCGATGCTGGCTTGGGCTTGGCGATGCTTAGACCAGCAGCAATACCCCTGTCACCGCCAGCATCGCTGCAACAGTCTTTCGGAACATCGCCTGATTGAGAAATCGCTGGAGCCACGACCCGGCCACGACACCTGCCACGAGGAATGGCGTCATGAGCGCCGCCAAACCAAAAACCTTGCGATCTAGCAGACCACCAAGAGTGAACAAGACGAGCTTGTAGCACGCATCGGCGAAGAAAACCCCGTATAGAGTTGCCCGGAAAACCTGCTTGTCTCCCAGCACATGCGACAGATAGATGATGATTGGTGGGCCGTTGACGCTGAACATCGCCCCCAATGTCCCGCCCAGGAAGCCACTCAGCGGCGCCAGAGCGTCTCCCAAGGTGCCTCGCGACGTGAGGATCTCTGGTTGGCTCTCCATGAGCATGAGCAGAGCCCAACCGGTCACCAGAACGCCGAGAATGCGTTTCAGAATCTCGTGGTCGAAGGAGACCAGGATCCACGTCCCGATGCCAGACCCCACGATCATACCGCTCAACAGCAGGAGCAAGAGGCGACGGTTGATGGAACGCCAGTTGGAGGCTACCAAGAGGACTCCCGACGCGAGGTCGAAGAGCAAAAAGGTCGGCGTGACAACCTTGACGTCAAGGATCAATAGGAGGAGAGGGACGGCGAAGAGTGCGCTGCCGAATCCGCTCACCCCTTTGACGAGATGGCCCGCTAAGACTATCACACCGACCAGAAGGAGCGTCGAGAGACCTATGCCGGTCATCAATAGCCGTTGTAGTGGACTTTGTTCTCATCGAATTTGGTTCCCGATGGTCTCTCCTCTGCGGGATGGCCCACGGGAACCATGCAGAGCACGCGCAGGGCGGATGGAATACCGAGGGTCGCGCGCACGTGCTTCTCGGATTCCTGGTTGGGGTAGATCCCCACCCAAACCGCGCCGAGATCACGCCCTGTAGCGCAGAGAAGTAGGTTCTCCGTGGCGGCGCTGGCATCCTCCACCCAGTGCTTGGAGCGCCGATCGTTGGCGCAGATGACGAAGACGACCGGCGCCCCGGCGCACATCGAACTCCATGGGTGTGTCTCCGCCAGTTTCCGACGCAGATCACCGTCATCGACCACGATGAACTCCCAGGGCTGGAGATTGTCCGCCGACGGTGCCGCCATGGCAGCTTCCAACAACGCCATGACATCTTCGTCAGTCAGAGGATCGTTTGTATACCTCCGGATGCTCCTTCGCTTTTTGATGACCTCAAGCATCTTGGTTTCCCTCCTCAGCTGTCTCACTTGCCCCGCTTCTGCCGGCAGCCGGATTCCCGATCAACCACTCTGGCTGCGTCCTTCCTCACCGCCAGATCTTCCGCGGCGTGAGCGAGCCGACATGCACGCCGGAGGCACAAGAGCGTGCCAGGGGAGCCTGCCCCTCGAACGTAGCCATCATGGTTCTCGGCGTGTGCCGTGCTCGCTAAGCCTCTTCCTTAAGGTTGAAGCGCCACGCGCACCAGTAGGTGTCAGGGTGGGGATCGGGCGGGCAGGCAATGCACTCGGTCTGGAAGCGTGAATCGATCGTGCTCGCGAAGTTGCCATACTCAATCAGCCCCACCGGCTTGCACGGGAAGTCGGGCAGGCCCTTCCGCTGGCGCGCCACTTGTACCCGGCACCGATTCATACGGAAGACCACGCTGTCCATTCTCTCGTCAACGATCTCTTGCTCGTTGATCCGCGCGTAAAGACGGTACTGGAGAGCGTGCTTAAGCGCCGGAACCCCGCCCCCGGGCTCCAGCCCGAGAAAATGCATAATGCGCTTTGCCTCGATTACCGTGAACTGCTCCCACGCCCGCCGATCCAGCTCGATGGCGGTTGACATGTCGAAGGCGTCCTCGGCAGCCAGGAACCAGAGCCCGTCGTGGGCCAGCCAGTTCTTGGAGGCGATCTCCAGTAGGTCGATGAGCTCCTCTTTGGAATGCCGGCGGAGAATCTCTCGATCAGGCACAGTTATCTCCCCTCGCTAACCAAGCGCCTTGGTCCCACCAAGTCTGACCAGTGCGTTCACTCTCGTGCCAGCTTCGGCAAGCGCCGGCGGATCGATTGCCTATCCCGCCAGATCCCGTAGGTGGCACGTGTCGTTCAGCACGATAATCGTGGCCTGACCATCCGCGTCGATGTCGAAAACGTTGACGGCGCACGTGTCTTGTCGCAGGTGCCAGAAATAGTCGTTGCCCAGGCCCAGAATGGCGCATAAGAGCACCCTGTTGACGACCATGTGGCCCACCATCGCGACGGCTTCACCACGATGGCTGTCCGCGATAGTGCTCAACCCCCGGGTAACACGGTCGCGCACAATAGACAGGTTCTCCCCGCCTGGGACCTGTACTGCATCGGGATTCTTAAACCATGCACGAAGAAGCTTGGGATGGCGTGTCCTTACCTCCTCCGGAGTCAGACCTTGCCATTCGCCGAAGCTGATGTCGAGCAGCGCGCTATGGGGACGAAACTCCAGATCGTGAGCACGGGCTATAGCCTCGGCCGTCTCCATGGCCCGTCCCATTGGGCTGGCGTAGACGGCGGTCACCGGCCAGCGATTCCTCACGTAGTCTGCAGTGGCCTGGGCTTGCCTAAGTCCGAGTTTGTCCAGGGGTGGGTCCGCCTGACCGCGGAACCGGACTACTTCGTTCCAGGCTGTTTGCCCATGGCGGATCAAGACGATCCTAGTGGCCTTCTCATCCACACGTTTTCTCACTGTTGTGTCTCGGTGTAGCACCCCAGATGATGCCAGGCGGCGAACTGTGCCTCCACGAAGCCCTCGTAGTCCTTCACGCCACGCACGAGCTGGACGGGTCCGACTGCGTCTCTGTCGAATGCGAGCCGACCACTCTTGAGGTCCTCGATAGTCGTTGGGAGATAGCCCCTGTCGACCCGAAGCAATTCCGGTCGCGTGATGGCCGTCGCAGCGATCGACTCCCAGGTCGAAAAACCGTCGTCGCGAAACCAAAGACGCATTAGCCCGAACCAGATTCGGCATCGCTTGACAATCAGGCGCGAGACCGGATCGTCCAGCGCCTCCAGAGCAGCGAACTGGGGGCTTCTGATGATGCCGGTCAGTCCGGCCTCGCCCAGAGTGATCGTCACGGGGCAGCTGGCCTGGATGACGGCGTATGCAGCCTCAGGATCAAGTGAGAAGTTCCGCTCCAAGAGACGCCGTTCCCGCCACATCACTGGTCCGGTTGCGCCCCCTGCCACGATGAGACCCTTTACTTTACTGAAGAAATCGGGGTCTAGGGCCGCCGCGTGCCTGAAGTTCGTCAGCGCACCAGTGGCGAGTAGGACGAACTCGTTGGGTCGCGCGTTGACGCTGGCAACGAGATGCATCGCAGCTTCGTTTTCCTTAGGATTCTCGCCCGGACTGCCGGCGCCTCGGTAGACCTTGGGCGTCTCCACGTTGAGTTGAGCGAGGAGCCCGCGCGCCGTCCGAGTCGTCAGGCCGACTGGGCCATTACCATAGGTGGTAGTGATGGCCTGGACGTCGATGCTGGGCTCCCCAAGAAGGTAGAGGAGTGCCAGCCCATCGCCCACGTCCCGAAAGGCGCGTCCCATGGTCAGGTCGCAATCGTGGATGAGAGGGAGGCGCTCCTCGTTGAGGACGGGCTCCAATTCCGGGAGGGAAGGAGGATCCACGTCCGGGACTACGTAGCAGCTATAGAGGAGGACGGCATCTAGAAAGAAGACTGCCAGGGCCAGTGTGAGTGCCACCCAGCCGAGGACGCCCAGGAGCGCGGTCAGCGCCACCCCAGCCGCGATAAGCAAGACCGTCACCCAGAACCACGGACTACGTATCACACTACGGTCTCCTCATGCTTCGAGGACATTCTATCATAGCCGACTGCTTCGGAAGACTCGATGTCGTGTCGGTCCGTTTGAATCGAGGCCGCCACCGGCGACGGATCTGTCCGTTCTCCTATTCCCTTGCTTCCATCGGCATCACGAATCCCATCAAGACGGCTGCGGTCAGCGCTAGAGCCCCACCGAAGAAGAACGGCGCCGACGGGCCCAGGCCCTCCCAGGAGGCCACTCCCTGCCACAACACGCCGGCGATCAACGACGCTGGGAAGTCGAGAAGACCCACGACAGCGTTGTACGTGCCGTACGCGGTGCCGCGCAGGTCCGGGTGCACGATGTCCGCTACCATAGCCTTGATGACGCCGTGGGTCATCCCGTAGTAGACTCCGTAGAGCCCATACAATGCCCATACGTGCCAGCCCCTGCCGGCCAGCGCGAATCCTAGATAGATGACTGCATAGATAACCCACCCCCCGATAATCACCCAGCGGCGGTCGATTCGGTCGGAGAGAGAGCCGGCGGGGGTTGAGACAAAGGTGTACACCAAGTTGAAGGTGATCAGCATGCCGAGCACACCGACAATGCTCAGTCCTCGTTCCTTGGCACGCAGGACGAGAAAAGCGTCTGCAGAGTTCCCAAGATCGAAGATGCCGACGATGATCATGAAGACCGCGAAGCGGCGCCCCAGGCCACGGAAGGATATGCGGGGGCGCTCCCGTCTG
This sequence comes from uncultured Anaerolineales bacterium, assembly GCA_964542755.1. GTDB lineage: Bacteria > Chloroflexota > Anaerolineae > B4-G1 > B4-G1 > SKLM01. The sequence continues at coordinate 13,547 of CAZIWL010000064.1, forward strand.
TCAGTCACAGGCACATCGCGGGCGCCGATGGCAAGCGACAGCACGGCCAGGACGGCGGGGACCAAGCTGACGAGCACGACGGTGCGGAAGGTTCCCTCGTCGAGTTCGCCCACGCTCCCTTGGGTTATCCAGATTACGAGCAAGGCTATGGACAGCCCCAGGACGGCACCGCCGGTGTCCGCAGCACGGTGGAATCCGAAGGCGAGACCGCGCTGATCCTCGGAGATTGAGTCGGCCACCAGGGCGTCGCGGGGCGAGGTTCGGATCCCCTTGCCCACACGGTCGGCCCAGCGTACGGCCCCCACGGCGAGCCACGAGTTTGCCACGTAGAAGAAGGGTTTGGAAAGTGTCGAGAGCGCGTAGCCTCCCACGGCGAGCCACTTGCGGCCTTGTAGTTTGTCTGAGAGCCAACCCGAGAAAACCTTCAGGAGGCTGGCGGTGGACTCGGCCAGGCCCTCAATGAGGCCGATCACGGCGGTCTCCACGCCCAGCACGTTTGACAGGAAGAGCGGCAAAATGTTGATGACCATCTCGCTGGAGATGTCATTGAAGAAGCTGGTGAAGCTGGCCGCCCACACGTTACGCGGCAGCGAGCGGATTCCTCCTTGCTTCGGGTTGGTCTCCGTGGTCACGTTCTGACTATCTCCCTGATTGGGCTTTCGACTTAGGGCACGCGTCTGGGCCTGTCAGTCTTCCGCGGGTCCATCCCGGATTTCGCCGAGGAGCTCGATGGCCCCCACGCGTCCCTCAATAAAGGTGCTTGTCCCCCGCACCGTACGAGTGTAGTACCTGCGCCTCTCTCCCTTGACGACTCGCTCATGCGAGAGGAGCAGTCCCTCGTCCTCCAGATTGTGCAGCATAGGGTAGAGGGTTCCCGCGCTGAGATCGTACCCGTGCCGGGCCAGCTCTTCGATGAGCCACAGGCCGTAAACTGGCTCTTTGCCGGCATGATACAAGATATGCAATCCGACGAAGCCCAGAAAGAGGTCGCGTGATAGAGTCATGCCCTGGCACAGTATCGAAGCTCGATATTGCGTGACGATACTATACGGTGACTGCGCCAGCGTGTCAAGGTGCAAGCCTCCTCACGATCTAGTTTGCCTATTTGTGGCTTTTGTAGTACGGTAGATTAATACGATGGGAGTCCTAACAACCCCACCGGCTTCACATCGCGCTTGACGCCCTGTGAGACGCGTACGCCAAGCGCGAAGCATCTCGCACATCACGAAGCAAGGAATACATCAGGAGGTCACACATGCCTATCAAGGTCCCGTGGCTGAGGGGAGTCTTCCCCGCGTTGGTGACACCCTTCCACAGGGAGACGGAGGCTGTCGATGAGGAAGCCTACCGGCGGCTTATCCGCCACGCGTTGCCCGACGTTGACGGCGTTGTCACCAGCGGCACGACAGGTGAGTTTCCTTATCTGAGCCGCGACGAGCAGAAGCGCATGGTTGAGATCGGGCTGGAGGAAGCGAAGGGCAAACCAGTGATCGCCGGGTGCGGCGCGTCGTCGACCCGGGAGGCATTGGCTCTTGCCCGTGACGCGGAGGAAGCTGGTGCATCCGCGGCGCTGATCGTGACGCCGTATTTCCTCCATCCCTCGGAAAAAGGCATCTACCAGCACTACCACGATATTGCTACGGCCGTGGATATGCCCATCATACTGTACAACATCCCTCAAGTAGTGGACAGATACCTGCCACGCACGGTCGTCGAGGACCTGGCCGAACTGCCGAACGTGATCGGCATCAAGGATTCCTCCGGCAATCTTGCCTACACGATGGAGATTCTGGAGTACGTCGGCGATAGGATAGATGTCCTCGTCGGTCACGATGAGGTCGTGCTGCCGGCCCTCGCCGGCGGCGTGAGTGGGATGATCCTGGCCAGCGCTCAGGTCTATCCCGAGGTCTGGCAAGAGGTACTGGATCTGATTAGTACCGGGCAGGTGAGTGAGGCGCGTGCAAAGCAGCGTGAGGTTCAGAAGCTGTCCCGTATCTTCTGCCGTCACGGGGGCGGCGTTGCGGTCAAGGCGGCGCTGAAGATGATGGGGATGGACATGGGGCCGCCGAGAAGGCCGTTGCAGAGCGTCGGCGGGGCGCTGATCCACGAGACCAGAGCGGAGATTCAGCTTGAGTTAGAGAAGCTGGGCAAGGTTCCCATGAAAGGGGCGGCCTTCGAGTATCCCGATGGTCCTATCGGCAGTCGCTTCGGTGATCTTGAGCTCTCCGCTGACGACATCGATGACCACGGGCTGCGTGTGGGGAGTGGATCGGCCGGGGAAGACGTCAATAAGGTGCAGATCGACCTCATCGCCGGGGCCAAGACCACGCCCCTCGGCGATGCTTACGCTCTTCAGTTGACCTATCCTCTCCATCGGCGTGAGGCACTCACCACTATATTGGAACCTGCCTTGACTGTCCGACCGTCCACACTCCTGCTGCCCACTCTCCCGCAGAGAAATCTGCGGCAGGCCAATATGATCTACGGCCCGGCCCAGTCGGCGCTGGGGCGCGCGATCGTTGACGCGCTGGAGCGCGGACTTGTTCCTGCGGCGGCCATCGATCGGGATGTCATGGTGGCTCTGGTGACCATCCATCCGCGAGCAACAGACCGGCTGGCTGTCGCGATGAGCGTCCGTGCTGCGGGCACCAAGGCGATCGAGGAAGTCTTTGCCCCATCCGGTAAACAGGGGAGTTAGGGAGGAAGAGCATGGGATACAAAACTGAGTGGTTTAAGGGTATCTTCCCGGCGCTTGTAACACCATTCTTCGCCAATGGTGGTGTCGACGAGAAGGCTTACCGGGCATTGATCCAGTTCGTGCTGCCTAACGTCGACGGTGTGGTGCCGTGTGGCACCACGGGTGAGTTTTCCTACATGACGTTGGAGGAGCGGAAGCGAGCTACCGAGATATGCATCGACGAGGTGGAGGGACGCGTGCCGGTCGTTGTTGGAACGGGGTGCCCCACCACCCGTGACACAGTGGAGCTGACGGCCTGGGCAAGGGACGCCGGGGCTGACGGGGCGCTGGTCGTGGCCCCCTACTTCCTGAAGCCGTCCTTCAACGAAGTGTATGAGCATTTCAGGGCCCTGGACGATGTCGGTCTGCCCATTGTTATGTACAACATCCCGCAGTGCGCCGGGACACACTTCAGGTGGTGGACTGCCGAGGGTGGGCTGCTGGACTTTGAGAACACGATCGGCATCAAGGATTCCTCCGGCGACCTGCCGTTCATGGAGGCGATGTTCGAGAAGGTCAAGGGCAAGGTCTCTATCTTTGTGGGGCACGACGAGGTCGTGCAGGCCGCTTTGGGCGCCGGTGCCGACGGTGCGATCCTGGCCAGTGCCAACCTCATACCAGACATCTGGCAGAAGGTCCGTCGAGCTACGCTGGAGGGAGACCTGACCACGGCCCAGACGTGGCAGCAGAAAGTGCAGAAGCTTGTGCGGATTGTCGTTCGCTGCGGCTCCACCCAGGCTTGTAAGGAAGGGCTGTGCATGATGGGGGTCGACGTGGGTGACTCCCGGCATCCCATTGTGCCGGGCGGGGCCTTCCGTCGTGAGGATCGCGAGGAACTGCGGCTCCAGCTTGAGGCCCTGGGCAAGATCAATCGAAGGCCTGTGACCTATGACCTGGGGGAGAAGCAAGTGGTGACCGACTTATTCGCCACGCACCACACGCCGGAGACTGTCGAAAACTGGACGATGAAGGTGGGTGAAGGGTTCGCCGGGCCTCCTTTCCAGGAACTCGCCCACGTGGATCTCCTAATCGGCCTCAAGGATGGGCCCGTGGGGCGTGCGATTGATCGCTCCCTGGCAGAGTGGGGCGAGGAACGGGGGCTACGTGTGCTTGAGGGGCGGCCTGCGACGTTGGTGGTGCCCACGGTGACCATCCGGACGGACAAGCAGCGCCGATTGTTTGAGCGAGCTGCCGCTGGCGTCAGGCTGGCCATCGAACTGAGCATTGAGGATGGCTTTCTACCGGAGCCGATTCTGGACGACATAGCGTTGATCGTCAACGCCTTCGTCCATCCCGCGGCGTCCATCGCCAAGCGGGTCGAGTTCAACAACTATAAGGCTGCCCGTCACGCAATCCGGAAGGCTGTGGAGGGCCGCCCGACCGTCGAGGAGTTGATTGCGGAGAAGGCCGCAGCACGTCATCCGTTCCGCTATGCGCCGTAAGCAATCCGCCTAGCCTTGCGAAGGCCGAGTGTCGCCACCCACAGCCGTGGATGCATCCTATGGTGAGGCGTCATCGGCGAGACATCATCGGTGAGACATCATCGGTGAGACATCATC
>CAZIWL010000064.1:17942-23458 GCA_964542755.1 uncultured Anaerolineales bacterium
GTGAGGCGTCATCGGCGAGACATCATCGGTGAGACATCATCGGTGAGACATCATCCAGATCGCGGCGTCGCGGAGCCTTCGCAAGGTGAGCCGGCGTCCTGCCCCGTGCGGTGGGAGTGTGCGTCTGGCTTAAGGAGGAGGTGGTGTTTGCCCAGTTACCCCATCTGGCCTCTCGGGCGCACTCAAATGTGCAACCGTCGGTTCCGCTGTCTCGCGGCTCCGAGACCACAACCCACGGTCCCCCTTATCACGCGTCGAATGGTGTGTGGAAAGTCTCTGCCAGCGACTTGATGTCGACTACGGGCGTGTCGTCCAGGGCATCGAGCCCTATGACGTGAAGCACATTTTCCTCAATCCTCTCGACCCGCGCGCTCGTCACTGCAATCGGATTCGGCCGTGCGGGACTCCTTGTCGCAAACACCCCCCGCAGAGGATTTTCATTCTCGCCCATCGGATGCACCTGAAGCACATCACGATCGGATCGGTTGAAGAAGCACAGCACCAGGATGTCGCTCCCCGCCTCCAGTCCCAGAAGCGCATCACGAACCCGCGGGTCCAACACGATTCGAGCTGGGTGCGCACGGAGCTCCCGGCCCCGAAGCTCTTCGTCGCTCTCATCGCGCTCTACAAAGCCAATTGGCCGCAGCACGCACGCCCGGTCGAAATCATAGTCGTCCATCGTCATACCCCCACAAAAAAGCCGCTCTTTCCAGATACACCCTGGGCAAGAGCGGCTCTCCAATTCACAGTCGCCTAAGGCTTACGCGTTGGGCTTCACACCTTACGCATTAGGCACGACGCCTGACAGCCTATGTCCCGGCCTGCCAAGACGCTAGGTACCGCTCCTGCTCCTCTGTCAACACGTCAATCTTGATGCCCATCGACTCGAGCTTCAACTTGGCGATGTGCTCGTCGATCTCCTCGGGAACGTCGTAGACGGTATTCTCCAGCTCCTCAGCATGATTCAACATGTATTCCGCGCACAGCGACTGGTTGGCAAAAGACATGTCCATGACCGCACTCGGATGTCCCTCGGCGGCCGCTAGGTTGACCAGGCGTCCCTCGGCGAGGAGATAGACGTGTCGGCCGTCCGGCAGAACATACTCGTCGACAAAGGGGCGGACGCGGCGAGGCTCCTCCCCTGCCATCTCCTCCAAACCCGGGATGTTAATCTCTACGTTGAAGTGGCCCGAGTTGGCCACGATGGCACCGTCTTTCATCACTTCGAAGTGGTGGATATCAATCACGTTGATGTCACCCGTAGAAGTGATGAAAATGTCGCCTTGCGGAGCGGCCTCGGCCATCGGCATCACGCGGTAGCCGTCCATAACCGCCTCTAGCCCTCGCAGTGGATCGATCTCGGTCACGATCACGTTGCCGCCCAGACCCTCCGCACGCATCGCGATGCCCCGGCTGCACCAGCCGTATCCCGCGACGACGACGGTCTTGCCCGCTACCAGTACGTTCGTGGCCCGGACAACACCGTCTAGCGTCGACTGACCGGTCCCGTATCGGTTGTCGAAGAGGTGCTTCGTCATGGCGTCGTTGACTGCCACGATTGGGTAGCCAAGGGCTCCCTGATTCGCCATCGCCCGCAAACGGATGACACCTGTGGTTGTCTCTTCCGTTCCGCCGACCACTTTCTCCATCAACTCGGTCCGATCGGTGTGCAACGTACTGACGAGGTCAGCCCCGTCATCCATGGTGATATGAGGCTCAAGATCGAGGGCTGCGTGTATGTGGGCATAGTAGGTGTCGTTGTCCTCCCCTTTGATCGCGAACACTGGAATCTCGTAATACGAGACCAGCGCCGCTGCCACATCGTCCTGTGTGGAGAGGGGGTTCGACGCGGTCAAGACCACATCTGCCCCGCCAGCCTGCAGCGTCCGGGCGAGATTGGCCGTCTCGGTGGTGATGTGCAAACACGCCGAAAGTCGAGCGCCGGACAGAGGCTTCTCTTCTGCGAACCGGTCTCGAATGAGCTCCAAGACCGGCATCTCTCGCGCTGCCCACTCGATCCGCCGCCGCCCGGCGGGAGCCAAGTCCAAGTCTCTGACGTCGTAGTCCATACTGGAGTTCTCTCCTTAACTGATTCCACTCGATCGTACCGACGGAGCCTTCGGGGTAGTCTTTTCAAGGTGGTTCCAATCACCCGTCTTCCCGGAGGATCACATCTCCGCAGAGCTGCGCACTCCCCATCGCCGCCTGCACGGGATAGTCTAAGGACTCATTCGTGACCATCGCGACCATCTCTGGATTCCGGTCCACGTGAGCCAACGCAAGATTGTAGCACAAGCAAAGCGAAATGCAACCGCGGGCTGTGCGATCTGAATGGATATGTGAGGTTGATGCCCGGAACCGGGGTTAGGAGCGCAGCGCGGGCTCTGACGCCAGGTTGCTAACCATAGGGAGTGGGGAAGAGTCCAGCACATCGAGAGACAACGCCCTGAGGATCAGCCCGTTTCGCCGCGCTAAGGGGGCTACCAATGGTATCGTCGCCATGGTGCGCGTACCCAGCCTGACGGCGAGCAACATGACAAGAGCCGCCGCACGAACCCGGAGTATGAGTCCCGCGGTTGGCCTTCTTGGAGTTAGGTCGAATCAGTGCAGGCCCTAAAGACGCTGTCCTGCTAGCTCGGCCCATAGTGCCTGAAAGGTTTGACGACTGGGGGGACATCCGCGGGGTCGGAGGTGCCCAGCAGACGCGGGCTGCGAACTACGTGCTGCCGCGTCCTGCGGTCGATGAGATGGATCCGCGCGGCGGCCTGATTCAACAACTGTGCCAGATTCGTGCAAGCCTGATCGCCGATGCACGCTGAACTAATCAAATGGTCCTGCGACACACAACCCTGCGTGAGCTAAGCCTTGCGGACCGCTAGCCGCTCGCTATCTTCAGGGACGATGACATCCAGTCCCGTGCCGGCTTGAGCTTCTTCGATGAGAACCTCGGGTCGGTCCCCGATCTCCGGTCCCAGGTGGACTAGTGCCAAACGCTTGCAGTTCGCCCGGCGCGCGATTTCCCCTGCCTGCTCGGCGGTACTGTGATAGTGGGCCCCGGGATTCGCCTCGGGCTGCAACGTGCTACTGAAAGACGCTTCGTGGATGAGGAGGTCGCTCCCGCGGGCAAGCTCGACGCTTGGCTGGTCCGGTCTAGTGTCGGTGATGAAGGTAATGGTCGGTCCTCCCTCGAACTCCCAACGCGCGGAAAGCGTGGGTGTACCTGGCGGATGATCCGGGACAACTGTACGGAGATGCACCCCAGTCTCCCAGTATACTTCATCGGGTCTTTCCTCGGAGAGCGCGTGCCATTCGAGATTCTCCTGACCGGAACTCAGGCTGGAGAAACTGAGAGCACTAAGGATCCGTAAGACGGCGATGGTGCTCTGCCCGGCGTAGATGTGTAGAGGCCCTTCTGCCGTCACGCGGTTTAGGGCCAGCATAGGGAAGCCGAGGACGTGGTCACCGTGGGCATGTGTTGCGAACAAGAGGTTGATGTCCGTGGCCTTGAGACCGGCACGGGCCAGCTGGTTGAGCACCACGGGGCCGCTCTCGGCCAACATGCGGAAGCCTGGCCCCTCGATCAGGAGCGCCAAGTTGGTACGCCTGCCAGAGGAAAAGGCGCTGCCCGTTCCAAGAAAGGTCACATTGACCATTGAAGCCTCCGGGATATCGGTACGTCTCTGCTCGGCCTGCTGCTCTTGGGCCCGTTCCAGGTTAATGCTCGTCCCCGGTCGGTCGATATGGGTCGTACCACCGTCTGTTGCGGGTCAACGGCCCTTGTGCCCGGGCGACCTCAATCAGCCTCGAGCCGGCGCAAAGAACGACCGGCTGACTGCAAAAGGTGACCGGAACCCGGTCGGCTGCTTGAAAGGGGCCACCGCAGATGGGAGAGCGACTGATCCTGCCAACCCCCAAAAACTCCCCGTGCCTCCCACCGGCGTCATGAACGTAGTGGAAGGCGAGGGCCTATTCCAGGATGACGCGCCCACGGCCGGTAATTCGGATTGGAGACCTTGCCCATTCCCTGGTGCTCCCCGACTATGGGCATTGTCACATCCACCCGAAAGCGCGTCCACGCTCACCTTTCCGCAGCCGTGTGGCAGTCCCTCGGACAGGTCTGGGGTCGTCGTCCCTTTGAGGATAACGGCGTCCAGACCAGGAGGGCGAGCGATCTCCCTCGGCGGCGGATGTCGCCGCGAGAGACCGCTCGCCTAAGCCTATAGGACTCGATCTCGGTCGCTTCCCGCTCTTGCTCCGCCCGGATGTGACTCTCCGAAGACCGGTGCGTCCATCTACGCCAGAGCTTCTCGCACGCGCGGACTCCCTCGATTCAAGAGAATCGTGCGGATCTGTTGTTCCTCGCCAGAGTTTGGATCGATCTTGACGTAAGTCCCGCGTCGGAAGAGTCGTTCTTCGATGGCGTCGTTCAAGAGGGCGGATACCTGTGAGCGGGACATCTCGTCGAAGAGGTCCGCGCCCATCGCCCGATCCACCAAGAACTTGAATGCGACGTAGTCATATGTCTTCTCGAGTTTCTCGGCGAAGCGGAGGAGCTTATTCATCGCCTCCTCATCGGATGGTGGTGCTGCAGAGGGTTCAGCTTCGCCTTGGGGCACGCTCTCGGGCAGGTAGACCCAGTCGACCAGCTCGTCCGTGATCAGGCGGATGTACCCGCGCCTCTCACCCTCCTTCAGGAACATCCGGAACTGGTTGAAACCGTACTTGCTCTCGTCGAACTCGCCGTTTCGCTTGATGAGCTCGAGCTTCACATACGACGCGAGGGCGCGACCGGGAAAGCGAGATCCCTTAACAATGTCCATAACTGTCTGGAAAGCGGCGTCGAGTTTGTCTTCCTGGCCCTCTGACCTGCGGACCGGCTCCGACTCGGGTTCGGAAAACGGAACCACGTCCTTGTCGTACTGCAGGAACTCATCCACTGTCTGGATGAGTCTCGTCGCCGAACTCCACGATACGCCCACTGCCACTACGCGTTTGCCGTAGGGTCGCAGGATGTTCACCACGTGGACGAAGTCGGCGTCGCCGGATACCAGTACGAACGTCTTCACCGTGGGGTAGTCGTGGGCGCATTCAATGCAGTCTGCCGTCATCTTGACGTCCACGCTGCCCTTGATGAAGAAATCCTCGGCCTCCTGGGCTTGCGCGCGCACCGATGCCTTTGTCGGCACGTAGACCGGCTCAACGCCGGCTCGGTAGAGACGGGAAGACTCTTTCTGGTGCCATCGCTGTGTCCAGTCAGCGTAAGCCTTTGCGACCACGACCCGCCCGTAGCGCTCTGCGGCGTCGCGGATGGCGGAAACGTTGGGGCTCATCTCCGCATCTTCAAGGCTCCATTTGATGTTTTCCCAATCGATGAAGAGTGCTACGTCGCCTTTTTCTTGTGTCGGCATAATCTCCTTGTCCTTGGCCTACGACATTGTCAGGCTCATCACGGCCTTCTGAGCGTGGAGGCGGTTCTCCGCCTCGTCGAAGACGACGGATTGCTCGCCGTCGATCAC
>CAZIWL010000065.1:0-13544 GCA_964542755.1 uncultured Anaerolineales bacterium
TGCTGATAGCACGATGTCGCACAACTACGGCTGGATCGGGGGTGGGGTCCAGAACGCCGGGGTAGCGTACGCATTTGAGGAGCTCTATGCGCTGGGCGCCGGGACGGTTGCCATTACCAATAGCACGATTTCCGGGAACGAAGCGCTTGCTGGAGGCGGACTCGTGAACGGCTTGTCCATATTCTTCCACTACGATGAGGAGCAGGATTCGTTCGACTACGGAAGGAGCCACGTGTCTCTGCAGCACTCCACCGTCTCCGGCAATAGAGCTGCATTGGCAGGTGGGCTGCTGAACGGATGGTTCTCTGATCCGGTTTCGGGGGATCCCCTCAGTGCACTGACATTGGGCCACACGATTGTCGCCGGCAATCGAGCGCATAACGACGACGGCTACTTTGGCTACTACGGCTATGCGGAGGAAGTCTTTGACCTAAATGGTACGATCTCCTCAAACGCCACCAACGTGTTCGGCGATGGCAGCCAAAGTGACGATATCGCGTTCGCAGGCACGTTCACTCCGACTGTTTCGAGCGACATCAACGCCACGAAGGACGGAAGTAACATCCCTTTGAGCGACATTCTCGACCCGGTCCTCAGGGACAACGGCGGCCGCACGAAGACCCACGCCCTGGTGTTCGGCAGCCCAGCCATCGATGCCGGTGATCGAGCCTTCTCCCCGCCGCCGTATTATGACCAGCGAGGACCCGGCTACCCACGAGTGGTCAATCGGCGGATCGACATCGGTGCCTACGAGTACCAGCCGCCTGTGGGGGGCGTCACCGTTGAGAGAGGCTGGTTGGGTCTCCTCAGCTCCCGGGTGAGGCTGCTCCTTTGGGGCCTGGTCGGGACCTTGGGAACGTTCGCGGCGGCGCTGGGCTGGCGGGCTGCAGCACGATCCACGGGCGACCCCTAGGGTATACGGCAGTTTCTGGGGAGCGCGGCTGTCTGTGCCCATCGGTGGAATCCTAGGGCTGCTCCTACCGGGATCTGCGGACAGGCCGTCGGCTACGGGGACCCGAGCTACAGGAGCCACCGAGGGCACGAAGGGCACAAAGACTATGATCCAAGAGTTCTTGGTGTCCTTGGTGGTACCTTGGTGCCCTTCGTGGTAGGTCATCCCCCACGCTCAGTACACGTCCAGATCCCTCCCCGAGACGACCTCCCCATCATACCCCCGACGGACCTCGGCGAGCAGCTCTTCTTCGGAGACCCCGTGGGTGAGCTGGTGGTACAACACCAAAAGCCCCGGCTCCACTTCCGACGCCACCGCCGCCAGCTCACTTGCCATCGTATGATGAGCCGCATGGTACCGCCGCCACGCCGGCGAGCGCCGCGCCAAACCCGCGTCCGACTGCACCTCGTGGATCAGCACGTCGCACCCTCGATAGGCGTCCAGGTTCTTCTCCGCTGATGCCGTGTCCCCCGAGATGACGATCGTGAGGTCCTGGGTCTCGAAGCGGTAGCCGACCGCGGGCCACGACCCGTGGTCCACGGCGAAGGCCTCGACGGTCACGCCCCGGTCCTCGTAGACGACACCCTCTTCGATATCGGTCGCGTTGACCTGATATCCCATCGGGTGCGTCGGCTCCAGACCCTCCACTCGCTCCCGAATGTCCTCCCCATACGCCGCTAGAAGATGCTCGGTCATCCGCACCGTACCCCGCGGCCCGAAGACCGCCAGCGGCTCACGCCGTCCCATCTCCCAGGGGGTGAACATGAGATCCGGCAGTCCGATGGTGTGGTCGGAGTGGAGGTGCGTGAGAAAGAGATGCCGGAGACGATCGACCGAGAGCCCGTCGACGCCCATCTGCCAGGCCGCGGCCGCGCGCCGCACCACGCCGGCTCCTGCGTCCACGAGATAGGCAGTCTCGTCCACTACCACCGCCACCGCGGGCCCGGAGCGCGCCGGATCCGCGTTTGGCGTGCCGGTGCCCAAGAGGACGACCTGCGTTCGGCCTTCATTGGGACACAGATTTTCACAGATGGACACAGATTAGCCTCATTCGTGCCATTCGTCCATTCGTGTCATTCGTGATGGTCGTGCCGTTCAAGTCTGCTACCCGAACACCAGCGGTATGGCCGACAGCGTATCCCCCACCAGGTTCAGCAGACCATGCGCCCCCACACCAATCCACACATTCTTCTTCCACCACACCGCATACACCATGGGGACCAGCGCGATGATGCGCACCACAAACTGCCACGGAGACCAGACGTGATACAGAGCAAACAGGACCGCCCCGACTAGAGGCGCCCATCCCTTCAGATCCGGCATCCGCGGCAGGAGATAGCTCCGGAAGTAGAACTCCTCCACGATCGGGCCGAGGATCACCACGAAGACAACGCCGAGTCCCCACGTCACGATTCTCATCGGTCGCGCGTACGCATCGCTCAGGACGTAGTACGCCAGGTCGTATCGTTCCGGGAACCACCCGAAAAATGCCTCGCGGATCGGCTCGGCAAGGGCCGAACCGGCAACCGCGAAGACCAGCCCTGCCCAGAGGAGAGAGCCGACAATCAACAGCGCCATCTGCCACGTCGGTACGGGGTCTCTGAAGCGGAAGACGTCGCTCAAACGAGCCCATTGCCCCTCTCTACGCTCCAGGAGCAGCGGCACGCCGATCTCGAAGGGAATCAGCACGAGCAGCGTCGCGGCGTAGAACCCCAGGATCGACGGCAGGCCGTTCCGGAGAAACAGCGTCCCCAGTCCCGCGTAAGCCAGCCCGGTAAGCACGCCCGGGAGCAAGTGCAGGACGACCTGGCCGCCCAGGCCGATCCTGGGTCCTCGTGTTTCGTTGTGGAGTGTGTCTTCTTTATTTAGCATAGTCTCGTTTGAGTGGGTCCGATAGGGTGCGACGCACCTTAGAGATGCGTTGCACCTGGCTTCGCGATCTCGGCGCGGCAGGTGCCGCTGCGCTTACGGTGCCGCTGCGCTCACCATGCCGCTGCGCTTACGGTGACGCTTCGCTCACCTTGCCGCTTCACACAGAGACCCGGCCTACGCCGCTATTCGTGTCATTCGCCCGTTCGTGCTATGGGTGATGGCCGTTTCGTGGGTGGTCCAGGTGCCTTGAGGTGCCTCGCACTTCAGATGCGTCTGCGACAAGTGCAAGGCCCCATAGCGCAGCACGTGCAAGGCACCACAGCATGGCAAGCGCAAGGCACCCCAAGAAGAAAGGCCGGTGACGTCGCCGCCACCGGCCTCTCCATGCCTCTATCTCAGATGCTGAGCCCGCTGTGCCTACTCGCGGTGCCGCACCGTGGACTGGGCAGCCGACAGCCGCGCCACCGGGATGCGGAAGGGTGAGCAGCTCACGTAATCCAGCCCGGCGCGGTGGCAGAAGTCGATGGAGTGCGGCTCGCCGCCGTGCTCGCCGCAGATCCCAATCTCCAGATCCGGCTTCGCCTCGCGGGCCTCATCCACGCATAGCTTCACCAACCGGCCCACGCCCACGTCGTCCAATCGCTGGAACGGGTTGTACGGCAGGATCTGGGCCTTGACCGGCTCACCCTGTGCGTCGACCTCGCCGGTCTCAATGCCCTCGACGTACTGGAGGAGGAACTTCCCCTCCGCGTCGTCGCGGCTGTAGCCGTAGGTCATCTGCGTCAGGTCGTTCGTGCCGAAGGAGAAGAAATCGGCGTACTCGGCGATCTCCTTCGCCGTGAGGGCGGCGCGCGGCACCTCGATCATCGTGCCGAACATGTGCTCGACCTCGATGCCCTCCTCCTCCATGACCTCCTGCGCGACCCGCTCGAGCTTCTCGCGCTCCAGCTTCAGCTCGTTGACGTGTCCGACCAGGGGGATCATCACCTCGGGCATCACGTCGACGCCGCGCTTGGCGCAGCGGCAGGCGGCCTGGAAGTAGGCCCGCGTCTGCATCTCCGTGAGCCCCGAGTACATCAGGCCGGCGCGGCAGCCGCGCAGACCCATCATCGGGTTCGTCTCCCAGAGCGCGTTGACCACCTGGAGCATGCCCTCCTTCTCCTCAAGCTCGTCGGAGTCGGGCGCCTCGCAGCGCAGCCGGGCGACCTCCTCGATCAGATACTCGCGGGAGGGGAGGAACTCGTGCATCGGCGGGTCAATCAGGCGCATGATGACGGGCAGGCCGTCCATCGCCTCGAAGACTTCCTCGAAGTCCTGCTCCTGGATGGGGAGCATCTCCTTCAGCGCGGCCTTTCGCTCCTTGTCGGAGTCCGCCATGATCATGCGGACGACCGCATCGCGGGCGCGCTCGTCGAAGAACATATGCTCCGTGCGGGCCAGGCCGATACCCTCGGCGCCGAAGCCGCGGGCGGTCTTGGCGTCCTTCCCATAGTCGGCGTTCGTGCGCACGCCGAGCTCGCGGATCTCGTCGGCCCACCCGAGGAGCTCGACCAGGTCCGTCTGCTCTTCGTACGTCACCTCGAGCATCTCGATCTCGCCCCAGAAGACCTCGCCGGTCCCGCCGTCGATGGAGATAACGTCGCCTTCCTTCACGACCCGGCCTGTTGCCGGGACGGTGAACTGCGCGCGCTCCGTGTCCACGCGAATGTCCTCACAGCCGGCGACACAGGGCAGGTTGCTGCCGCGGGCGACGACGGCGGCGTGGGACGTCGCGCCACCGTGCTGGGTGAGCACGCCCCTGGAGGCCAGCATGCCGGGGACGTCATCGGGCGCGGTCTCCGGGCGGACCAGGATCACTTCCTTGCCCTCGGCGGCCCAATCCTGGGCGCGGTCGGCGTCGAAGACGGCCTTGCCGGTCGCGGCGCCCGGTGAGGCGTCCAGACCCTCGGCGATGAGCTTCCCCTCGTCGCGGGCACTGGTCATGGCATCGGGGTCGAAGAAGGGGTGCATCAGCTGCTCCACGTCCTCGGGCCGCACGCGCATCACGGCCGTCTCTTTGCCAATCAACTCCTCGTGCGTCATGTCGACGGCGATCTTGACCGCGGCCGCTGCGGTGCGCTTCCCGGTGCGGGTCTGGAGCATCCAGAGCTTGCCGCGCTCGATGGTGAACTCGACGTCCTGCATGTCCTGGTAGAACTGCTCCAGGTGCTGGGTCACCTCGATGAACTGGTCGTAGACCTCGGTGGAGAACTCTTTGAGTTCCGTGATGTCCATCGGCGTGCGGATGCCGGCCACGACGTCCTCGCCCTGGGCGTTATCCAGGAAGTCGCCGTAGAGCTTCTTCTCGCCGGTGGCCGGGTTGCGGGTGAAGGCGACGCCGGTGCCGCTTGTCTCGCCCATGTTGCCGAAGACCATCGTCTGGACGTTGACGCCCGTGCCCCAGTCGTGGGGGATGTCGTTGTAGTCCCGGTAGGCGACGGCGCGCGGGATCTTCCAGGAGTCGAAGACGGCCTTGATGGAGAGGCGGAGCTGCTCGTGCGGGTCGGTGGGGAAGGGCTCGCCCGTCTTCTCCTCGTAGAGCTCGTGGTAGGCCGCGACGAGTTCCTTGAGGCCCTTCAGGCTGACCTCGAAGTCGCGCTTGACGCCCTCCTCCTCCTTGACCTCGGTCAGCAGCTCCTCGAAGTCCATCCTATCGAGGCCGATGACCACGTCGGAGAACATGGTCATGAAGCGGCGGTAGGCGTCGTAGGCGAACCATTCGTCGTCGGTGAGCTCGGCCAGGCCCGCCAGGGTCTCCTCGTTGAGGCCCAGGTTGAGGACGGTGTCCATCATCCCCGGCATCGAGACGCGGGCGCCGGAGCGGACGGAGAGGAGGAGCGGGTTCTCTGGGTTGCCGAACTCCTTGCCCGTCTGCTCCTCGATATCGGCCAACGCCTCCAGGGTCTGTTCCCACAGACCCGGCGGGAAGTCGCCCTCTTCCATGTATTCAATGCAGGCCTCGGTGGTGATGGTGAACGCCGGTGGGACCGGGATGTCGGCCGCGGTCATGGTGGCCAGCCCGGCGCCCTTACCGCCCAGGATTTCCTTCATCTCGGCCATCTCGGGCTCGTGGCCCAGCGTCTCCGTCAGTGCGTCCTTGGCGGATCGCGATAGATAGACCCACTTTTTAGTCACAGTCTGTTCCCTCCTACAGTTTTCGGGTAACCCTTCACCGGGCGATCCCGCGGATCCGCAGCCCGCGGCTCCAGGCTAGCGCCGGATAGTGCTCCGGCGGCGGCACAGATCGATCGCGCAGTGGACGGTTACGATCTCAGAATATCAATGCGGATGATGAGTAGGCCGTTGGTGAGGGGGCTCGTTTTGCAGCTGGACATCACTGCGCCGTTGCGGCGCACGGTGTCGCATCGAAACCCTCCTCGCCTTGGCGGGCGCGCTATCGGATGACACACATAGGAAGGAAGCATGAAACCGATTCATGCTTCCCCACGGCTCATCCGCTGAGTCCAAACAATTGGTTGCAGGTTGACCGGCGTACACCCAACAGGTGCCGGTCGCCGCTGCCTCCAGCCCAAATTATAATGGCTGAGGGTGTAAAGTCAAACGCAGACCTGACAGGTTTCCGAAACCTGTCAGGTCTCTATAAGGCGATAAGGGGATAGAGCGATAGAGCCGATCGTTGTCCTCATGCGGCACGGACGGGTCCAAGCCCTCTATTATGCCCGAGCAACCTCGAATGCTTGAACCAGGTGCAGCGGGCAGCCCAGGGCCGCTTCGGCGGGCGGTGGGCCCTGCGGACCGGCCTGCTGACATCGCTGAACGTGAGAGACCCCTCACGCCGGACCAACCGTTCAGCGGAATCAGGGGAGTCAGCGCCGTCAGCGATTCAGGGGGCCCGTGGACCGACTAAGGTGCATCGCACGCTGCACATGCAACGCACCCGGGGGTAGACCTGACAGGTCTCGAAGACCTGTCAGGTCTGCAGATGCGCGTAGTCGGTGCCCGGTCCGGCTACGAGCTTCTCATCACCAGCGGCAGGAAGACGCGCGGATAGACGTCGAGTGTCGTACTCGCCGTGGTGCTGAGCTGATCCGGATTCGCCGTATCCGTCACCTCGAGGATGATGGTCTGCTGCCGACCGCCGTCGCGGGCCACCACGTCGTACTCCACCGTGTAGCTGATCGCCTGACCGACTCCGATCTGGTTCTCCGGTTCCGGCGAGTTCTTGTACCAGGTGTAGAGGTAGTCGTCTGGGAAGCCGTACCCCAGGGCGAAGTCCAGGCTTCCGTCGTACCCCAGGGCCGCCAGGGTCATGGAGGCATCGGTGGCCGACAAGCCGATCGTATCGCCCGTCTGCACCATCTCCGTCGGCGCCGAGGCGATCTCCGCGAACGGACGCATGTAGGTCTCGTTGGCCGGGATGTAGACGTGGTCCGCCGCGACGAACTCGCTGCCCAGGGTGTAGCTGACGGTCAGGTCGTAGACCGGGATGAGCCCGCTCTGCTCCGTGCCGGCGCTGTCCTCCCAGAAGGCTACCGTGTGGGTCATGATCTCGGTCCCATCAGCCTGGATCGGCGGCTGGTTGAGGCTGACGAGGTCGTTGAGCTGATCGTGCAGCGTGTAGATCTGCGCCGGGGTGAGGATGTCCACGGTCTCGACGCTCTCATATCCCATCGCGCTCGGGAGGGCCGCCAGGGGGCGCCAGCCACCGATGGCGCCGAGGATGGGCACATCGTTCTCGTTCAGCGTGTTCACCATCGCGCTGCTGGTGCCGACGTAGACCTTCTGCTTCGCCCCCGGCCCTACGACAGAGAACTCGATGGTGTCCTGCTCGCCGCCTTGCGCCTCGAACGGGGTGTAGGGGATGATGCGGGAGTAGATCACTTGCCAGACCTCGGCCTGCTCATTGTCCAGCAGGCTCGCGTTCATGGCCGAGAGCGTCCCGCTGACGATGTCGCCACCGGAGAGGGTGTCCGAGATAGTCTCGTAGAACTGGGCGTCTTCAGGCATCAGGCCGTTGTTCGTGAGGAACGCGTCCGCGGTCCGCCGGGCGTCGTCGGCCCGGACGATCGCCTCCCCGGACAGCGCTGCCTGCGTCGAGGTGTAGGTCCAGAGGTTGTTCAGGTCCGTGTAGCCGTACAGTCCGGAGCCGCTGTCCATCTCCAGCTCGTGGCCGTCGGCCAGGTCGGTCCACATGGCGGTGTCGGCCTGTTGGAGAGCGCACCCGCTGAGGGAGCGCGGGGCGTGCTGGGTCGTGGTGATGCCGAAGACGGTCCCCAGGCCTTCATACTTGGTCTCGGCGTCGGCGAGGCTGAAGGGCGCGAATTCGAAGACGGGCATGGTGCCGTTCAGCGCCTCGACGTCCACGTAACGGGCCGGCTCGCTGCCGGCCGTATGCGTCTGCACCCATGCGTCCCAGTCCCAGGAATCGCTGCAGACGTAGCCGCTTGACGGTCTGTCATTCAGACAGTCTAGCTCGTTGATCAACGCGCGCACCACGCGGCCCGTGGGCTGCGAGCGGTCCGCGGCCTTGTACCAGGCCTGGGCAACCTTGTAACCCGAGCAGATGTAGCGCGCGAACCAGTACCCTTGCGTCCCACTATAGGACATGTCGGCCGCGGCGTTTGTCTTGAAGCCCAGGATGAGGTGCGTGCCCTTCATGCACCGGGCCCAGTTGGCCAGGTGCGAGTCGGCCAACACCTTGCACGAGGTCAGAGCCACCCACTCGTTGTCGTTATCGCCCCAAGAGCGGTAGCAGTCGTTGGGAGTCAACCACTTGTCGTCGTGGGACGTGTCGCAGAAGGTGAACGAGGACGGCCCGCCGTGGCCGACGTAGAACTGGAGGTCGACCGTGTCGAGGTAGATATGCTCCTTGCCGCCCAGCGCGCTTCGTTTGAAGTCCTCCTCCCACGCATACGTGTTGCCGTACCGGTAGCGGCCTCTCCAGTTGTTCGACCCCCACCCGCACCAATCCGTCAGCTTCTTGTAGAGCCCCCAGCCCTCTTGCGTGGAGGCTTCTGTGTCCCACGATTCCTTGCACGCTGAGTGGTGGACGCCGACCTCCCAGCGACCGCCGTCATCGGCTGTCGCTGCCGTGTCCAACGCGCCTAGCCCTCCCGGGCCTGCTGGCTCCGTACCGCCGCCGGGTGGCTCCTGTGCCAACGTGGACGGCAGACCAAGCAGCAGGGCTGCCAGGATCAGCAAGGCTGCCAACCCTCTGCCAATGCGACCAGCGCGAAACTCATTCATCCTGTTCACCGTTCCTCTCCTTTCGTCAACGACATCGTGGGCTGGTCGACGGTCGAATTTGACTATGGACCAGTCGTTGCTGGCCCGCCCGCCAGCAGAGGTGAGGGTGAGATGTCCATTTTCACACAGTGTCCTCCAGTCACCGTGACGATGGCTGATTTCGGTCCGTCAGACTGATGCCCGTCGGGCGACCGCTCCACGGGGTCCGCCTCCGAAATCCACGAGACCCACGTTCGCAGTCTAGGCTGCATAGGCTATCCTCCCTTCAGTACCAGCGGCAGGTAGATCGCCTCCAAGGAACTCTGAGCCAGGGGAAGGGGGGGCGCCAGCGAGTGGTAGCGGCCCTTGGCGTCGTCGAGCGCCACGTTTCCCGCGCCGTCCACCACCTGGACGAAGAACCGGGTCTCGGTGGTGGCCGAGATGGTGCCCGTCCACTTGCCCATGCCGTCCTGGTACGTCAGATCCTGGCTCTGCCACGTCCCCTGTCCGTCGGTGTGCGCCAGCACGACGCGAACGATTCCCGAGGGATCGCTGGCGGCGGTTTTGATCGCGGCGGTCACCCCATTCTCGTCCAGGACGCCGTCGACGCGGGAGATGATGGGGGGTTCCGTGTCCGGGCTGCTGGAGTAGTACGTTGCAAACGACATGTCGTCGTAGAGCCGCTCCGCGCCGCTAGCGCTGTCGTATTGACCCAGGACAGTGACCATCGTCTGCGCCGAGGTCGAGATGGAGCCGCTGGCATCGACGTGGAACGGCACAGGAGGGTACCAGCCGTCGGCGTTGAAGCTGGGCTCGGCGGTGGATGTGATGTACTCGTTAAGGGGCAACGCGATGACGGGATCGAAGGCCGGAGTGTCGCTGTAGCTCCCGCCGAGGAGCACCACGCCGTGGAGGTTCCCCGCCCCCGGCGCTGCTGCGTCCGCGAAGAAGAGGGGTTGCATCGGCTCACCTGCCGCAAAGTGGCTCCACCCGTCCAGCGTCACGAACGTTCCACTCACGTTCGGCGTGGTGCTCATGCCGAAGCTTCCCGCTAGTTCGTACGACAGATGCCCGACGTTGACCCCACCGAAGGCAGACGGTGCCGTCGGCGTGATGTTGGCGCTGGGAAAGGGATCCTCGGGGGCCAGCGTCCCGCCAGTCGTCACCTCGACCATGGGCAAGCCGTAGAGAGTGGACTGCATCAGGATCTTCACGTCGTACGGGCCAATGGAGCGCGCCTGTTGAACGTAGCGGTGTTTCGCCGCCGTCAGCGATGGCCCAATCCGGGCCGAGGTTCCCCGCAGCAGCTCCCGGGTGAAGGTCTTCATCAGGGCTTCGGAGTAGACGACGGCCGAGCCGCCCCAGCCGTAGCCTGTGTTCGCCACGTAGTTGGCCCCTTGCTGGGCGAAGGCCTGGGCGAGATCGAGGGCTCCGGTGTCGTTGAGCCCGGCATGGCAGCCGACACTGAAGATGAGAGCCCCTGAGAGATCGGACGTCGCGGCCGCGATCTCGCTAGCCGTCACGGGGTCGTCGTCCGGCGCGCCCTGGGCCAGGTGGCTGGCGTGCCCGTTGATGGACTGGATGGGGTAGGGCGGGTCTGCCGCCAGCTGCTTGTCGCTGAATGAGCTCCCAGGCCACATGTTGCCGACGAGGCTGTCGTCCACCGTGATCCCGTCGTAGTCGAAGAGGGTACTCATGCTGCTCGCGGCGTCCTGGACAAAATCGTAGCCCGTCACCAGGGCGTCCCCGATCTCGGTGACGGGGTCGGCCAGGAAGCCGTCGATGAAGGCGACGATCTCGCTCGGTTCCTCGATTAACCTCCCGACGGCGTAGTCGGGGATGTAGAGCTCCCCTCCCTCCCAATCCGAGGGCAGCGCGTCGACGTAGTAGTCGTCGGTGAGGAGCCTATCGTTCTCGCACGCGGACCACTGCGTGGTGCTGATGGTCACGCTGGCGGCATACGACGCTTCTGTCTTGCTGAGCGTACCCTCCGGAACCCGGCGGAAGGGAATCACGGGGTCGCCGCCGACGATGACGATGTACTCGACGTTGGCGTGGCTGCCGAGGAACGACATCACCAGGTTGCGCACGGCACTTGCCACCGCATTGGCCTGCGCCGGATCGAGAAGAGCCGCAGGACTCGCGGTCCACGCGGCGTAGGCGGCGCCCACCGACGTGTCGGTCTCGACCTGGACGACCAGCCCCTGGACGTCATCGTGGTCGGCCAGCTCATAGAGCTTCGACATGAGGTCGTTGGCCTCTGAAGCGGAGTACAGGCTCTCCACCCGCTCGCGGTTGACGAGGATCACCGTCCGCACGTCTCCAGGCGCCGGAGTGGGAGGCGGCGTGGGCGTGGGCATGGGAGGTGGGGTGGGGGTGGGTGTCGGCGTCGGAGGGATGTCGCCTGTGACGGAGAGGTCGTAGTCGGTGCCGTCGCCCAGGACGCGGCCGTTGTAGCCCGTGACCCGCACGTAGTAGGTGCCCGCCGTGGATAGGGTGATGCTGATGGAGGAGTCTCCGCCAATGCCGTAGTCGTCGTTGGAGGCCAAAGCGTTCCCGGCGGCCCCATAGAGGTCGACCACGGTGTCGGCCTGCGGCCCGAGATTCCCCGTGCGGATCACATAGGGTGAGCCGGCTACAGCGTCAAAGCGGAACCAATCCTGGTCGGCGACATCCGTCGAGAGCGGATCGGCGCAGAAGGAGCGGGTCTGTGCCTGCCCATCGCTGACGAGCGGCGCGGCTTGCAGCCGGCTGTTGTCCCCTTCGAAGGGATCTGGGATGCAGACGCCCTCGCGTATGGAGAGATCGTAGTTGGTGTTCGGACCGGCTGCCCCGGGGTTGTGGTGTTTGACCATGGCAAAGTACGTGCCGTCGGCCGGGGCCTGCCAGACGATGCGCGAGGCCGCCGTGTACCCATAGTCGTCGTTGGTCGCCAGCGCGGTCGTCCCGTCCGTGTCGTACAGCGTGAGCACGGTGTCCGCGGCCGTCCCGAGTTCGGATGTCTGGAGGACGTAGATGGTGCCGGTCTGGGCGGTGAACGAGACCCAGTCCTCATCGCCGGAAGGACAGATGTCGTGGGTCTCGCTCCCTCCACTGGTGAGATACTCCCTGGCTGCGGCCGCGCCGTCGTCGTCTTCATACCCGTCCGGCGAGCAGGATAATCTGGAGACCGAGAGGTTGTAGTGGACGTCCGGGCCGAATGTGTCGGGGTCCTGGTTCGTCACCCTGGCGTAGTACGTCCGCGCCGTCGGTGCCGTCGCCGACAGCTCTCCCTCCTGATCCGTCAGATCGCCGAAGGCCTGCCCGCAGGAGCTGAACAATGAGATGAGAGGATTCGCGCCCGGCGCCACGTTATCCGCCACGATGCCCAGGGCGTCGCCGCTCTCGACCGAGAATCGGACCCAGTCCTGATCCCCCGCCGCCTGGAAGACGTGGGTCTGGGGGGCGCCGTTGGTGGAGATGTCGCGGGCTGTGCCACATGAGTTGTCCGGCTCGTAGATGTCGCCCGAACCGCCGGACGGTGTGATGCTCAGGTCGTAGCCGGCCAGCGGCCCGTGGTCTGGCAGGGCGTGCTCAACCTGGACGTAGGCGACGCCGCTGGCGGGGGCGTACCATTCGATGCTTGGTCCCGTGCCGAACTGGTACAGACCGTCGCAGGTCTGGTAAAGGTACAGGATGGGCTCGGCGTGGGCCTCGAGGTCGATCGCCTCGATGGTGTACGTGAGACCGCCAATGACGGTGAACTTGATCCAGTCCTGGTCCCCCACCGGACAGAGCGTGTGTGCCTGGGCCGCGCCCGGCCCGGCCCAGTTGGCGTCAGCGCAGCTATCGTCATCCTCGTATGCGTCCGCATCGCACGTCACCCCGGCGCAGACCGTCTTGACGACCAGGTTGTTCTGCTCGTTGATCTCGGCGATCTGGCCGTCCCGGTCGACCCAGACGTAGATCACGTGGTCGCAGCCCGCCGTGAACGTGTACGTGCGTCCGGACCACTGGTGGGAGCCGCCCGCCGGGAGACCCGTCGTCCAGGGCCAGTAATACTCGTCCGGCGTGTCCGGTTCGGGTGGGCGATCGACTGGATCGACGTAGAGGTACGTCACGAACGACGCGCCGGAGGGCACGCCCACATCACCCTGGTTCTTGATGCGGACGCTGACAGTGACCTCCTCGCCGACCTCCGGCAGGGCCGGGTCGAGCGTGATCTCCGCCGTGAGATCAGGACCGCTCTGGGCCCGGGTGTGGGCCGCTTGCACGATCAGGAGAAGCGTCAGCGCGGCTCCGGCGACGAGCATCGCCGCTCCGCGTGCGCGCAGCGGGCGACCGCGACGACGACGGTCGCCGGAGGGAGCATCCGGGTTGATGGCGGCTGGTTGCCTCACGCCCTGTTTATCGTCCTCCAAGTTGTCCTCCACCCTGCCTCACCTCGGATCGTCAGCATAGGCCCACCGTCCTACGTAGGTCAGGGTTTCCATACCTAACACCGCGTGACGCCAAC
>CAZIWL010000065.1:13644-18855 GCA_964542755.1 uncultured Anaerolineales bacterium
GCCCACCGTCCTACGTAGGTCAGGGTTTCCATACCTAACACCGCGTGACGCCAACCGATTCGGCAGGTATGGAAACCTGCCCTACATCTTCGTGTCCCTCGTTTCCTTGGTGTCCCTCGTGGTTCCTGCCGCCTCTGCCCGTGCCGCGAACAACCCTCAGTCGCCGTACTCCTTCAGCGCAAGCGGCAGATAGACGGTTGATGTGCCCTGATTCACCGTCTCGAACCTTGGCGGCGCGTGCACGCCCGCCCGGTCCTGAGCATAGAAGACGACGCGGTACCCTCCATCCTCCGCAAAGCCGCCCGGGTAGGTGGCGCGGTAGGATCCCTCTGAGTCCGGGAGCAGGTCCAGGAGCACCAGGGGCACCCCCAGCTGGAGAGTCGTGGTAATCGGCTCCTGGAAGCTGGGCGCGAAGACCGCCGCCCAGACTAGGTCGATCTCCGCACCGCCGCGCGCTACGGTGGCCTCCAGGGTTCCCGAGTCACCGACCAGCTCCACGGCGACATCCAGGATGGCCGGCGGGAAGCTGCCGAAGGAGGAGGCGATGTACCGATTCTGGGCCACACTCCCGTCGACGGCGTTGGAGAGGCCATCGCCGTTGTCATCGAGCCAGGGGGTCTGGTTTCGGCCCGTGGCTGCCACGGCGCTCTCGCCTTGCTCGAAGCAAGTCTCCAGACTGCCGCTCCCCATCACGCAGGACAGGAAGGCGTCGGAGAAGAAGGCCCCCTGAGCGGAGGCGTATGCGTTGTGCGTCCGATCGGTCGAGGCGATCACGACCCGCCCCGCCTTGGAGATCGACCGGTTACCGGGATCGCCCGGCACCCATTCGATGAAGCTCCCCGAGTGGCAGGCCTCGATGATCACGTTGACCGCCTCCGGGCTGGCAGCTGTCTCCAACGTGTCGAGCCACCCGTCGAGGTCCTCGGGAGTGATCTGTCCGCTGGACCCGCACCCGTCGGCGCAGAAACCCTCGATGATACCGTGATCCATCAGATAGATGTGAAGCGGTTTTCCCGTGCCCACCTTCCCCGCGGCCCAGGTCTCGATGGCGTACTGGAGGTGGGCGGGTGTCGCGTCGTCATCGACCTCGCTGGTGCCGTCGCCGTCCGGATCCTGGGAGGCGGGGGCGAGGTAGCGGATGTCGTCGTCGCTGAATCCGGCGCCCTGGAAGACCCGGTAGGCGTTGTTGGTCACGTGGTAGATGTTGGTCTGGAGGCCGTAGCTCTCGTTGTGGCCGGCCACGATGATGGCCGCGCCGAGGCTCTCAGCCACCCGGTGGATGGTGAGGGACGCGGCCCCGTGGTTGCCGACGTCGTCGTAGACCGTCACCTGGACATCGTTGTCCCCGGGTTGGAGGATGACGTTCTCCAGATAGAAGCTGGCTGTCGCCCCGGAGAGACCGTAGTCCCACCGTTCGCTGCCGTTGCTCACGTTGTGCACCTTGGCTCGGCTGAGATTCCCGCCGACGTCCTGCGCGCTGCCGCTGAGCGTGAGGCTGGCGAGGGTGGTGGTGTAGACGGCTCCGCTGGTGGGCTGGCTCAAGGTCACCGACGGCGCCGTCTCGTCCGCGGGTTCCGTGGGGATGTTGGAGATCTCCAGGGATTTGGGGCTCCGGTTGCCCGAGAAGTCCACGGCCTGGACGGCGACGTAGTAGGGCATGCCGTTCGCCAGGCCCGTGATCTCGTGGTACGTCGTGCTGCCGCCCGCGACCTGATCGACGCCGCTGTGGACGCCGGGGAACGTCCCGAACCAGACGTTGTAGCCCACCACATCCTGCTCCGGCGACTTCTTCCACTGGACGGCGAGGCCCTCGTGGAGAGACGCCGAGCGTGGGCTGGTCGGAGCCGAGGGGGGCGTTGTGTCGACGGTGACCGATACGTCGTAGGACGTGCTCTCACCGTACTGACTTGGATCGTGCTGCTTGAACATCAGGTAGATGGTGCCGGCGGTGGTGCTGTTCCATTCCAGGCGGAGGGTCTGGCCGAATGCGTTATCCTCCGAGCCCAGATAGGGTGCGCTGCAGCTGTCGTGGAGGAAGAGGACGGCGTCATGATGCGCGCCAACGTCGGAGGTCTCGATGACGTACGTCTTGCCGGCCAGAGCGCTGAACTTGATCCAGTCCTCGTCCCCCTCATCGTGGAACGTGTGGGTCTGGGCCGTGCCGTCGGTGGCGATGGTGGCGGCTGCGCCGCAGGTGTCATCAACCTCGTAGTTGTCGCCCTCTGGGGCCGCTGCCCCGATGGTGATCTCGCGGGAATCGCTGTCCGTGCTGCCGCAGTTCGAGGCAGCCACCGTCACTTGCTTGGCGCCGGTCGTGGCCCACCGGTACGAGGCGCTGCTCGTCCCCTGACCGCTGACCAGACCATCGGCGGACCACGCGTAATTGATGGGCAGCGTGGCACTGACCGGGCTGACAGTCGCGGCAAAGACGTAAACTGTGTTGGTGTACCCCGTGGTGGGTCCGTCGAGGGCGACGCTCTCCAGGGCCACCAAACACGGGCCTGCCTGACCGGCTGCCCCATACCAGAAGCCCGGCGCGATCTGGTAGTTGGCGCTGCTGGACGGTGCCTCGGCCCATTGGCCGAGTGCGTCGTCAACCTGGTAGTTAGGCGAGGTTCGAGAGCCGCCTCCACCCGAGAGCAGGTGCCAGCTCAGGTCGAAGTTGGTCGAGACCTGAGCCAACACGACGCCCGCTGAACCCAGCAGGATCACCAGGGAAAGAAGCCGAACCAGTGTCTTCTTGGAGGTCATAGCTATCCCCAGCGTAGCCGCTTAGGGAGCCTCGTCGATCTCATAGGTGATGACGGCGCCCGCAATCCTAAGACTTGAGCCATCCCACGGATTACCATACGCGTTCACCAGGTAGGACGTATCCGTGTTGTCGATGACTGCGTACTGGATGGACGAGTCCGTCCGATTGATGTAGCCTGCTGTGCCCGTTGAGTCGACCTCGGCCATAGAGGAAAACGCACAGCCCGACATGCCGTGCGCGTAGAGCGTCACGTGCAGGTCGTAGCTTGAGCCATCGTAGAAGAAGACCTTGAAGCTCGTCACCACTGCTCCGTGGGGCAAATGAACACCGGCGACCATGGATCCGCTCCCGCTGTACCTATAGGCTCCCCCGCAGGCCCCTGAGTTGCTGTAGTCGGCGTTGTTCCAGGGGACGAAATCCTCCGGCGCCACCGCCAGGTAATGCGTCCGCGGAGACGAGTAGGCGACTCTGTCTGTCTGGAGCTCGCCGCCCACAGCCAGATCACCCGTCACGCTCGCGTCCCCGGAGGCACGCAGGGCGTCACCGTAGACGCTGTAGAAATAACCACCGTAGCTGTTGGTGCTGTAGCCGTATAGCCCGTAGCCGGAGCCCCAGTTTCCACCGAACACACCCGTGCCGCTCCCCATCGCCTCGCCGCGCATGGCGGTCGATGTCTCGCTGCGCCCGTAGACGCCGTAATCTGCTTCGCTGTGTCCCACCACGCCGGTCCCCGCTGCGGACTTCCCCTGAACCCCGGCTTCCTGAACGTAGGTGAAGTCGGTCCAGCCAGCGACGCCGAGCACGCCGGCTTGACCGGCGGCTGTGGACCCGGTCTCGCCCCGAACACCGTAGGTGCCCGCACTCGTGAAGTGACCGCCCAGGCCCGAGACGCTCTCGCCCCGCACGCCGGCGTCCGCCGGGCCGTACCCGAGGACGCCCGTGCCGGCCTCACTCGAGCCAAAGACGCCGCTGCCTCCAGCGCTCTCGCCGCTGAGTCCGTGCTCGCTCCCCGAACCGTAGAGTCCGGTCGTCCCGCCCGACAGGCTCAGGCCCGTGCCCGTGCCCGTCCACGCGTC
Source organism: uncultured Anaerolineales bacterium (assembly GCA_964542755.1). GTDB lineage: Bacteria > Chloroflexota > Anaerolineae > B4-G1 > B4-G1 > SKLM01. Next base: position 17,473 of record CAZIWL010000065.1, read on the forward strand.
GCCCCAGTGGTCGTGGTCCACGTCTGCGAAGTCGCTGCCGTGCTGTCCGTCGAGTCGGTCGGCGTCGAGGCCGCTCCCAGGCCCATCGTCATCCAGAATCTCCGCCAGGGCCGCGCCGTCCTCCAGATCCTTATCGCTTATCTCCCCGTTCAAGATCATCTCAGACGTAATCGCGTCGGCCTCCAGCTCCTGCACGTAGCGGCCGTCGGCCTGGGCCCGGGTAAGGAGATCGCCCGATGCGTTGTTGTCCAGGTAGTCCTCGCTGGTGAGATCTCCGTAAGCCGAGAAGCGATCGTAGTCGACCGTTCCCGAGATGATATCAGCGCCGCTGTGGGAATGCGTGCCGCCGCTCAGGCTGCCGGTGACTTCCAGATCGCCGTCTAGGGTGGTCGAGCCGGCGACCGCCAGGGCGTCCCCGGTGCCGGAGTTGGTGAGCGAGAGGGCCGGCGAGGTGAGGGTGGTGGAGATCTGCGCCCCCGGCACAAGGCTCATAGCATAGGCTACTGGGAGCATCCGCTGGCGCGGCGTCGCCTCAGGGTCTGCACCAACCTTGATGCCCAGCCAGAGGGCCTGCCCGTTGAAGAGGCTCGTCGGGAGCGCGGCAGTGTCTCCCAAAGCTGTACTGAAGATGCCGCTCTGCGCCGTCACGTCCTTCGTCTCCGTCCACAGCGGAGTCACCGCACTCTCCCCGTCGTAGAGCCTGAAGGTCATGGTGTAGTCCCCGTCACCCACGGGCTGGCCCGTCGTGGGATCCGTGAGTCGTCCCTGGTACTGGAGCAGCGGCGAGACGATGCTGCTGACGGCGACACCGCTCTGGCCTGGCGGCTGATCGCCAGCGGGCTGCGCTGCGGTCGGACCGGCGACGAGGAGGCCCAGCAGGGCCACTACGGTCAGTGCGATTCTCGTTCCTCTAGTTCTCATGTCGTTCCTCCTGCCTCTTTGGCCGTCCAAGTGACCACAGCTTCGTAAAGCTACGAAAGGATAAAGATACGGGCGATCGATCCCGTTTGCGCGGCTGTTGGCGCGTAGGTTTGAGTGAAATCGGCGGCATTCGGCTCGCCTGACAGGCGTTGACCGGCAGCTGGTGAAGGTTTCTGCTGGGAGCGATGCCCGCTGCGATACCCGTCCATCGTCACCTCCGCCGCTGAAGGGGTGTGCCTGTCCCGTACGGTGGCGTCCCGACACGGTAGCCCTGATTCGGTTCGTCGTCGCGTCGGACCGGTTCGGGTCCGCCACGCAAACACGCGTCAGCGGTATCGGACGCTCAGGTTACGGAGGCAGGAGATGTCCGTGAGCAGGTGCCGCGTGAGGGCGGTAAAGGTGATCCTGCTGACAACAGTATATCACACCCTGGGGTCCAATTCAAGGGTTTGGGCAACGCTG
>CAZIWL010000065.1:18955-23096 GCA_964542755.1 uncultured Anaerolineales bacterium
GACGGAGACCTGACAGGTTTCAAAAACCTGTCAGGTCTGGAAGCTCCACTCACGAAAGCGCCTAGTCAGCCGCTAGCGGAGGACCAGGGGCATATAGACCCGGGCGCGCACGTACTCATCGGCGCCCAGGTCGGGCGCCGCGCCCATGGTCCTCGGATCGCCGTCCATGTCGTTGGCCACGCCACACGGTATCCCTGCGTCGATGGCCGCCGATCCGGCGTTGATGTGGAAGTTGCCGCACCCCGGGTTGACGAAGCCGGGCGCGGCGACTACGTTCGGCGTGACGTTCTGCAGCGTGGCCCCACCCACGGCCTGGCCCCATACCGGCGTGTCCCACCATAGCGTGCCCTCTGTTCTCGTGGAGGTGCCCGGATCCGACGCCTGCACGCCTACGGTCTGGCTGGAGACGATCGTATTTGTCATCTCCACCGTGGCACCTGCGAGGGCGTGTGCACCGAGCCCGGCACCGCCGCTGTTGTTCGCCAGGGTGGTGTGGAGCATCTGTAGCTCAGTGCTGTAGACATAGATGCCACTGCCCGTTCCGCTGCCAAAGAGGAGGTTGCCCTCCACCACGTTGTTCGTGAGGCGACTACCTCCTCCGCCGTACAGGAAGACCCCTCCGCCGTATCCGGATCGGATCACGTCGCTGTTGGCCACGTTGCCCCGCACAGTGGTTCCCTCCATCGTCAGCGTGCCGAAGTGGTAGGCCACGCCTCCGCCCCGGCCGTCGGACACCGTGCTGGCCGTGTTGTTCTGGACGATACTGTCCTCTAACGTGCCCGACCCCTGTCGGAAGTAGATGCCGCCGCCGTAGCCGTTGCTCGCTTCGCTCGCGACATTGTCTCTGATCAGGCAGTTATGCACGATGGAGTTCCCCTGAAAGAAACCGAGCCCGCCGCCCCAGGCGATGCCGCCCGTGCTGGCGACGTTGTTGCGGATGATGCAGTTGGCAACCGTCGTGTTGGCGTAGCCGCTGTAGAGTCCGCCCCCCATGTCATAGCCTGTCGGGCCGCTGCCCCCGAGACCGGTCGCGTCGCCGCCAGTGAGCGTGAAGCAGTCAATTACCGGCGCGATCGACCCGGTGATGCTGATGGGCCGCCCCGCTCCCTGGGCGTCGATGGTGACGTTCTCCGGATTGCACGGGATGGCCGTGAAGCTGCACGTCAGATCACTCGGATCCACGCACATGGCGTCCCACGCCCCGTTCAGGGTGATGGACTTCGTGATGGCCAGCGTCTCCTCGTAGACCAGCGGCCCAGCCAGGACGTGTTTGGCGACACAGATCACGTCGCCGTGGACGGCCTGATCGATGGCGTATTGGATGGAGCGGCAGGGGTATGCCTCGTCGCTGCAGTTCCCGGTGTCGGACGCGTCGATGCCCAGCACGTAGCGATCGCACGGGCCGTCCGCGTGGACCGCTCGATGAGGCCTGGCAATGGCCGCCGTGAAGACCAGCGTCAGGCCGCAGATGAGCGTCAGCCTTAGTCGCCAACTTGTCATCTCAGTTCTCCTTTTGGTGCTTCTTGTGGCTGGGCAGTACAGATCCGTGACTGGGGTGCTTCCACCACAGTGAAGCCAGGCTTCGCTCGCCGCGAGAAGCATGCAAGCTACGGCCCGCCGAGTGGCAGACGTCCAACCGGCTCCAGGGCATGTCAGGGAAGGCTGCTGCCCCGGCACCAGGCGATCTGAGAGCGGGTGCGTGGTAGGAACGGGTTGACGCTCTCCGCGGTTAGTCCAAGTGCGCCGCGCACCGGGCTGGGTCAGGATCTTTCGATGGAGCACGGCGGGGGCGTCCGGCCTGGGAAGACATCCCCTGGAAGGCCATTCTAGCACCGAATCTCCTTGCCCACCAGCGACGGCACTTCCTTGGGTGTGCTAATGGACTGCAAGAGGCGTACAACGCACTCGCAAAGTGCATCGCACAGGAGCGAGCGGACGATCGATTGCTCTCGCTGCCGAAGCCGGTTTGACAAGTTATCCCATTGGCCTAGAATTGGGGATGCAACGGACGTTCGACGTGGGCCTGGTCGCGCGCAGCCCCTGACTCCGGCGCGCGCTGACTATCCGCCGGCGTAACGGTCGGCGCAGCGTGGTTATGTTGCGTATCTTAACTGCCGAAGAGGCACGGTCGGACCTGCGGGTCTGGCTCTTAAGCGGCAGGGACGGCTTGACAAAAGTTTTGTCTGATGCTATAAGTGAACGATTAACCGGCTCATCTGGCCCCCGGCGATGTCCGCGTCGCGGCTGCTAGTGGTCCGTTGCTGAGTACTCTGTCGGAGTGCAGCGCTAGCCGAAAGCGGAAGGAGAAAGCTTCATGGAGAAGAACCGCCCTACCGTTGTCACCGTCGTCGCTATTCTGCAGTTCATTCCTCCCTTGCTCTTGCCTCCCGATATGCTTCTATCGGCACCCCCTCTGTTGCTGGCCGCGCCTCTGGTGCTTTTCGCGTTTCTCGGTTGGGCCATGCTCACGCTGAAGCCGTGGGCAACCACGCTCACCGTCTTTGTGCAGGGCTTCAGCGTGATCGCCCGGTTTTTGATCCTGTTCCCCCAGGCGTCGCCCGGGGACAGCACCAACTGGCTGTTCATCTTCACGAGTCTGGTGAGCATCGCGCTATCAACGGCTATCCTTTACGTCATCGACAGACCCAACGTCCAGGTCGCTTTCCAGGCTTGACCTGTCGTTCGCCGTTGGATGCCACCGTCGCGGATCGCCAAAGGTGGCGGGTTCTACCTCATCCGCGGGACCGGGACACTCTCTGACGGTTTTCCGGGAGCAAAGGAGGTGATGCACCATAACTCGACTGGCAGTACCGATGAGGAGAAGCACTTCCGTTTAATCCATTCACACCCTTAAAAGGAGGAGTAGAAGAATGAAACGGATGAGAATCCTGAGTCTGTTCGTTGTACTGTCGCTGCTGTTCGGCTTCGCGGCCGGATGTGGGCAGCCTGCCGAGGCTCCAGAAGAGGAGGCGACTGAACCCCCTGCTGAGGAAGAGGAACCGGAGGCGGAGGAAGAGCCGCTCCAGATTGCTATGCTCGCCGCGATGAGCGGTGACGTGAAGACGTTCGGTGAAGGTACCAAGCGTGGCCTGGACATGGCCGTTGCAGAGTGGAACGCCCAGGGCGGCGTCCTGGGCCGCCAGGTCGAGGTCATCATAGGCGACACGAAGTGTGATGCCCAGGAGGCGGCCAACGTCGCCAATAAGGTCATCAACCAGGATAACGTCAACTACATCGTCGGCGCCGTCTGCTCGAGCGCCTCGATTCCGATCTCCGAAATCGCCAACCCCGCCGGTGTGGTACAGATCAGCCCCCCCTCGACGAATCCGCAAGTGACCATCAACGAGGACGGCTCCAACAAGGAGTACATCTTCCGCGCTTGCTTCCTGGACCCCTTCCAGGGTGAGGTGGACGCTGCGTTCGCGATGGAGGAGCTGGGCGCTGATACCGCAGCTGTACTCTACGACGTGGGTAACGACTACGTCAAGGGTTTGGCGGAATACTTCAAGTCGTCGTTCGAGGCACTGGGTGGCGACGTACCCGTCTTCGAGGCCTACACCAAGGACGACACGGACTTCTCGGCGCTTCTCACGACGGTTTCCGACGCCGATGTCGACGTGCTCTTCCTGCCGGACTACTACAATAAGGTCAACGTCATCGCCAAGCAGGCCTCGGAGCAGGGCATTGAGGCTACCATGCTCGGCGCCGATGGTTGGGACTCCCCGGACCTCGATCTCGAGGCCGTCGACGGGGCGTACTTCAGCAACCACTATTCGCCCTACGACCCGCGCCCCATCGTGCAGGACTTCGTGAGTTCCTTCGAGAGCGAATTCGAGATGACACCGGACTTCGTGGCTGTGCTCGCCTATGACGCCACGAACGTTCTGCTCCAGGCCATCGAGGATGCTGGCGTTGATGACCCAGCAGTTGTCAAGGATACGCTGGCTGCTATCGAGTTCGAGGGCGTCGCAGGGGACATCCGCTTCGATGAGAACGGCGATCCCATCAAGAAGGCGGCCATCAGCCACATCACTGACGGTGAGATCGAGTTCGTCAAGTTTGTGGCCCCGCCTGGCGAACCGATGGCGGAGGAAGAGGAACCGGCGGCAGCCGGCGGGACGTTCATCTTCGGCCGCGGCGG
>CAZIWL010000066.1:0-19191 GCA_964542755.1 uncultured Anaerolineales bacterium
CCTGGAGGCGCTGACCCAGCTGGTGCGCGAAGTGCTGGATGCGTAGGTTGCGGGAGCTGGCGCAGGAGAGCGGGGGCACTTGGGGCTCACGGAGCCGGTCAACGAATGGGAGGCGAAAAAGCGATGAAGCGAAAAAGGCGACAAAGCGATAACGCGAAAGAGGCGATAAGGCGAGTAGCCGGTAGTTATGCTGGGCCGGGCCTTTCCTGATTCTGGAAGGCTAGTTGATGAGTGGCGCGGCGGGCCAGTCAACGAAAGAGGGAATGGAGGGTGCGTTTCATCTTTGGGGCGGACAGTCCCGGGTTGCCCCGAGAATGAGCCAGGGAAGGCTATGTGTGTTCACGGCAAGGCGAAGCCCAGCTCCTTGAGGGGGGGGCAGGGGGGCGGGAGCAGCCCCCGCCCGAGGGCAGGGTGAAAGCCCCACCCTCGAAACCGGGATCGGCGCTGAGGGCGATGGGGGAGTTTGCTTTTCGAGAGTCTGCCCCGAGACTGAAATGCACCCGGAAATAGACGAAGGAAGTTGGGCGCGGGATGGCTTGGTGGCCTTTGAGGTTCCTCAGGCGCCGATCAAGGGACCGACATTGCCTTGCTAGGCGTGCGGTCGCTGGCCGCTGGAGAGTGACCAACTGACCAGGAAGAGGGCGGCGACGAGGAAGGCGGGGCCTGTTAGGATGAGGTAGGTGGTCCAGGGGAACTGGCCCCACGCCATGACGACGTAGGCGATGCCGAGAGCCGCGAAGAGGAGGGCGCCAAGCCACTCCCAGCGCCATCCCAATGCGACGGCGATGAGAATCAGGTACGTGGGGAGGAGGTGAATCAGGAAGCCGGCCAGAGCCTCCCAGAAGCCGTACCCCTCGTTGAAGATATCCAGGGCGAAGAGGCCGATGAAGGCCGCGAAGAGGATCCCCAGCGCCCTGGGAGTCCAGCATAGGAGTCGTCTCGTCCTCAATCTCAAAGCTACTTGCCTTTCCTCCCCGCCATCGGCTGTCAGGATCCCTGTCGGCATCAGAGGATGGAGCGTCTGGGCCGGTACTGGATGGCCTCTGCCAGGTGCGGCGTTTCAATGGCGTCGCTGCCCGCCAGATCGGCGATGGTGCGGGCGAGCTTGAGGATGCGGTGGAAGGCGCGGGCGCTCATCTGGAGCTGCTGCATGGCGGCGCGCACGAGGCTCCGTCCGGCGTCGTCGAGCTTGCAGAACTGCCGCACCTGGGCTGGGCCCATGTCGGCGTTAGTGGTGATGTCCATGCCATCGAATCGCTTCCTCTGTACGTCGCGGGCGCGTTCCACCCGGGCGCGGATGGCGGCCGAGGGCTCGCCAAGACGGTCGTCGGTGAGCTTGTCGTAGTCGACGCGGGGGACCTCGACGTGGATGTCGATTCTGTCCATCAGGGGGCCGCTGATACGCTTCTGGTAGCGCGTTACCTGGGAGGGGCTGCACGAGCATTCCCTGACGGGGTCGCCGTAGTAGCCGCAGGGGCAGGGGTTCATGGCCGCCACGAGGGTGAAGTTGGCCGGGAAGGCGAGGGTGCCGGTGGCCCGGGAGATGACGACGCTGTGGTCCTCCATGGGCTGGCGGAGGACCTCGAGGGTGCGGCGGCTGAACTCGGGCAGCTCGTCCAGGAAGAGGACGCCGCGGTGGGCGAGGCTGATTTCGCCGGGCTGGGGCCAGCTCCCGCCTCCCACGAGGCCGGCGTGGCTGATGGTGTGGTGAGGCGCGCGGAAGGGCCGGTGGCGTATGAGCGGCGTCTCCGGCGGCAGGAGGCCCAGGATGGAGTAGATCTTGGTGACCTCCAGGGCCTCCTCGATGTCCATCTCCGGGAGGATGGAGGGGATGGAGCGGGCGAGGAGGGTCTTGCCGGCGCCGGGAGGGCCGCTCATGATGACGTTGTGGGAGCCGGCGCCAGCCACCTCCAGGGCACGCTTGACGTGCTCCTGGCCCTTGATCTCGGCGAAGTCGGTGGCGTAGGGCGGGGGCGGGGCGGCCAGGGGGTTGTCATCGGGCTCGAAGGGGGGGATCTCGCGGATGCCCTGCAGGTGGGCGGCCAGCTGGCCGACGGTCTCCACGGGAATGACGTCCAGGCCGCCGACGAGGGCCGCCTCGGGCGCGTCCGAGGCGGGGACGTAGAGGGTGGAGAGGCCCTCGTCGCGCGCCAGGGCGGCGATGGGGAGGATGCCGTCCACGTGGCGGACGGAGCCGTCGAGGGAGAGCTCGCCGATGAAGAGGGCGTCCTCGACGGACTCGGGCCAGACCTGGCGGGAGGCGATGAGGACGCCGACGGCCATGGGAAGGTCGTAGGCCGGGCCCTCTTTGCGGATGTCGGCCGGGGCGAGGTTGACGGTGATGCGGCGGTTGGGGTAGCTTAGGCCGGAGTTCTGGAGGGCACTGCGGACGCGTTCGCGGGACTCGCGGACGGCGGCGTCGGGGAGACCCACGACGGTGAGGATAGCGCGGCCGCGGGATTGATCGACCTCAACCTGGACGAGGACGCCGTCGAGGCCCTGGAGAGCGCAGCTGGTGACGTTGGCGAGCATAGGTGTCTCCTGGGGTGTGAAGGTTTATGGGCAGGGGGGAGTTTAGCATGGGTTTGGAGGGGGGCAAGTGGAGGCAAGAGCCCGCGATTGGCTGGCGAATCTCAGCCGTCGCGCGCCGGGACCGTCGGATCTCTCGATCGCCACCAAGATAGAAGGAACAGGACCCCAGGAACTATGACGACGATCCACGCGCCGTAGGGGGCAATGATGTAGCGTGGGAAGTCCTCGCTGATGGGCCAATGAACCAGAAGGATGGGCAAGGACAGCAGTTGGCAGACAACGGTGACTGCGCCGCCCAAACCCTCCCAGCGCCAGGCGATGACTGACCCGAAGGCTGCAAGAAGCATCAGGAGGGGCGGCAGGTTCTCAATGGGCGGATAGTCCTCGACCGCATGGGGGTCTGCTTGGCCCGTGGTGATCCAGGTCGATGCATAGCCAGCGAGAATGAGAAGAGCGACCACGAGCACGAGGCTGCCCCAGATTCGGGCAACCAGGCGAATCCATCTCGTGGCTCCCCCAGTAGCCTTGATGCCTCTTGACACGGTGTGCCTCACTTGTGCGCTGCGTGCCGCGATCGACGTCGATGGCGTCGTACTCCATCTGATGGCCCCAAACACTACCTGGGAAATGACCCCGCGTCCACCGTGAGAAAGACAAACGTGAGTGTACACCCGGCCGTAATTCTCAGCAAGCGGGATCCGTGCGGTGGGTGCGCTAACGACCTGTCGCGGAGATCGTCGATGGTTAGAGGCCGTTGGCGCCAGTGTACTGACCAGTTGTGACTGGCATACGTGGCAAGCACACGGTCCTGAGGTGCAACGGATCGCCAGGGGCGATAACTCGTTCGTGCATCCCTGTGCGGTGTCCGAAGCAGAGGGGGGTGCCAATGCGTCCGCGGGCATTGGGGGTGGGCAACGGTCAAAGGCCTATGCGCGGGTTCACGCTGTGGCTGTGTGACGCTGGCTACGGCGTGAACCGCCGTGCCAGGTTTGCTCGCTCTCCGCTTCATCGTTTCTGATACGCACTGGGTCCGAGATTCGCCAGCAGGGCAAGGCGGCGAAACGGTCAAGCACCTGGACGGTCTAGTGACCGACAGGGTTCGGTCCGTAAAGGCCGTCAGGTCCCGATGAGATCTACTACGGAGCCGGCCCGAGGACGTCGACGACGGTCAGGGCGTTGCGCTTGATGCGCCAGGCGGATCCGGGGACGTACTTGCAGAAGGCCTCCGGGTCGTGGGGGCGGTAGGTGTAGGTCCTCTCCTTCCGGCCCGTGAAGAGCACCTTGTACACCTCGCGGCGACCACACTCACGTTGATCCTCCGGGAGGTCGCTGCTCGGCCAGCGCGGGCGGTTGTCCTCGCCTGAAGCGACGCGGGGGGCGACGGTCATCCATTCCCAGATCATGTACTCGTACCACGTCTGGTAGATGGGTTGGTCCCGGTAGACGGGTTCTTCGCGACACTGCTCCTCCTGACGGTAGACGGGTTCGTCGCTGCAGACCCGTACGTCCTCGCAGACCCGCTCGGTTTCGTAGACGTCGTGCTCATCGCAGGTGCCGTCGTCGTAGCAGACGACGTCGGTGTGGGAGTAGACGGACTCGGTGTGGCACTCCTCTTCTGTGTGACACTTGGTCTCGTAGTGGTCGATGACGTCGACCCACTCGCAGACCTCCTCGTAGTGATCGATTACCTGCTGGTGATGGTGTACCCGTTCCTCGGTGGAGACCAGGTCGGCATCGGACGGCAGCTCCCATCCACCGCGCTGATTGTACTGGTGCTCCTCTACGGCGATGGATCTCTCCCACGAGACATGTGAGACCCGGGCGACCTCCACGCGGGGGCGGAAGAGGACGAAGAGGAGGAATCCGAACAGCAAGACGCCGATGCCTCCAGCGGCAAAGGGGAGGAGACGGCGGAGGCGGTCCACAGTGGGCTCCGGTGCTGGGGTCTTGGCCGGGACCACTTTCTTGCGCGGCCTGCGCGTTGGGGCCGGAACCGGGTGCTTGGAGACGGTCTCGCCGCCGCAGTTGGGGCAGATGAGCGCGGTCGTCTCGGTCTTGCACGCCGGGCACTCTCTGGTGGTGTAGGCCACGTCGTCGATGGTACCACCGCAGCGGGGACACGTCGTCGTTCCCGGCTTCAGTCTTCCGTGGCAGTACGGGCATTCCTGGTCCGAGAAGTGTTCGTCGGGATCCACGCCCATATCGGCCAGCTTCTGCTCGCTGACGTATTCGCCTTTCTGCTCCGGCGGGCGGTAGTCCTCGTCGGATTCCTTGGGGCTACCGCAGCTGGGACAGGTTTTGACGTCCCCAGCGATGTCTGCACGCCCGCAGGAACTGCAGGCCCATTCGGCCAGGGTCGTTCCAGCGTACTCCTGCCCCCCGGGCCCTTGCCGTCGGGACCCTACCTTATCGTCCTTGACATAGCGTCCGCTGGAAACGACTTTTTTCTTTGTCACTGTCTCCGTCCTTGCCTAACCATGGGGGGTTGAAGGTCATTGCCGACCTGCATTGGTCCAAGTCGGCAAAGCCGCTGCGACGCCGGACACTTCCGTCCTATGGGACAATCCGGCCTCACGGCTTCGTGTCGGGAACCGGTCGCAGGAACGGTCGGCGATTCGATCGGCGCGCGGGCAGATGAGCCGAGAATCGCCGGACGCCTGTCAGCGCCGGGGCGGGTGATAGGCTGCCTGACCATCAGGTTTGATGGGACAACGGATCGCTTCGACGCGTCATCGTGGGTCGGTAATCCTCCTGCCCGGAGGGCCGGGATTAGCTGCCTGCCCAGGTCCACGTGAGTCTGCTGCGGAGATGGCTGGAAAGGCCGCGGTCAGCGGATCAGCAGCCGCACGAGGAGGCGACGGACGGCCACGCCGACGAGGGCGCCCAGGATGATGCCGCCCAGAAGCCCAACGCCGACAACTGCAGGTCCTACCGTGTCCGGGTCCCCGCCCAGTCGGCCGACGGCGATGGCGGCGGCCACGCCCAGGCCGGTGAAGAGGACGATGAATAGCACGGTGGCACAGCCCCCCACTTTCCTGGCTAGTGGGGAGACCACGCGACGGTTGACGGCGTTGTTGCGCGTACCCCGGGCAGCCCGCCTGACCAGGTCATCTAGATCCCTTCCCATACTTGCCTCCCTTGTTCTTGTCGCTCATACGGACTTAGATTGTGGCGCATTCCGTTCTCCCAGAGTCACCCGACGAGTTCGTCGAGGAGCCGGACGCAGGCGAGATGGTGGTCGAGCTGTCGCCCATCCTCCTCGACGCTCCAGCAGGCGGCGAGGACGGCATCGAAGAAGGCCCACCCGAGCAGGCGCGCTGGATCCTCCTCCAGCACTGCGGCAAGGATCTCGACGCGGCGCTGGGCCACTGCTCTTGGGGAGGGCGTCTTGAGGAGACCGGGGATCGGGTTGTGCTGGAGCCGCGCGGCCTCATACACGGGATCGCCGATGACGCCCTTGGGGTCGATGGCGAGCCATCCGTCCTCCTCACTGAGGAGGATGTTGCGGTGGTGGAGATCACCGTGGAGGAGGGCCCGTTCTCGCTCGGTGGCCTGGAGCTCTGTCAGGAGCCGCTCGGCCTTGTCCACCAGATGCGCGGGGACCGGCCCGGTGGAGCCGCCGAATCGGGTCCGTAGCCGGTCGAAGGCTCGAGCCCACCGCTCGACAGTGGGGAAGACGTTGCCCTCCGGGGGAGCCACCGGCAGGTCGCCGATGAGGGATGCTGCGATGGCGATGGCGTATTCGTCGTCCTCGATCTCGGTCAGGGGTGTCCCAGGGCTGATGCGTTGGAGAAGAAGGGCACCGTGGTCCGGGTCGGCCTCGAGGAGGGGAACGGCGGGACCCCCTGCGAAGGCCCGTAGGGCATCGACTTCGGTGTGCAGCTCTGGATTGGGCACGGCCATCTTCAGGACGGCGTCGGTGGCGTCGGGGGTCTTGACGAAGGCGACGAAGCTGTAGGACGGGGAGGGGAGGGGCGAGCGGATGGTCAAGCCCCAGCGCTCCGTGTAGGTGTCGATGAGGCTCGGCAGCCGGTCCAGCCAGGCGCGGCCTTTCTGGCCCCAGGTGGAGAGGATTGTGTCCTCGAAGTCCTTTGGTATGTGAGGGCAGTTTATCATGGATGCCCCCGTGGCGGAGACGTCAAACCCAGGCCGGGCCACTCGGTACGGGCTCGCCGCGCCTGTGGAGGAATGTGCTCCCTGATGACCTGTGCTGCTAGTCTAGGGGTGTGATCTGGCACTGGGGCCGGGTACGCTGCCCTCATCGACCTGGCCGAAGAGTCAACCTTGCTTGAGCAGCCAGAGGATCCGGTCGTAGGAGACGACGTAGTGGACGAGGACTGTGCCGGCCAGGAAGAGGGCGAGGATGGGCGCGCCCTCCCTTGAGAGGCCCCAGACGGCAAAGGCGAAGAGCGCCAGCTCGAAGCCCAGGCGGACGACCCCCGGTACGGCCACTGGTGCGTCACCGGAGGCACTGGGGTCGCCGGGGACGCGGAAGGTGCCCCATAGGGCGGCGGCCGTCAGGGGGAGGAGGATGGCCGGCGCATAGCGTAGCGGTCCCTCGGCCTGGTGCCAGCCCCAGTAGCCGATGGCGACCGAGGCCGCAATCTCCAGCAAGAATCGAAGCGCGAGGTTGAGAGGTTGTTGACTCACAAGGGTCCCTGCTCCCGCTGTCTCCCCACGAACAGCCACAGCGGCCCTGGTCACCGGCCACTTCCCGCTGCCCTCCGCGTAAGCCGCCCGCCTAGGTATCCCGCACCCGGCGGATCTCGAAGACCACGGGATTGTAGGCATCCGGACAGGCGTGGGTGGCCGTGTCCGGGTCATGCAGCCAGGGGAAGTCGGCGCCGAAGCGCATGGCAAACACCTTGGGCAAGAAGCTGTAGAGGGCGTGCATGCAGACCTCGCCATGGACGGTCATACCGTCGAAGACGATCTCATCGCCCACCTGGTGCCCTGCGGCGCAGTGGCCCTCCTGGCTGATCACCCTGGCCACGATGGTGTAGGGTTCTTGATCATGCAGTTGGTTTGCGTCCATCTGTGACGTCTCCTTTGAACAGCGGAGCACGGGAGCGGCTCAGAGAGGCCGAATGTCCCACTGCGGGACTACCTTGTATCAGACCGCGAGCTGAATCCATAGCCCCGATCTCTTGAGCAGCGCCGGGCGAAGGGAATCAGGCGGCGGCGGCGAGAGCGCCCATGGGGTCCCATGGCGGCAGAACAACGGGTTCGGTCTCGAGGACCTCGAGCAGCTCGCCGACCAGGTGGGCCTTGCTGACGGTCAGCTCGTAGACGAACTCGTCGAACCAGGCGTCGGTCATGAGCATATAGCCCTCGTCGCCCAGATCGGTGCCCCAGCTATTCTCGACGCGCCACTTGATGGGCTGACCGTCGTCGTCAAGGTCCACGCCAGTGAGAACCATGGCGTGGGTCATGCGACTCTGACCGTAGTCCAGGCGCTCCGCTTTGTCGAGCTCGAACTGCACGTCGTAGACGAGATCGTAGTCGTAGATGGCCGGGTCCATGATACCCATCTTCCGCTCGAGCCACTTCCCGACGTCGCAGCCGAACCAGACGACGTTGCCGTCTTTGATCATCTCGACGGCGGCCCGTTTGAGGGTGGCGATGTCGACGTTGAGGTAGGTGACGATCTGCCCCCCGACCACGTTGCCGAGGAACTGGACGGTGTAGAGGGTCTCGAAGGGCTTGTCTAGGGTGGGCGCGTTGATGAGGCAGACAGCATCGTCGAGGTCAAACCTTACGTAGGTCTCGAAGAAGGCCTGGGGCGTGATGTCGCCGTGACGGTGGAAGTCCTCATCCTTGTCGCGCCACTCCCAGAAGAAGGAGTGCGGCGGCGTGCCCAGGTGGATGGAGAGCATGCGGTAGAAGGCCTCCATCATCTCTTCTTTCCGTGCGCGGAGATCCCCAAGGGAAGCGCCTCCAGCGTGCAAGTCACGGAGAGTACGGGCGTCCTCACGGAGCCGGGCCAGGAGGAGTCCGTTCATAGGCCGGGTGTTGCTGCTGCTCTCGGTCTCCGGCATTGCGGTTTTGGGCACGACGCCGTACTTTTTCACCAGGTTCGTGAACATATCCCACTGGCCGCCGTCCACGACGGGGTTGGCGAGGATCCACATGACCAGGCGACCGTCCAGAGGCTCGTCGCGGGTCTCAATGATGGACTCAAGGAAGTAGTTGGCTTTTTCGAGTTTATCCCAGAAGAGGAGGTAGGCCTGGGAGAGCTCGAACTCCTCGAGGTTCATGTTCTCCATGGCCTGGAGGCGGAGGGTGTTGAGCCCGGCAAAGAGCCAGCAGCGGCCGCTCTTCTTCTGATGGGTGGCCTTGGGGGTTTTGATGAGTTCGGAGTAGGTGTGGTCGATTCGGTTGACTACGGCGCGGTTGAGGGCTACGGCGCCGATGCCGTTCTTGGTGACGGCGTTCATGGCGAGGCGGTGCTTGGGATTGGTTTCGAAAGTGGCCGCGAAGGCTGTGGTGTTCTCGTGGGTGATGTGTTTGTCCATGGTGTCCTTTCTTTGTCGGTCGGGTAACGGTCTGGCTACTAGCTGTGTCTGTCCGTGGGCATGCTACACCCGCCGGGGGGGGTGTCAAGCCGGGGGGTGACGGAAATCTTGGTGGTGGCGGAGAGTGAGTTGGCGTTGAGGCCCGCTGGATCTAGCGATCCAGCTCGAACTTGTTTTCTGGGATCTGGCGGTTGGCTCGAACTTGTTTCTTGGGGTCTGGTGGTCGGCTTGAATCCGGTCTCTATCGAGTCCAGGCGGGCGGAGGGGGGTGATGAGTTGGCGTGCCCCGTCCTTTGAAGGACGGGGCACGCCGGATCACTTGGTCTACTCCTTCATCACCACCGGGAGGTAGACCTTGTTGAGCTCCAGGGTGATGACGTGGCTGGCAGGTGGGGTCGTGCCAAGAGTACTCGCGGCCGTTACCGTGAGTGTCTTTGCCCCTTGAGACGCCCAGGCATACGTCGCTTGATCCGACCCTTGTCCCGCATTGGGGGTTGGTGACCAGGTGTAGGTGAAAGGGCCTGTGGCGGTCACCGGGCTCACCGCGGCTACGAAGGTATAGGTGCGGCGGACGAGACCGGTTGTGGGTCCCAAGATGGCAACACTGGTCGGCGCGACGGCAACGTATTCGTCGGCTCCTACGTCAACCGGGCCGGCGGGGGGTCGCGGCTGCCCGTCGATGTCGTGAAGGACGCCAGTGAGGACTCCGGCATTGATGGCAGTGGAATCGGCCTCGAGGTGGTAGGTCCGATTCAGCTTTGGATCGCCCGTTAGAGGATTCTGGGCATGGAAGACCGGGGATCCCGCTATGGCCTGGTGCAGGTTGGCCACGTTGTGGGTCAACGTGTTGCGGTGGTAGATGGTGGCGTCGCCGTAGGTCCCCTCCTCCGCGGCGAAGGCGTGGGTGAAGGAGACCAATAGGGTGTTGGTCAGGGAGACGGTGAGGAGGTCCCCGGCATCACCAGCGGGTGCGGCGTGGAGGAAGGTCGGCGTACGATTGTCGGCTGCCGTTACGTGCGCGAAGCTCACCTCCATACTGGTGAACCCCCCGTCAATGCCGATGACCGCATCGGCGTCCCCGTTCCCGTCGGTCGCGTTGCCGGCGAAAACGATGTTGGTCAGCAGTGCCCGGGGGCTGTCCACACCCGCCGCATCGAGCAAGAGTCCGGCTGCCTTCTGGTCTGCACGGTTGTTCCGCATCCACACCCTGTCCATCTGGAGGATCTGACCGTCGCCCGTGAGACGTATCCGGGCCCCACCACCTTCGCCGCCAGCGGCGGTGTTGTCGTCGAAGGCCGTCTCCTCGATCAGGAGTGGGGCATCGACGTCGTATAGGTGTATGCCGCCACCGACGCCCTCGGCGTAGTTGTCCTCTACGGTGCTCCTGGTTATGGTCATAGGCGAGCGAATGCTATGGGCGTAGAGGCCGCCGCCGCTGGCATACTCGCCGAGGGCCCGGTTTCGCGCGATGATGCAATCCTCGATCCGCGTCCCCGCCGGGACCTCCCAGAGGTAGACACCGCCCCCGTCGCTGAAGGAGTCCCGTCCAGCCACGTTGTCGGTGATGACGGTGTTGCGGAGCACGAGGGCGGTTGCGTAGGCATAGATCCCGCCCCCACAGTCCTCGCCGCCCCCACCGCTGCAGACGGTGTTGACAGCGCCCGGAGGGTTACCCAGCCCCGAGTAGTCGCCGCCGGTGATGGTGAACCCATCGACAGTCACCGGACCGCTGCCGACAGCGATGACGGTTATGCCACGACCACGGCCTGCGGCGTTGATGATTGTTGAGTTGGCCGCTGGATCCCGCGTCGTCCAGCTGCCGGCTGGATAGCCACCCAGGAGGGTGAGGGCCTTGTCGATCAAGACCACCTGAGTGTAGGTGTAGGTGTCACCTCCCCAGAGGTCGTGACGGAGGGTGGCGGCGCCGGTGTAGGTGCCCGCGGCCACGCGGACTTCCTCGCCGGCATTGGCCACTTCCACGGCGTGTTGGAGGGTGGCACAGGGAGCACCGGTGTCGGTGCAGTTGTTGAGGCCGTCGGAGCCGCCCGGGGCGACGTAACGGGTTCCCGTGCCGACGATGGTCGTCACGGGGGCCGTTCCCGCGGCGGTGAAGGCACCCCGCGCGCTGACTTGGTAGTGCTCGTTGACGATGGATTGGGTGGCCGTGACCGCGAAGCTCACGGTGGCCTGCCCGCCGTTGGAGGGCAGGGTGGCGAGTTCCCAACGGACCTCATCCCCGGTCAGGTTGCCCCCGCTCAGGTATGTGGCGCCTACTGGCAGAGTGTCTGTGATGATCAGATCGTGGGCTGCGACGGGGCCCTGGTTTGTGACCGTGAGCTCGTAAAGGATGCTCTGCGCGCTGGCGACGGCATACGGGCCGGTCTTGGATATGGAGAGGTCGGGCACTCCCACGACGGTAACCACCGGCTCGGTACCTGCCGCGCGGTAGCCCCCGTCGGCGGTGACTGCGTAAGAATTATTGGTGACTGACTGCGTCGCAGTAACGACGAAGGACACGTGCGCAACGCCTCCATTGGCGGCCAGGGTGGGTTGCGACCAGCTGACTTCGCCGCCGGAGAGCGCACCGCCGCTGAGGTAGGTGGTGCCGGCAGGCAGGGCATCGGTGATGACCAATCCCGTGGCCTCGACGACGCCGGAGTTCGTGACGGTCAGGGTGTATGTGAAGGGCTCGCCGGGAAGGGCCTCGGCGGGTCCCGACTTTCCGATGGCGAGGACGGGCTCTCCGGTTACCTGCACGGGTTGGACGTCACTGGCGGCGCCCTCGGCGCTGGTGGCGGTGATGGTAATCGTCTTGGCTCCTACGGTGGGCCAGGAGAGGGCGACGGTGTCGGTCAGACCGCGGTAAGCATGGGTTATGCGGGGTTGGCCCGTCGTCTGCCAGACGTAGGTGATGGGGAGGGCGGCAGTAACTGGCCGGACGGAGGCGACGAAGGAGGCCGTGGATTGCGCAGCCACCGTTGTTGGGCCGACGATTGAGACGGCTGCGGGGGGCTGCGCAAAGACGTACTCGTCGGCTCCTATATCTGGCGCGACACTCTGTGGACGGAAGTGGCCATCGATGTCCGTCGAGACCCCGGCGTCACTGCCAGCGTCGATGGCCGCCGAACCGGGCTGTAGATGGTAGGTGGTATCCAGCATCGGGTCACCCGACACGGGGTTGGTGGACACGAAGGTGGGGGCCCCTCCGACTGTGTGATGGAGGGTGGTCACCGCGCTGGTCAACGTATGGTCGTGCCGGATCAAGGCCTGCCCCGAACCCACCTCCTCGGCGGCAAAAGCGCGGGTGAAGGAGGTCACCAGAGTGTTCTTGAGGGTGACGGTCAGCCCATGGGTGTCGTATCGGGACGGTTTGGCGAAGAGGAACGTGGGGGCCTGATTGTCCGCGGCCGTGATGTGGCTCCCGTCGACTTCCATGTCCGTAAAGGCGCCGTCGATGGCGAGGACGGCACCGGATGGGAGGGTGGAGGTGGTGGCGTTCCCCGTGAAGAGCAGGTTGCTCAAACGGGCGCGCGGCACGAAGATGTAGGCGGCGTGCAGATAGACTGCGGCTCCTCTTTCCTGGGCCTGATTGTCCACGAAGCGGCACCGATCCATGTGCAGAAGGTCCCCGTCATCCGTCAGGCGGACGTGGGCGCCGCCTCCCTCGTGAGCTGACGCCGTGTTGCGGAGGAAGTCGACCGCTTCGATGGTCACCAGGGCATCGGCGTTGTAGATCATCAACCCACCGCCGGAACTCTCGGCGTGGTTGTCGGCAAAGACGGTGTTGGAGATGGTCATCGCGCCGTTTATCTGGAAGGCGTATAGCCCGCCTCCCGTCCCGTAGGCCGCGAGAGCGCTGTTGCCGGCGACAGTGGTGTTCTCAATGAGCGTGCCCTCCCGGACGTCCCAGAGGTAGATGCCTCCGCCCTGGTTGCTCGCGTCACGGCCCGCTACGTTCCCGGTGATGACACTGTTGCGAAGTACCAGCATGCTGGCGTAGGCGTAGACGCCACCCCCGCAGTCCTCGCCGCCCTCACTCCGACATACGGTGGCTCCGCCGTCGGTGGGATTCCCGAGACTTGTGTAATCCCCGCCGGTGACAGTGAACCCTTCGATGGTTACAGGGACGCTGCCTGCGGCGACGATGGATATACCCCTGCCATGGCCTTCGGCGTCGATTACGGTCGGACGAGCGGCCGGTTCGGACGCGTCCCAGGCGCCAGGCCCATATCCGCCGCGGAGAGTGAGCTGCTTGTTGATGAAGACGACCTGGGTGTACGTGAAGGCCGTGCCACCCCAGGGAGCATAGGGGATGGTCTGCGATCCCGTATAGTGCCCCTGGGCGACACGGATCTCATCGCCGGGGGTCGCGGCGTCGACGGCGTCCTGGATGGAACAGGGGGGGTTCCCTTGCGTCCCGGATCCGCTGGCCGGGCAAGTGTCGTCGTCCACATAGAGGATCGACTGGTTCGGAGCTATGGGCGCGCTCCCGGATACGACAAAGTCGGCAAGCAGGAGCGAAGCCATGAGCACCGCGCCGAAGAGGCCTACAATGAACGGGATTCCGATGATGGTGCGTCGTCTCTTGCGCATAGTACTCTCTCCTTGGATGGGGCTTGGCTGACCCGAGCAAACGGGGCGGGGCGCGACAATGAGGAGGTTCCGACTGGATACAATGGTCAACGGGAGCAGGGGGGCTCACGTCCACACGGCATCCGGCGGGTCACCATCTCGTTTCCGATCCCGCGACTCGTGAAGGATGCTTGCTGGGCGGTTATGCCGCGCCGCGTGGAGAGCGCCGTGGGGCGCTGTCTCAGTTCGGCGCGAGACGGTGTGCCGAGGGGTAAAGCCATGTTGCTGCGCATCGGTCTAGCAGGACTCCTCAGCTGGGCACCATGATCGCAAACTTTGGCGGAGAGGTCAACTGGGAGGGTGTTGCGGATCGAGGATGGATACGCGCTGGTGATGCATGGTGAGGCGCGTTTGAGGATCGCTGGATCCAGCGATCCAACTCGGACTCGAGTGGCTGGGTCTTTCGATCCAAACCGAGCCGGAAAAGACAGAGAGCTGAAGTGGCTGGATCTGGTGCTAGGGGCCGCGGAAGTAGCTAGCGGCGAGGGCGATGAGGAGTTGGCCAGCGTAGTAGAAGGCGAGGCTGATGCGGTCGTATTTCCATGCCCGCCAGAAGCGGTTGGCCGCCAGTATGACGTCCGACAGGTAGAAGAGGATGGCGCCAACGGCGACCATGACTGCTTGCACGGGCCAGAAGAGGGGGCTGGCCAGGGCGGAAATGGCGCGGCTGACCATGAGGGAGATGATGATCATATAGGCGATGACGGGCAAGCGCATGCTGCCCAGGTTGGCGCGGATGAGGGTATAGAAGCCGATTCCGGCCACGGTCAGGAGGGGGATGGAGACGGCGTCCCAGGCGGAGACCCGACCGAGGAGGGCGAAGACAATGGTGTAGTCGACGTGCGCCAGGAGGAAGAGCACGAGGCCGACGGTGAACGCTTGGGGTCTCTCCTTGAGCATAAGGGCCAAATCCCCGCCAAGGGAGAGGACCAAGCCGACGAGGACGCCCCAGGTGTAGATGGGGTTTCGCAGGGGCTCATGGAGGGAGAGGAGGGCAACTCCGATGACGAGAAGGGTGGCGGTGGGCTTGATGACGTAGACCTGTCGACGCTTGCCGAGGATCTCGGCGCGGATAAGGAGGACGACGGCGATGGCGATGAACGGTACCAAGTAGATGGCTGGCTGCATCGGGAAGACCCTCCTGAATGAACGGACATCACGAATAGCACGAATTGGCCGAATGGCGCGAATGTCAGGGATGGGGTGGTGGCATTGGGCTAGGCGAGGTGCAGAATGCCTTTGGGCTCAAGGTGTCTCCCATGTCGAAGTCAAGGCCCTCACGGCTATCACGAATTGGCCACATGGCACGAATGGCTGCCAGGGACTTCGTCAAGTGGCGGGGCCTGACAGTGTGGTAGGATGCCAGGGTTGATTGTAGTTGTCGAAGCCGCCACCGGGGGGGTGACGGCTTCGGGTTGACGCTTCAGTTAGACCTTTGTGGTAGCGCCCGGACCTATTCGGCTTGGTTTTTCTTGTTCTTCCTGCGTCGGATGATGGATCTAACCAGGAAGAAGAGGCCGACAATAGGCAGGGCGATGATGACCAGGACGGGGACGATGAGGACCAGGATGACGATGAGCGAGTCGACCAGGAACTGGAAGACGCGGATCAAAGACTCGAATGCGTTGCGCAGGGTGCCCTGCGGGCGCCAGCCGCCCACCTCGATGGGCTGTGCCAGCTTGCTGGGGGTGACCTGGAGACTGATGGTGGCCATGGCGGCTGATTCCTCCAGGTACTGCATCCGCCCGCGGACCTGCTCGATCTCGGCCTGGATGTTCTGGAGGCGGTCGTACACCTCGAGGGCGGCCTCGGTATCCTCGGCCTCTTCCATGAAGGTGAGGAGCCGTTCCTCGGTGGCATCCAGGTGTCGCAGGCGCGATTGGAGATCGACGTATTCATCGGTGACGTCCTGTCCGGATATGTTCTCACGGCGGACCTCCATCGCCAGATCACGAATACGGTTGAGAGCCTGGTCGAGGTCCTCGGCCGGTATTCGGACGCGGAGATTGGCACGCTTGCCCTCCTGGTACTCAGAGATGGTGGACTCGATGACGTAGCCGCCCAGCTCCTCGGCAAGGGCGTTGACCTCGTCGACGACGGACTCGGTGTCACGGACGACGATCTCAAGATTGGCGTTGCGGATGATGAGGCGTTCGATGGTAGCGGCGTCGGCGGGCCGACCGCCGGTATCGGCGCTACCGGCCGGCTCCTCGGGCGCCTCGGCCAGCATGGTCGGCATCGCCTCGGGGGCCGCCTCACGTTCCACCAGGGGGGCCGCCTCGGGGATGGCTGACTGGGCAGCGCATCCAGCGACAGCCAGGACCACGGTGGCGGCGATGATTCCGTAACTAAATCTCTTCTTCATCTCTCCCTCTCCTCTCTCTAGCTCGCCCAGCGGGTTCTTTCTATCTTCGCGGTGTCATACTTTAGACGTCGAGCGGGCCGGGGATGTTCCAGGTCACCGTCCGATTTCCAGGCGGTCGATGAGGCGGGTCGGGAGACCGGCCGCGCGCATACGTTCCTGGGTTACCTCGATGGCATAGGCTACCCGATGGAAGCTCCAGGTCATCTTGTCGGTATCGAGCATGGCGTAGCTGGCCCGGGGATCCCCATCCCTGGGCTGCCCCACGCCGCCCGGGTTTATTATGGCCCGGTGCGGGCCGAGACCTACGGGCTCCGGCAGAGGGGGAAGCACGGCCTCGCATCGGTGGCGTGCCTCGTCGAGCTCGAAGTAGACAGGGACATGGGTGTGGCCGACCAGGCAGAAGGGGGTCTCAAAGTGGTCGAAGTTCTGGTAGGCTGTGTTGGTGTCCATGATGTACTCCCAGACTGGCTCCCGCGGGCTCGCATGGGCCAGGGTGAAGTCGCCCTTCTGTAGGCTGGTGGGGAGCCCGCTAAGGAAGGTCCGGGAACTGGACGTCAACTGCTCCTGGGTCCATTCGTTGGCAGCTCGAGCGATGGTATTGAAACTGCCAAGGTCGAGCTTGCCCAGAGCAGCCCAGTCGTGGTTTCCTGCCAGACTGGTATGTGGAAAGCCTCGCACCCGCTGGATGCACTCGTTGGGTTTGGGACCATAGCCCACCACATCGCCGAGGCACCAGAGTTCGTCGAAATCGGGAGCGTCGTCAAGCACGGCCTCGAGGGCCGCAAGATTGCCGTGAATGTCGGACGTGACCAGATATTGCACAGGGTCAGAACTCCTCTTGATTCGCAAAGGCTCTTAAGACAAGGAGAAACGTATCGAGCCATTATAGTATCAGTTACGCGTTTGCGCTAATCGCGTGGTCACGGAGGTCACGTCATCCACGCGCCCCATTCGCTGTCTGTCGACGATTGCTCTCGTCGGCCGAGAGGGGGCACACCCTGGAACGCACCGGGCCTTGACATAGTGGGCCTGGACGCCGGCGGGATGCTTTTGTCCTCGGCGGGGCTCGTGTATAATGGGAGGGTACACGTTGAGCAACAGGCTCGGTGGTTCAAGCATTCGCTAGGAGGGTCGATACGGTGCGAAAGATCGTCAATTTCCTTGCAGGGTTCCTGGTTGGGGGTATAACAGGTGCCGCCGCCGGTTTGCTGCTGGCGCCAGAGGCTGGCTCCAAGCTGCAGGAGCGCATTCAGAGCCGGGTGGACGAGCTGGTCCAGGAGGGCCGGAAGGCGGCGGTTGCTCGCCAGGCTGAGCTGGAGGCGCAGCTGGAGGCATTCAGGCGCGGCGAGTCGGTGGGCGTTGGATCGGAGGTCGAGCAGAGCTAGGGCTGAAGGTGATCGGCGATACGTGCCGGTCGGAGGGTGCAGGCGGGTGGCTGGATCGTTCCGGCAGGATGCTTGTCCTGGCGGCCTGGACGGTCACTCGGTCCCCTCGTCGTCTCCGGATTGGGGATCGGGCCGCGGCACGCTGACCTGGAGACGGTAGGCGGCCGGCTGGCGGGTGAGCGGGGCCTGCGCTGAAAGGATCAAGACGGCTTCATCCACATCGTCGCGTCCCAGGGGGATGCTCCACCGGGCGGTGTTGTCGGCCTGGAAGGAGAGTCGCTCCGTCTCGATCGTATCCCCCAAGGTGATCAGGACGCCGGTGTAGGCCTGCTGGACGGTGCCGTCGGTCAGCACGAAGCCGCGGGGATGCCAGTCGGAAAGGTCGTCCAGGTCTTCGATCCCGGTCCGCCGGACGACGATCTCGTCCAAGACGAAGCCGTCGCCGGTGTAGGCCCCATCGGTGAGATAGGAGAATCGCACCTGTACGGTGGCCCCGGCAAAGTCAGAAAGATCGACCTCCTCCTTGATCCATCCCCCGCTGTTCCCCGTATATCCCCAGCCAGGATTGTTGGCGTAGGGGTCTGAGCTTGTTCCCGAGGGCGTCTCGAGCACCTGCCAGCTGACGCCGCCGTCGGCGCTCACCTCCAAGGCGGCGTAGTCGTATTGGTGCTCAATGTCGTACCAGGCACGGTAGGTGATTGCAGCCCCGTCGACATCCTTCAGGTCCAGCGTGCGCGTCAAGACGGCAAGGGATTCGTCCGTGCGGTTGGACCACCAAGCCAGGCCATCGAGGGCAACTGTGTCGGTGAGGAGCACTGTCTCCTGCGTTCCCTCGAAGGTGGCCTCCAGATCCTCCCTGCCACGGAAGATGATGGCGTCGGCGCCGAGCTGATTGACGGTGGCAGTGCCGGTGACGGGATAGGTCGTGTACACTGCCGAGGCGGTCAGCGGGTCCAGGTCCAGATCTGCGTAGCCGCCGGCTTCGGCGTCCAGCTCGCCGATCGAGGCCAAATACGTCGCTGCCAACCAGTCGGTGAAGAATGCGTCGAAGGTCAGCCCCGCGTCGAGCGCCTGAAGGGCGGCGGCAAAACCGGCGATGCCGTTGGCACGCTCGGCAACAAGGGTTCCCGCGGCCTGGTTACCCAGACGCTCTTGGAGATAGGTCGCGAGGAGGTAGGCCGCCCCGCGCTGTGCATCTGTGTTTTTCCAGTGTGTGAGAGGCAGGTCCGGCTGCTGGAGGTAGGCCCGCTCTAGACTCTTGGTGTTTGCCCCTGCAAGCGAGGCGCCTAGCTCCACCAATCCCTCACGAATCCAAGCGGCCTCGTTGCGATCTTGATGCCAGATGATCAGGCGGGTCAGCTCTCGGGCGAGGAGAGCCTGGTATGTCGGGGAGCCGACCTCGACCAGATCGACGCCGACGACGATCAACTCAGCCTGGTTGGACAGTGGGTGGATGGTGGCTGGGTACTCGTCGCGCGTTGAGGCATATGCCTGGACACCATCTCCGAGACTGGCAACGTGGAGGATCTGGATCCTGGGATCGGCGTCGATGCCGGGTGTCCATTCAAACCCAAAAACGGCGCGGGTCGGCGTGTAGACCTCGGTCTCAAATCGGTCGGCGGCCTGCTCCAGTGCCCGTACGTCGTGCCACAGCCCTTCTTCCACCCAGATCGCGGCATGGTCGGACTGGGTGCGGAGCCGGGCCTGCAATTCCCGCAGGCCGCCAGTCGTCCCCTCGGCAACCCAGAAGGTGCGCCGCGCG
>CAZIWL010000066.1:19291-22744 GCA_964542755.1 uncultured Anaerolineales bacterium
GAGGATGCGCGTGCGCATCAGGCCCGAGATGCTTCGATCAGTCCCTCAAAGAGCCCACGCATGCCAGGGGCGCTATCCAACATAGCCTCGGGGTGCCACTGCACGCCAACGCAGAAACGATGCTCGCGTGATTCCAGTCCTTCGATGATGCCGTCGGGAGCGCGGGCGGTGACCACGAGATCATGGCCCACGTTGTCGACCGCCTGATGGTGGGCGCTGTTGACCCCAAGACGGCCTGCTCCGACGAGGCTAGCGAGCCGCGTGTCCGGGACGACACTCACGATGTGGGCGACGTCGGGGAGGGGGCGCCCGGCAACGCAGCTGTGGGAAAGGGCATGGGCCAGCGCTGTGGGGATATCCTGGATGAGGGACCCGCCAGCCGCGACGTTGAGCACCTGAATCCCGCGGCAGATGGCGAGCACAGGAAGATCAGTCTTTAGGACCGAGTGCGCCAAGGACAGTTCTGAGCGGTCCCTCTCCCGATCGACGCGCCAGAGCAGGCCGCTATCCGGCTCGGCGTACGATGAAGGGTGAATGTCGCCGCCTCCCGAGAGGATCACGCCGTCGAGGCCGCCGAGGAGGTCTCGGAGCTGGTTATCCTCCAAGTAAGGGGGGATGACAAGCGGCGTGCCTCCACAGACCGCGACGGCCCTGACATAGGTCCGCGACAGGGCAAAGATGGAGATGTTGGGTGGCCGCGCTGAACGGTCCGCGTAGCCCGTGACGCCGATGATGGGTGTGCTCATAGCGGGATGGGCGCCTCGTGAGCGATGATCGGACGCGGCGGAAAAGCTGGTGTGAAGCGTCCGCGGTTCATTTGCCTCGATATGCTATTGTACCACTAGTCGTGCTGTTGTAGCACAAAAATAGGCGTAGGGACTGGTGAGACCCTACGCCCGTTATACCGCGTTGAGAGAACGGAGTCGCTAGCCCCGCTTCTCGCGCAAACGTGCCGCTTTTCCCTTTCTGTCCCGCAGGTAGTAGAGCCTGGCACGCCGTACGTGCGCTCGACGCAGAACCTCTACCCTGTCGACGCGCGGCGAATGGAGCAGGAAGGTCCGCTCAACCCCGATGCCGTGGGCAGCGACACGCCTTACGGTGAAGGTGGTCGAAACCCCCGATCCGCGGACACGGATGATCGTACCCTGGAAGGCCTGTACGCGCTCACGCTGTCCCTCGACGATGCGGACGTAGACCTTGACGGAGTCGCCCGGGCTGAGCTCGGGGATGTTCGAGTTGCGCTCCAATTGACGATTAAGTGATTCTATTAGATCCATGATCAAGTTTCCCAGAACAAGCTACAGCGAATCAGCCAGGTTATTTGTGGGACTCCCACAACGACGATCAGAGATTATACCACGCTTCAGAAGGTTAGCAACCGTTGTGGGAAGGGTGGGTGCGCTAACGACTTGTCGCGGAGATGGTCGCCGATTGGAAACCGTTGGCGCCAGTGTACTGACCCGTCGTGACTGGCATACGAGGCAGACATACGCTCGTTAGGTGCAACGCACCTAAAAGGTGCATCGCACTGGTTGGGGCGATAACTGGCTAGTGCACCCGAGAGGGGTGGGGTGGAGACGACGAAGGACACGAAGGGCCCAGAGTGGTACGCGTCAAGCTGGCGGGCCTGCCTGGCCCTCCACCTTGTCCGCTGGACGGAACGGATGGCAACAACCGCAAAGAACGCCAAGGGAACGGATATTACCCCACAAATACATAGAGTGTCAGCTGCACGCCGCGCTTAGGTCGAGCTGGACTGGGGACACCCCACAAGCACATGGAGTGTCAGGCATGGGGTTGGGCCCTGGTCAGGTCGTTGAGGACCACTGGGATTGCTCACCGGTCGCAGGTGGAGGTGCCTACGAGGAGGATGGGGGTAGTTCTCGCTACCGACGATCAGGTGATGATTCGGATCAGAAGGAGAGGAACGGCGCATCGAAGAGCGTGCAGCAGCGAGCGCCCATTGCGAGAGTCGGAACACGGCGGGCAAGCACGAGTAGCCGCGAACGATAGCAATCCCCCTCCTTTGGCGATCCCGTCTCGCCGCCGAAGGAGGGGGAAGATGGGTTATGGGAAGACTCCCCGGGACTGTACGGCACCGGCGACCCGATCGACCGCCAGCATGTAGGCACCGAGGCGCATGGGGACGTCCTTCTCGTGGCTGAAGTCCCAGACCTCTTTGAAGCTGCGGATCATGATACGCTTCAGGTTGTCGTTGACCTCTTTCTCGTCCCAGAAGTAGCACTGGAGATCCTGAACCCACTCGAAGTAGCTGACGACGACCCCGCCGGCATTGGCGAGGATGTCGGGAACTACGATGGAGCCCCGATCCGTCAGTATGCTGTCGGCGTCTCGCGTTGTGGGCCCGTTAGCGCCCTCCACAATCATAGATGCACGGATCTCATGGGCATTGTCGGCCCGAATCTGATGCTCAAGCGCCGCCGGGATCAAGACGTCAACATCGCTGGTCAGAAGTTCATCATTGTCGATGTGGTCCACGCCGGGGCCCTCGTAACCTTCCAACAGCCCCTTCGGGTGTTCCGTGACGTGCTCGTTGATCGCTGAGATGTCCAAGCCGTCGTCCTTGAAGAGCCCACCTGTCACGTCGCTGACAGCGACGATCTGGCAGCCCATCCCGGCCAGGATCGTCGCGGCATGGGATCCGACGTTGCCGTAGCCCTGTACCGCAACCCGTGTGTTGGTCGGGTCGATCCCCTTGCGCTTGAGGAGCTCAAGGGTGGTGATGGCGACGCCCCGTCCGGTCGCCTCGGTCCTTCCCTTGGATCCGCCCAACGCAATTGGCTTGCCCGTCACAATGTCGATGACGGTCTTCCGTTCCAGCATGCTGACCGTATCCGTGATCCACGCCATTACCTGTGGATTCGTGTTGACGTCAGGGGCAGGGATGTCACGGCGGGAACCGATGATGGGCATGATCATGGCGGTGAAACGCCGTGTCATGCGGCAGAGTTCGTCCTGCGAAAGCTCATGCGGTTCACACTGCACCCCGCCCTTGGCCCCGCCGTAGGGGATGTTGACCACGGCGCATTTCCACGTCATCAGCGCCGCCAACGCCCGTACCTCATTGAGGTTCACCGCGGGGTGGTAGCGGATGCCGCCCTTGCACGGTCCACGGGCGCTCGAGTGCTGGATACGGTATCCGGTGAAGACCTCGATATGACCATCGTCCATCACTACCGGAACAGAGACCGTCAATTCCCGCTCCGGTTGGCGGAGGATGGCGTGGATACCTGGATCGAGGTCTAGGTTTTCGGCAACTTCATCCAGCTGACTGAGGACTGTGCCCCAGAGATCGTGGTCAGCGGTGTCCCGCACGACAAAGGCGGGCGAGACTTGTGTGGTCCTTACGTCCGTCTGTCTTTCCATTCGTTTTCCCTCGTCTACTTGATCCTGCTGAACATCGCCGTCTTTACCGTTCCCAGACGTTGATCG
>CAZIWL010000067.1:0-22654 GCA_964542755.1 uncultured Anaerolineales bacterium
GCAAGGCACGGCATCCCTTGCGAGAAAGTCCATGGCGCGCACGCACGCCACTCTGAAATGGAAGAAACTTGTGCTCCGCTGTAGAGGCAGCGCTAGTTGAGACACCAAGACCGACAAGCCAATGGTGCGAATGCGCCCATCCCGGCTCAGCCGATGACAGTTTCTTAGTAGGGGAGGAATGCGAAACCGTGAATCGCGTGAAGAGGATCAGCATCCTCTTCACGCGATCTTTGTGTGAACCGCTCCCGCGGCGAGACCCGGGCTAGCTCCGATCTGCGGACCTGCCTCCGGGTGACTGCTGGCCCAGATTCAAGGTCTCCGGGACACTCATCAGAAGAGGCATGCGGATCAGCAGATCAACCACCAAGGGCACGAGGAAGACGTATGCGGGGCCCAGCTTCTGCCAGATCAGCCCACCCAAGATGGGAGCCGGGATGGTGACCAACCCGCGGAAGAGACCCTGCAGCCCGCTCCACTTCCCGATCTCGTCCAGCGGAACGATCTCCAGCATCATGGCCCCGGTCACGCCCGAGTTGATGTAGTAGAACGTCCAGAGGGCTCCAGCCAGGATCAGTGTGATGGGGCCGGGAGAGACGATCAAGAGCAAGTGGGAGGCATACCAGAGCGGGGTGAGGACGTAAATGGCCTTCTTGCGCCCAATCCGGTCCGCCAGCCGTCCGAAGGGTACACCAAAGACCAGACGCGCCAGGATGGTTGCCGTACCCATGGCGCCCAATACGTATTGATCTGCGCCCTTTATCTCGTGGGCGAAGACCTGTAGAAACGGGGGCGTCATCGCCATAGGCAGCGACGTCAGGGCAGAGATGAGAATCCATTTGCCCAGATGGTCACCGCCTTGGAGGAGTTGCTTGAAGGCGTCTCCCAAACCAGCACTGACCTTTCCTTGGTGCGTGGTGCTGATGTCCCGCGTTTGAACGGCCACGAAGAGCAGGACAAGACCATAGCCTGCAAAGCGAACGTAATAGAGGGGGCGTATGCCCTGGGCATTCATGCCTCCAAAGGCCGTCACCATAGGAGCGGCGGCCAGGGGAGCGATCATAGACAGGATCGAGCTGAACGCGGCGCAGATGTTCTGTGCCGTCACCCGGTCCTCGTTGTGCACGGAGTCGGCGCTGATGACGCTGCATCCTGTCCCGGTCAGCCGCATAGCGACCGCGTAGAGAATCATCGCGGCCACGATGGCTTCCCAGCTCGAGGCCAGGGCGTAGATCAGGGCCACGCCAGCCAGCAATCCTGTGCCCAAGACATACAGGCGCTTGAAGCCGTAACGGTCCGCCAGCCAGCCAACAGGGACGGCTATGGCGGCGGCGACGGCGTTTCCAATGCTGTTGACCGTCCCCAGCTCGACCGACCCGGCCCCGAGCGCGACGGTATAGATGGAATCGTACTGACCGGTCAGATTAAAGAGGAAGCTGCCGAACGCGGACCGTGTGACGGCCACGCGATAATTCCGTTTCTGCCGGCCCATAAAGCCCGTGAACCGTCCGAAGGCGGTGGAGATTAGCGGAGCAGGCGAACCGGCCTGCGAACCGAGTGCGCATTCTTCGGCGTGGTCGCATGCATGATTCATGTCTTACCGAATCCTTGATTTCGTCGTTGCTGCTACGCGCTGCGCTTCGTTCGCGATCTGTGGGACCGCGTGGATGACGTTCTCTCTCTTGCGTCGACCAAGGATGGCCAGCGGTCTGGCCGTCCTTGGTTCTCGAAATCCTCCCTCTACCAAGGCGGCCGCGGGAGGATGGTGACCGGGACACAGCCCGGACTCACGCGCACCGATCGACGTATCGTCGGTAGCCATCCGTGCTAACCTCGCCCCGGGCATAGGCCTTGTGCCAACCCGACGGGACGGGCATCTCCCGGTACAGTGCATCCCGTCGTGCCTCCAGCAGGTGCCTTGGTCTCTTCATGTAGTCGGCTGCGCAGATCACCAAGCGACGTGTCGCCGACGACAGTCGATCGAGCCAACTGAGGCCCTCCTCGCAGCGCAGCAGGTGATGGTCGAGGATCAGCGTGTCGACGCGGCGTGCCAATCGCGCTGCGTTCTGGAATGCGCGCTGGCGGAGGCTCGGACCCATCAGGCCAGAGAGATAGAGCGGTGGCCCACCGACCAGAGCGATGTCGGGTGCCCACGCCAGAATCAACGAGACTGCCTCGGCATCAAGAAGCTGGATGTCGGACCCGTGGACGAAGACCGTCCCGGCGTCCTCGATGCGGGTCATCATCACCGCACCCAGATGTGTGTCGGGCTGCCCATGGGGTACCGGGGAGGAGAAGCTCAGAGGGCCTTCGTTCCGGCCATCGGCGCTCGGCAGATCCCTGCGCAGGGCCTTGCTCAGGCCCGCGCGGCGGTCGATCATATGCGAGGAGAGGCCTCTGTCGCCCTTGACCCAGAACCGGGTCTCCTGACAGAGAGGTGCCACTCGCCGCGCACTCAGCTGGTAGGGGTTGGCGTCGGGGAGCGGCACGTGGTCTCCGTGGAGGTGGCTGATGACGACATCACTGGCGCGCTCCAGGGCCCTCATGATCTTCCAACGTACACGTTCACCGACGGCGACCTGGGCCGGGTGGGGAAGCAAGCCGTGGCGCTCGTAGCCGAGGGCGAGTCCGGGATCGATGAGTATGGTGCGGCCGGCGGCCTCCACCACGCAGGAGAGCCCGCGCACGCCCCTTGATTCAGCTCCAAGGATATCGATCTGCATCAGTTGTCTTTCATTCTGGCCCGCGGCGGGCGACCTGCCCGGGTGCAGGTTCAAGATGGTGTCCGTGACCGAGATCCAGCCAGCGAGCCCGGTCCTCAGAGAAGAATAACCAACCCTTCAAGGCTCAGTGCCCTGAGAACGCTCAAAGTATACGCTACTATGTGTGAATTGTCAATAGAGGGGCTGCAGCTTGTGGAATGAGAGGGAGAATGCCGGGACGTACTCCCAAGATCCACATTCCGAAACTCTCATCTGCTTCGGGCCCCAGGATACTGTGACCGCCGGCGCATGCTCTGTCCGCATGGTGGCCCGCAGCCTGCACCTCAATCGTCCCAGGAACTCGCCCACCACTCACCCTGGTCACGTGACCAGGCCGGGGACGGGCTGCCCAGCCAGGTTGAGCACTCTCCAGATGACCCGCGCGCCGAGGGGGTATTTGTGATACGCTAAGACGGTACTGAGGCTCTGCTCGCGGCGCGGCGACCACCGTGCAACGGGCCCGACGTTTTAAGCGAAGCAGCCGTGTGACGCGGGAGACGGAGGAAGGTAGGGCGTATGATAGTCGCTCGAATACTAAGAAGAGACCTCTCAAGGAAGACAATGGTGGCGGTGGTGGTGTTTGCCTTCGTCGTCCTGTCGGCCTTACTGGTGGCCAGCGGCTCAAACCTCATCATGGAGCTGAGCGGCGCCCTCGATGCGCTGTTCGAGGCATCAAGAGCGCCCCATTTCGTCCAGATGCACGCGGGGGAGATCGACCGGACGGAGATTGATGAGTGGGCGGCGGCCAACGAGATGGTGGAGGAACAGCAAACGATGGAGATGGTCACCGTCGACGGCTCCGCCCTCTACGTGGGGAGTGCGGAGACCCCCGAGACGAACACCATCATGGACGTCAGCTTCGTGAGTCAGAATCCCCAGTTTGACTTTCTGCTGGATCTCGACAATCAAGTGATCGAGGTCGCACCCGGGGAGGTCGCGGTGCCCATCTACTACCGCGAAAGGGACGGGCTGAGACTGGGCGATACGATCAGGGTCGCCGATGGAGGTTTTGACCGGAGCTTCCGCGTGGCCGCCTTCGTGCGGGACGCGCAGATGAACCCCGCCATTGTGCACTCGAAGCGCTTCCTTGTCCACGAGAAGGATCTGTCTGCGCTCCACGAGCACTTCGCGGAGACCGAGTACCTGATCGAGTTCCGTCTACGAGACCCGGGACAAGCAGGTGCCTTTGGCGAGGCCTATGCCTCATCCGGCCTGCCCAAGAAGGGGACCTCGGTCGACCGGAATCTCTTCATGACCCTCAACGGTCTTTCGGACGGGATCGTAGCCGGCGTGGTGATTGTGCTGAGCCTGCTGCTCATGGTCATCGCCATCCTCTGTCTTCGATTCACCATCCTGGCAACGATGGAGGAGGACGTCAAGGAGATCGGCGTGATGAAGGCGATCGGGGTGGGGAGGCGGGACATCGGCCGGATCTATCTCACGAAATACGTCGTCATCGGCGTTGTGGGGTCCACGGCAGGGTATCTGGCCTCGCTCTATCTGAATCCACTCCTATCCGCCAACGTGATGCTCTACATGGGCCAGGCTCATAAAGGCATCCTTGGGTGGGCGGTGCCTATGCTAGCCGCGGGCGGCATGGGGCTGATGGTTGTGATCTCGTGCGCCATCATCCTGCGCAGGCTGAGACGGATCACGGCCGTGGAGGCCCTCCATTCGGGAGACTTGCGCCGGCCAGCGGGACACCTCCAGGTGCTCAGTCTGAGGAACAGCGGCCCATTTGGCGTCAACGTCTTCCTCGGGCTCAGGGATGTGCTGCAGAGGTATAGGTTGTTTGGGCTACTATGCTTCGTCTTCCTCTTCTGCGCCTTCGTCATCATCGTCCCGGTGCACTTTCTCACCACCATCCAGTCCCCTTCGTTCATCTCCTATATGGGGATTGGACAGAGCGATATGCGCATCGATCTGCGGCAGTCCGATGACATGGCCCAACGGTTCGAGCGCTTGCTGGCGTACGTGGAGAGCGACCCGGACGTTGACAAGTACTCGCCTCTGGTGACAGCCCAGTTCACGATGGTAGGGGACGATGGAGCCGAGGAGACCCTCAGCATCCAGACGGGAGACTTCTCGATCTTCCCACTGGACTATGTAGAGGGGAAAGCGCCGCAGTTGAGGAACGAGATGGCGCTCTCCTCCTTGAACGCCCGCGAGATGGACAAAGGGGTTGGCCATAGACTGGTCCTCATCGTGGACGGTCAGAAGCGAGAGATGCGGGTCAGCGGCATCTACCAGGACGTGACGAATGGAGGAAGAACGGCGAAGGCGGTGCTGCCGTACGACCCGGAGAAGGTGCTCTGGCGGGCCGTCAGCTTGGACGTGACCGAGGGCAGCAGCATCGATGCGAAGGTGCAGGAGTATGCCGAAACCTTCCATCCCGCCAGGGTCACCGATCTGGAAGGGTACCTGAGCCAGACGCTCGGCAATACGATCGCGCAGCTGAGGAAGGTGACGGTGGTGGCGGTTGGAGTCGGGCTGTGCGTGGCGGCACTAATCACATCGCTTTTCTTGACGATGCTGATCAGCAAGGACAGCTCGCAGATTGCCATTATGAGGAGTATGGGCTTCTCGCTGCGCGACATCCGGGTCCAGTACCTGAGCCGGGCGCTGCTCCTGCTGGGCCTGGGCATTGCGCTGGGGACGGTCTTCTCGAACACGTTGGGCCAGCGTCTTGTGAGCAGTCTCTGGGCTTTGATGGGGGCCTCGCAGATCAGATTCGTGATTGATCCGATCCGGGCTTACGTACTGCTGCCCTCGTTCTTGATGCTGGCGGTCAGCCTCACCACGCTGCTGAGCATCAGGGGCATCAAAGAGACCAATATCGCCGAGATGATCGTGGAGTGATAAGGAGAGGGGAATGAACGTTCTACTGAAATCTAGGGGACTCAACAAGAGCTTCGTGCTGGGGAAGGACAACGTGCAGCGGGTGCTGAAGGACGTCGACCTGCAAATCAGACGAGGCGAGTTCGTGTCCGTCATGGGGCCGTCAGGATCGGGGAAGTCAACGCTTCTCTATACGATCAGCGGGATGGACAGGATGACGTCGGGCAGCGTGAAACTGGATGGTTCGGAGCTGGCGGACCTCTCGGAGGAAGCACTGTCGGACTTGCGTTTGACAGATATGGGGTTTGTCTTTCAGCACATTCACCTGCTCAAGAACCTCTCCATCTTCGACAACGTCGTCCTGCCCGGGTACCTGGCACGGAACGGCGGCAGGAAAGCGGTCAATCAGCGCGCGACCGCGCTGATGGAGAAAGTGGGCATCGACGAGCTGGCGGACAACGATGTGACCCAGGCCTCCGGGGGGCAGCTGCAGCGGGTGGGCATCTGCCGGGCGCTGATCAACAACCCCTCGATCGTCTTTGGAGACGAACCCACGGGCGCGCTCAACTCCAAGGCCGCTGGAGAGATCATGGATCTTCTGGCCGACATCAATCGATCGGGAACGACGATCCTCCTGGTGACCCACAACGTGAAGGTCGCAGCTCGCACAGAACGGGTGCTCTTCATGCTGGACGGCCGGATCGTCGCCGAGAGACGGCTAGGGGCATACGTGGGAAACGGTCGTGAGGGCAGTCGCCGCGAGGAGGCCCTTTCGGCCTGGCTTCTGGAGCAGGGTTTCTAGCAATTCCCACGGGGGTGTCCCGCACGGGCAGGGCATGGTGTTGGCTCCATTCTCTCAGGAGGTAGTGTGATGACGGCTGCAGCTTACATTGCTCTTGGTGTTGTAGTGCTCGCTGGTCTGGTGGGCTTGATCTGGCGCATCTTCTCTCATCGTCAAGCGCTCCCGTGTCCATCGTGGCTCGGCTGGATGGTGGAATTGGACAACCCCTTCACGCGGGTCAATCGCGCCCGGTACATCGTCGACCACTTGGGCATCGAGCCGGGTATGCGAGTCCTGGATGCCGGATGCGGCCCTGGGCGAGTCACCGTCCCGCTGGGGCGCGCCGTCGGCGCCGGGGGCCAAGTGACAGCTCTCGACGTACAGGAGGGCATGATCTCGCGCGCCCGACAGAAGGTCGAGGCAGCCGGATTGGAGAATGTGTGCTACATACAGGCTGAACTTGGCGAGGGGCGCTTGCCGGAGAACGCGTTCGACCGGGCTGTACTTGTCAGTGTCCTGGGCGAGATTCCGAACCAGTTGGCGGCACTGGAGGAGATCTACAGGGCGCTGAATCCCGGCGGGCTGCTGTCGATCACCGAGGTGATCTTCGATCCGCACTTCCAGGGTCGTGACTCGGTGGTACGCGCAGCTGAGGCCGCCGGTTTTGTGGAGAAGACTTTTCTGGGCAGGCGGCTTGCTTATACGATGCACGTGGAAAAGCCGCCCTTGAGATGACCCTCGGCCGCTGAACTGAGCCCTCGGCAGCGGCGCACGCGTGGAAGGCTGCGGGGACGCTGGGACACGATCGCGGACACCCCGTGTCCGCAAGGAGAGACACGATGTTGAAGCAAGGCGTTGCCGCGGCTTCGCGGTTCTCGGTGGCCGATAGCAGACGGTGGAAAGCCCCGTTTTTCACGATCTGGGGCGGACAGGCCCTGTCCATCCTGGGCAGCCAGCTCGTCCAGTTCTCATTGATCTGGTACCTGACGGTGGAGACAGGCTCCGCTACGGTCCTGGCAACCGCCTCGCTCGTTGGGACGCTGCCTCAGGTCCTGTTGGGGCCGTTCGTGGGCACCTTGGTGGACCGCTGGGACCGCCGTCGGACGATGATTCTTGCAGACTTGTCCATCACCGCGGCGACTGTGTTGCTCGCGGTCCTTTTCGCGCTGGATGCCGCGAGCATCTGGCACATCTATGTCGTCATGCTCATACGGTCCTTGAGTAGCAGCTTCCACGGGAACGCCATGAATGCGTCTGCGTCGCTGATGGTGCCCATCGAACACTTGACCCGCATTCAGGGACTCAATCAGATGCTGAATGGCGGGCTGAACGTGCTTGCCGCTCCTCTGGGCGCCGTGCTCCTGGGCCTCCTGTCACTCCAGGGCATTCTGGCTATCGATGTCTGCACGGCCGTACTTGCCGTTGTCCCTCTGCTATGGATATCCGTTCCACAACCGGATCGGTGCCAGCAGGCAGGGCACGGGAAGAATCAGGTGTCCATACTATGGGAGGATTTCCGTGCGGGGTCGCGCTACTTGGTGAGTCGTCGAGGCTTGGTGATCGTAGGGTTGATGACAGTGGTTATCAATTTCACGATCATCCCGGCTTTCTCCTTACTTCCTCTCCTGGTAAAGACGACGTTCGATGGGGGCGCGGTTCAGCTTGGGTGGGTCGAGTCCGCCATGGGGATAGGGACGATTGCAGGGGGATTGGTGCTGGGCGTTTGGGGTGGCTTCCGGCAGAAGATTCTAACGTCGATGATGGGTTTGGTGGGTATGGGTGTCGGTGCGCTGACCATCGCGCTGGCGCCGGCCTCGGGGCTGTCGATGGCCCTCGGAGGTGTCCTCCTCGTTGGACTGATGAATTCGATGACGATGGGGCCCTTCTTCGCAGTGATCCAGTCCGCTGTCGAACCGGACATGCAGGCCCGGGTCCTGACGCTTCTTAGCAGTGTAGGTGGCGGTATGGCGCCCGTGGGGCTGATGGTTGCTGCCCCGGTAGCTGCCCACCTGGGGATTCAGGTCTGGTTTCTCACCGCGGGCACGCTCTGCGTTCTGATGGGTGTCAGCGGGTGCTTCGTACCGGCCCTGAAACGGATTGAGCAGGGAGATCGAGGGACTGGGAGTGGCGCTGGCGCGGTGACCTGATAGGGGGCTCCGTTTGACGCGTGATGCTCGTTCACATGCCGACTCAAGACCGATGCCGGGGATGTGAAGGGCCGCGGCTACGCGGCTCCCGTCATCATCCTGGACGCGGCGTCGAACAGCACGCCGGCCCCCCGCTTGAGAGGGCCGAGTGGGGTGGCATAGTAGAAGTCGGACTCGAACCAGCCCTTATCCCGGTAGGTGACGTAGTCGCGGTAGCTCTCGTCGAGCATGAGTCTCATCCTAGTGCGGGACATCCTGAAGGTCATCAGATCCATCAGGCTGGGCGATGGGTAGCGAGGCCCCTCCAGGACGGCACGATACTGCCGTGCCAGCTCCGTCAAAGCCTGGTCGTTCTTGTGCTTGTGCTTCTCCGTCATAGGTTCGAGGGTCGTGATGCAGCGTCCCTTTACGGTGTTGAAGCCGAGCCCGTTGCCGACGAAGTCCAGATAGCGGACGATCTTTTTGCCGCCGTAGACGCCCGGGGCGACGATGGATGTCAAGGCCCTACCGAAGAAACGGGGGCGGTGAAAAACAAACCCGAGCCTGTCCAGGAAGACCTTCGTATGCCCCGATACCTGGAAAGAGTAGTTGGGCGTGGCGAAAACGACGCCGTCCGAGGCCATCATCTTGCCGATGAGGAGGTCCCGGTCGTCCTTCAGCGGACAGAGCTCCTCGCCGTGATCGCAGCAGGCCTTGCAGCCTCGACAGATCTCCAGATGCTGGTCGCTCAGGCGGACGATCTCCTACTCGATCTCTGTGTCGCTCCTGGACTGAACGCCGTCGAGCAATCGGACGACCGCGTCGTACGTGTGCTTGCGGCGGGCGCTGCCGACGAACGCGGTGATTCTCTTCAATGGGTGACCTCCTTCCGCCTTGCCACGCGTCATTGTCCTGGAAGAGCGAACGGGTCACCGTAGCGGTCAACGTGCCG
Organism: uncultured Anaerolineales bacterium; assembly: GCA_964542755.1. Taxonomy (GTDB): domain Bacteria; phylum Chloroflexota; class Anaerolineae; order B4-G1; family B4-G1; genus SKLM01. The sequence goes on from CAZIWL010000067.1 coordinate 9,457, forward strand.
GATAGCGAGAGCCCGCCGCCGAACGTCATGCTTCGGGCCCAGACACTGTTCCAGCGGAAGGCGCAGTCTTCCACTACGAGCTTGCCTCCATCGATCGCGACCCCGCCTCCATAGGCCTGGGAGTCGGCGACGTCGTACACGTCCACCACGCTGCTGTAGACGTTGACGGCACGGAGGGTGACCGTGGCGGCCTCTCAGTAGAGACCGGCTCCATTCCACCCTGTCGAGGTGGTCGACATGACGGTTCCACGGGCGACGGTGAGTCCCTCTATCAGAACGGATGCGGGCCCGTCGGCATGGATGCAGCGACGCATCTTTTCGCCGTCGATGATCGTGGTATACGTGTCGGCATCCCGCAGGGGTGGAACGGTCGTCGTGCCGTCCCAACCGCCGAACACAGTGATGTTCTGGGTGAGAGAAATCACGGCATGGCCAGTGCCGGTGTAGGCCCCCTCCGCCAGGTACACAGTCCCCCCGTCCGGCACCGCGGCCACGGCCGTGTGCAGGTCGCAAGGGGAAGCCTGGGAGCAGTCGCCGGTGCCCGCCGGCGCCGCAAAGACGGAGTCGGTGCCGAGGCGGCCCGTGCGAGCGGTTCCAGTCAGGAGCAGGAGGAGGCCGAAAAGGATCGTGCTGCCTACTGCCAGACTTGGGAGGACTTGCTTCAATCGAGAGAGGCTCATCGTTCTATTCCTTGTCGTGTGCGGGCTCTAGGAGGTCGGGCGTCAGTAGACGCAAACTGCCACGGCCTGACAAACCGAAGCGGTGTACGAGGTGCCAGCACGAGTTGTCGCCCCCACCTGGTGCATCGCACCGGTCCGGCGACTGACCCGGATCTACGGGCAGACTCTTGGCAAGCAAGCGCCCATGCTCGTCGGTTGAGTAGAGGTTGAGCGAAGCGAGGGGTCGTGTCGAAACCCAGCGGGCGAACCATCCCAGAGGGTTCCGCCGCGCAAGCCGCTCCTTGATCCAGATACACCCAGCGAACGGCGCTGGGCACTCGATCAGCGTCGCTTCGACGGTTTCCTCTCCAAAACGTCTGCAGGAACGCCGGGGTGCGCTAACGACGTGTCGCGGAACTGTTCACCGATTGGAGACCGTTGGCGCCCGCGTACTGACCATCTGAGACAGGCTTACGTGACAGGCATACGTGGCAAGCATACGCTCGAGGGATGGATAGTCGGGCTCTCCATCCATCCAGGCCGCTGAACGGGACCGAACACCGAGCCTATGCCTGGATGACCGAGGGTGAGAAGAACTCAGCACATAGGCCCCTGGGTGTTCGGCGTGTGAGCGTCTTCAGGTGCGGGCACCACTCGAGCTGTTCTAGACGGGGTGCGAGGAAGGCGGGTGTGAGGCCGAGGCGAACGAGTTGAGGATGCTCAAGGCGTTCTCAATGTCGACCTCGGTGTCTACGCACCCCTCCTTGGTCAGCGGCACGACCTCGATTACGGGCATTGAGATCCGCTGCGCGGCGACCAGTTCCCGGACTCCCGTCACCCCCAGCTCAAGCTCCTTCTCGCACGCGACTGCGACGATTGCCAGGGGCGCCATCTGCTCGACAAACCTGAGCACCATGGAGCCGCCCGGTGCGACGCAGACGCCTTTGTAGCCGTACTCCAGAGCCGCTTCTCTCAGAACGCGGATGGCGCATGGCAACGAGCAATCCTCCGGGCAGACGAGGCCTTCCTTCGAGTGCTTGCCAGGGCACGTTTCGCTCGGGCGAAGGCAGTGAGGAAGCAGAAGTACACGGTCCGCTGGAGCGATTGCGCCAATGCGGGGCTCAGCGGCGGGTTCGGGCATGGTCATATCTCGCCTCCCTCAGTCATTCTCTTGTACCGCGCCAGGGCCAGGAGCGGAAAGTATATCGGATACATATGGTACTTGAGATAGAAGGCACCGGGGAAGCCGGTGCCTGTGTAGTAGGGTTCATCCCAGCGACCGTCACCGAGCTGCGTGTCAAGCAAGTGGGCAACTCCTCGGCGGACCGCGGCGTCATCGACGTCCCCAGCGGCCAAGAGGCCGAGGAGTGCCCAGGCCGTCTGTGAGGCCGTGCTGGGGCCAATGCCCTGCAGGCTCTCGTCCTCATAGGATTGGCAAGACTCTCCCCAACCTCCGTCCGGGTTCTGGCGTTCCTTGAGCCACCGCACTGCCTGGAGTATCGTAGGTTCCCGTGGTCCCTCTCCCGCCTGTCGCAGTGCCATCAGCACTGCCGAGGTGCCGTAGACGTAGTTGACCCCCCAGCGGCCGAACCAAGCGCCGCTCTCCTCCTGCTCACCGCGGAGGTAGGCCATCGCGCGCTGGAGAGCCGGATGGGTCGGTTCGACCTCGAGACGGGCCAGCAGCTCGACCACATGGGCCGTGACGTCGACGCTGACCGGGTCCAGAGGAGTCATGAAGTCGGCGAAGGGAATATGGCTCAGCATCTCCATATCGTTGTCGACGTCGAAGGCCGCCCAGCCGCCGTTCCTGCTCTGCATATTCAGGACCCAGTCTACGGCGCGGGCGATCGCCCGGCGCTTCTGATCCTGGCTGGGCGTCTCGACCGCGAGAAGCGCCATGGGCACCAGGACCGAATCATCGACGTCGGGGTAGCGATTGTTTTCGAACTCGAAGGCCCATCCGCCCGGCTTGGCGTGGGATACCTTAACCTGCCAGTCGCCTTCGCTTGTGACTTGCTTTCCAAGCAGCCACGTGGCTGCCCTCACAAGGGCCGGGTGGTCCGGGTCCAGGCCTGCCTCGCGCAGAGCGATGGTGGAATACGCTGTGTCCCACACCGGCGACACGGCGGGTTGCAGGCGCATGGTGTCGTCTGCATCAACGATGAAGGTCTCCAGGCCCTGGAGGCCTCTGCTCATGGCGGGGGCGTCGTTGGCGTGTCCCATGCATTTCAGAGCCACGAGCGAGTAGACCCAGGGCAACATGATGCCGCCCCAGCTCCCGTCGCTGTCCTGGTGCGCCAGAATCCAGCGCTCTGCCTCTCTTAGAGCACGCCGGCGCGCCGGCTTGTACGGTATCCTCTCCCACACCTTGAGCAAGCGATCCAGGGCCAGAAAGCCGCTCTCCCAGCTCCCGAGCGCGGGCCTCGCAGGTTTCGCCTCGGCGGTAGGTTCCAAAAGGAGTTCTTGGAGCCCCTCTGTCTCAGACAGCGGATGGACAGGTTGATGAGCGATGATGACGGTCAGTGCCACGATCGTCGCCCGCGCCCAGCTGGCGCAGTCATAGATGGTAATCGGAGACCAGGTCGGCAGCAGCATCAGCTCCGGTGGCAGGGAGGGCAGACGATCCCAGGCATACTGACCGAATAGGGCAAGCATGATCTTGGTGAACGTATTGGAGCGCTCGATGCCTCCTTGGTCGAGTATGAAGGCTCGCGCTCTTTCCATGAAGGGCTCAGAAGCGTGGTGGCCCAGTAGCTTGAGCGACAAATAGGCCTGTATGGAAACGTCGAGATTCCCCGGGCCGCCCCAGTAGCTGCTCCAGCCGCCCTCAGGGAGTTGGGCGTTCAGGAGGACTCTGGAGACCTTCCTTCCACGGGATCCCACGTTCACGCCCAGGTAACGCATGAACGGAACGTAACCAGCGGTGACGCTGACGTCGGACTCAAGCTCAGCGACCCAGTAGCCCTCCGGAGACTGTCGCTCCAATAGGTGGTCGCGAGTCTGGGAGATGGCGCGCTCCAGCGCATAACGGTCTATGCTCGGCATGGCACTGCCTCCAGCGCTCTGTCTATAGTCGGCGGACGAAGGCCGGGACGAAGGCCCCCAGGTTCCTGGCCGCCTTGCGGGCACCGCGGGCGAGGTGGAGGAAGGCCGCGGCCTGGCGCGGAAGGCGGAGAAGCTCTAGCGCCGTGTCCCCAAACCCAACTTGCGGTCGCACGCCTAAGGCTTGCGTGAGGCCTGGTATCGATTGGCTCACGGCGTCGCTAACAGCGCGCGCCATGAGCACACGTCCCGCGCGCCCCCTGGCCCGGCGTGCGATCCAGTAGCTCTCCATGTCCAGCACGTTGACCTTCAGGGTCTCGCCCAGATACGCCTTCGTATCAGGGTCATGGATGACCCGAGGGACGGTCAGCCCCACGGCAACGTGGAATGGAATCCCGGCACTGCGAAGTACGTCTGCTCCAAGTTGTATCAGTTCTTTGTCGGACTCGATGCTTTCGCCGCGCTCCCATTCGGCCCGGGCCGCTATCTCCTCTCCGCTGTGGACCGCGGAGCAAAGGACGACATCTCCCGGTCGGTACGTCTTGCACGTGGCGCCACAGAAGCCAATGCAGAGGAGCGCCGAGAGGTGGAACCGATCCACGAGCACGGACAAGGCCCTCTCAGCATGGACTCTGCCGATACCACATTGTGCCACGACAACGGCTCGGCTGCCCAAATCGCCTTCCCACAGGCAAAGGGCATTCACGGGCAGTCTTCGACGTGAATCAAGCTGCTTGAGGACGCCGCGTATTTCCCAGCGGAGCGCGCCAACGATCCCAATCCGCTCGGGCTTCACAGGCACAACCCACGCTGGCCGAGCCATAGGCCCTCCCGCAGCCACCGTAACGGACGCAGCATGGCGAGGACCGCAGAGGTCTCATACCCGCTGTGGACCTTGCAGTTGGCGCACCGCGGGTCGCTAGTGCTCTCGAATCGCTCCCAGTCCGTCTCCTCCATGAGCTGACTGAAGGACTGGCAGTATCCGTCGGTCAACAGATAACACGGCTGTTTCCAGCCCTGCGGCGTTCGCGTGGGGTTGCCCCAGGGGCTGCACCGGAGTTCCCTCTCTCCTTTAAGAAACGCCCGGTACGGGGGGGTGTTCATCAGTCGAGCGCGCTTCAGACGCGGGAGGAGCGTCTGGAACGTGCTGTGGATCTCTTCCGCGGAGAGGAACAAGTCATCTTCTACCGCTTCGTAGCTGAAGCCCGGCGAGAGCAGCGTCCCGTCCACGCCGCTGTTGGTCAGTCTTGAGAGCAGCTCAACGATCTCTTGCGGGTCGGTTCCCTTGTACAGGGTGGTGTTCGTGCAGACACGGAACCCAGCGTCTTTGGCAGCGGCTATTGCCTCCATGGCCAGGTCGAACGTGCCAGGGCGACCGGTCAGGTGATCGTGCGCGTCGGCCAGCCCATCCAGGTGAACGTTGAGACTGAAATAGGGGTGGCGGGGAAGCTTGTCAAGAGAGTCGCGCAGGAGCACGCCGTTGGTGCAGAGGTAAACGAAGCGGCCCTGAGCCACGAGACCCTCCAGGATAGGCTCGATCTCAGGATGGAGGAGTGGTTCGCCGCCACTGACCGCCACGACCGGTGCATCCGCCTCGTCGGCCGATGCCAGACACGCCTCAGCACTCATCGCCACCTCATGCTTGTGGCTGTACTCTCTGACTCGCCCGCAACCGGCGCAGAAGAGGTTGCAGCGGTGCGTGGGCTCCAGCATGAGCACCAACGGAAATCGACGCTCGCCTTGCAGCACCTTCGTCGTCAGGTAGCGGCCGAGGCCGAGCACCAGTCCAAGTGGAAGTCCCATAGAATCGTGTACCTCGCATAGACCATAGGAGCGCCGCCCCAGGCGGCGGCCTCTTTCTGCGGGATCGGGCTGGGATGGGTCAACAGGCTGCGTATGCACCCGTCCGCGAGACGGTGTGTCGCCCAAGTATACCACCGTCGCCCCCGGACACCCACCGTCGCGGGGGCGGAATCCTTGAGGTGTGCTTGAGGAATGCTTGCAGCTCGCTTGAGGTCCGGTCCAGGGGCAGGGCCCAAAGGGGGGATCGTCGAGAGGTCAATCCACGAGAGAGGGTGAAGCGGGCCTATTCCTCCGCGCCCGAGAAGACGTAGCCAACGCCCCGGATGTTTTCGATGCGACCGGTCTGATCGCCCGCCGACCGCAGCTTCCGTCGCACGTTGCTGATGTGGGGCATGAGCAGCTGTTTTGCATCTTCAGTGCCGGAGCTTTGACCATACACCTGGCGCGCCAGTTCTCCGTACCGGACGACTTGGCCCTGGCGCCGAGCCAGACTGAGGAGAACCCGGAACTCCGTGGGCGTCACCTCGACCTGTTCTCCCGCGACCGTAACCTGATGCTTGGACACTGCGATGACCAAGTTCCCTGAGGTCAAGCACTGAGATTCGGTCTGGCGTGGCGCCCCTGCCTGCTGTGGACCTGGCTCACCCATCAACTCCAGGACCCCCTCGCGCAACGCGCCGAGTAGTTCGTGCCGACGGGACCTCTCTTGGTGCTCGATCAACCCCTGGCGGACGCAGGTACGCACTTCGGCGATAGACACTGGCTTGATGAGGTAATCGTGTGCCCCGCGACGAAGCGCTGCGACGGCGGACTGGACCGAGGCGTACCCGGTGAGCAGGATGACGACCGTCTCCGGCCAGCGCTCGGACACTGTCGCGAGCAGGTCGAGCCCATCCACGGGGCTCATTCTGATATCGGTGAGGACGAGGGCGAAGGACGTGCGTGAGAGCAGTCCGAGGGCCTGTCTTCCGCTGCTGGCCTCCGAAATCGAGATGTCCTCCTGGGCCAGAGCCTTTCGCAGCGAGCAGCGCACGGGGCCGTCGTCGTCGACAATCAGGATATGGTGCGGCCTATGGATCATCAGCCTCCAGGTAGGCGGGGAGATGGACCTCCCAGCAGGTCCCGTCTTGCGGGCGGGTGTGGAGTTCGAGCTTTCCCCCGTGGGCCTCCAGGATGGTCACGCAGACGGTCAGCCCCAATCCGAGCCCATTCGTCTTGGTGGTGAAGAACGGTTCAAAGATGTGGGACCGCGCCTCGGGAGAGATCCCGACGCCGGTGTCGGTGAAGGAGACACTGACCCAGGCATCGGCGGTGTACGTGGTTGTCACCCACAGGGTGCCACCGGCTGGCATGGCCTCAAGGGCGTTCAGAGAGAGATTCAAAAAGACTTGAGCAAGCTGGTCGGTATGGCCCAGCACGGGGGGAAGGTTCGCACTCAGATCTGTCTGTACAGTCACCTTTGCTCGGGCGAACTGTTTGCTCATCAGGGTGAGCACCTCCTGCAGGGTCGCGTTGAGTCTTACTGGTCTCTGCTCCTGCCCGGCAGGCCGCTGGAGGTTATTCAGCCTGTGAATCAGACGGGTGACTCGTTCAATCTCGCGGCAAGCCATCCGAATGTTCTCTCGATCCACCGATCGGTTCAGCTCAATCTCCTCCAGGGAGAGTTCAAGGCAGGTTCTCACCGCCTGGAGAGGGTTGTTCACTTCGTGAGCGATGCTGGCAGCCAAGCGGCCCATCGAGGAAAGCCGTTCGGATCGAATGAGACGGTCTTGGGCTTCCTTCAGCTCACGGAGCGCCTCTTCCTGAGCGACGGTGCGCTGGTAGAGACGATCATAGAGTTGGGCTCGCTCAATGGTCAAGCCTGCCTGATTGGCGAAGGTCGTGAGGGTGCGGAGATCGGCGGCGTCTAGCGCCGCCTTCTCATTGCTGCCGGCGATCCAGACGCCGAAGGGCTCGCCTCCCACCAATACCGGAAGCACGGCGATTGATTTCAGGCCTGCCGCATGCTGGACCGCGCGCGCAGCTTCGGCCTCGATAACCGGTGTGGTGATCGCGGCCAAATCCTGTGAGATCTGGACTTCAAGCGTGCGGATGCAGCGGACCGCAGGGTGTGTTTCCAGACTCAAGGGCAGTTCGGCGGAGACCGGGATGAGGTCTTGCGCCTCCTCGGTCAATGGGCTGCCGCCAGTGCTCACGAGGTAGTCGGAGAGCACGCCCTTTTCGTTATCGAGCGCCAGGAACGCCGCAAAACTGTACCCGAGGGAGACGAGACTCTCGACGATGAGCCGAAGCGTCTCATCCGAGCTCACAACCCGTGCCAGGGTGTAGCTGATCGCCTGAAGCTTCTCGAGCTCGGCAGCCCTTCGGCGAAGTGAGATGAGCTGCTCGTCGGACTCACGGTGGGGATGAAGGGCACCGGCTGTAACGGGCATGCGTTGACCTTTCCCGGCTCGCCACGTTGCCGATCGTGTCGAGGCGAGACAGGATCGGACGTGGCGGAGCAGAAGGACGGATTCGTGTCACGCCGCACCGGCTCTGTGTGCGGCTTCGTCCGAACATCGTATCACGTCGGCTGCTGGATGTCAATGCGGGCGGCGGAGGTGATCTTCGTGCTCTCTGCGTTCACTGTAGTCTCCATGGGCCTTTGCTTCGCTCTAGGTCTCTGAGCGTCCACCGTAGCTCGGGACATAGGAGTGCTCTGGGGGACCATTCCCCGACAGTGGGTCGAAACTCTCGTTCCAAAGAGGCATTGGTACAGGGCCTGCGAGGCGCGGATGACATGCTGTCATTTGACACCGACCGGGGGACGTGATATGGTGCAGCGCAGGAAGGGATAAGGATGACATTGGCGCTGTTAGAGGTCAAGTCCTACGTTTCTCGGGAACGGGCCAGTTGGGTGAGCCGCCGGAGGTTGATCCGACATGTGGGTCGGGGGTGTCAGCCGAAGCTCACCCTCCTCTCGGCACCCGCGGGATTTGGCAAGACGACGTTTCACGGCGAGTGGGTTGTCCGCACTGATGGTCTGGTCCCCTGGCTGTCCCACGACGAGGTCCACAATGACCACCACCGATTCTGGACGTACCCAGTCGCTGCTCTGCGGAGGATCCGTCCAGACCTCGGAGAGGTCGCTGCGTCAGCGTCGCGTTTATCTCAGCCGTTTCTGCCGGAATACGTCCTGACGGAACGGATCAAGCTGATCACCGAGAGCCGGAGCCCTCCCACTGTAAGGAATCTGAAACGCAGCCCGTTGCATCTTCGGCGGCTTCTGTCGCCGCGGGTGCCGTAGAAGGCGACGCAGCACTGAAAGTGAGATAGGGAGCATAGCATGCTTAGAACACTGTTTGGTTTTTTCACCATCCTGCACGGCCTGGTGCATCTCTGGCCCGTCGTGCTGAGTCAAGGGCTTGTCGAGTACAAGCCGGAGATGGGCTGGACCGGGGAATCCTGGCTGCTGACGACGATAGTGGGCGAAGGAGCCACGCGCGCGCTCGCGAGTGTGCTCTACGCTCTGGCGATGGGGGTGTTTGTCGCGAGCGGGATCGGGCTCTTCGTGAGCGGCGATTGGTGGAGGCCGCTGCTCGTCGGGTCGGCTATCCTGTCGGCGGTCGTGATCCTGCTTTTCTGGGACGGCACGGGCGGGCAGCTGGTGGAAAAAGGCCTCGTCGGCTTTCTGATCAACGTGGGGATCCTCTTGCTGGTCCTGGTCTTGAATTGGCCCCGGACTTGAGGGACCTACTACGTGACTGAGAGTGACATCACTGACGCGAGCTCAAGTGGGGGAGGTTCGCATGAGAAAGAACGCAAGGAAGGCCGGCGAGACATACGAGGTCTCGCCGGTGGGATACGTGAGACGTGAGGATGGACGGGCCGTGTTGGAGATTCTGCCGGCCTACGTACGGGCGCTCGAGGAGCTGGAGCACTTTAGCCACGTGCAAATTCTCTGGTGGTTCAGCGCGTGCGGGGACCGAGAGAGCCGCGCCACCATTCAGTTCGACGAGATGCCGTTCGATGCTCCGCCCCTCGGTGTCTTCGCCTGCCGCGCACCAAAGCGGCCCAATCCCATTGGGTTGACCACAGCGAGGATGACGGCGGTGGATGCGGAGGCGGGCCGCGTGGAGGTGGCCGACATCGATGCCTTCGACGGGACGCCAATCCTCGACCTGAAGGGCTACCTGCCGCACTGCGACCGGGTGAAGACGCCGGACGTGCCTGAGTGGGCTTCCCATTGGCCCGAATGGCTTCCGGAGGAGGGGTTGGGTTTGCCCGACTAGGTAGTTGGATCGACAGCCGGTGCTGCAGTTACCCCCATAAGCCCGAGGCTGCGCGTCACGGCCTCGGGCCAGATCTCTTTGGCTTCACATCTTGGTGCCCATCGTGTCCTTTGTGGTGCGTATTCGGTTCTACCGAGTGTTCACTGTGCTCCGCGGCCTCTGGGTCTCGACGTAAGCTCGGCAAGCAAGATTGGCTCACGGAACCATTCCCCCGTCGGGGCGGAGTCTTGGCTTTGGCTGCCTGAGACCAAGCGAGCTGAGCCAGGCCGGGGGTAGTATGAGGCGAGTGAGCTGTAGAACAGGGGCAGGCGTGACGCAACAGGCACCTGCTCTACCAGCTTCTTGACGGCTTCGCCCGGAGTTGGGCATTGACCCGGTCAGCGTCATGTTGTAGAATGGGAAGCGACTGAACTCCTTCTCCGGCGGGGCGTTCTGGGTGTCGTTCACCCGCACCGCGGACTAGGGCCAATGATGCCGCGAGGCGATCCCTCATGACCTGGGACTACGCATACACGCCGAGGATCTGGCCGTCCGTTCTGGTGGCTCTCCTTCTATCAGGGCTCTCTGTCTACACCTGGCGCCGTCGCACGGTGCGGAGCGCGACTGTGTTCGGTACCGGGTGCCTCCTTGCCGCCCTGTGGGTGGGCGGGTCAGCGCTGGAGGAGGCCGCCGCGGACGCTGCCGCGAAGGTGTTCTGGTTGAAATTCCAGGGGGTGTGGCAGCTACCTACCACCACCGCTATGACCTGTTTTGTTCTGGAGTATGTCTGGCCTGGGCGCTGGCTAACCACGCGCAACCTTGCCCTCCTGTCAGTGCCTCCTGTCCTCAGTGCTGTTCTGATGCTCACCAACCGATGGCATCACCTGATGTGGCTGGGGTTCGCGTTCGACGGGACGCTCGTTCCGCTGCGGGGAGCGGGGGCCTGGGCCAGCATTGCTTACAGCTATGGGGTGAGTCTCATCAACGTCCTCGCCTTTGCCTTGCTTTTTCTCCACTCGCCAGAACACCGATGGCCGGTGGCGATCATCCTGACGGGGCAGGTGACGATGCGCGTTGTCTACGCTTTGGATGCCTTCGGCGTTATGCAGTCGCGTGTTCCCGTCGGCACGTTGGTGACGGGGGTCATGTTCCTCATCTACGGGGTCGCCTTGTTCGGTTTCGGTTGGCTTGATCCTGTTCCCCTCGCCCGCCGGACGCTCATCAATCAGATGCACGATGGCGTGCTGGTCTTGGACGTCCATGGGCGAGTCGCCAGCTTGAACCCTGCGGCCAAGAAGATGCTCGGTGCGATCTCTGAGGACGCCGTCGGGCGGTCGATTCGAGATCTGCTACCCATGGGCGAGGAGTTGGATCGGGGGGCGGACGCGCTTGAGAGCGGCGGGACTGAGTTTGCGCTGGGAAACAGGTCTGAGACGCGCTACTACACCCTGGATGTGTCGTATCTGACGGATTGGCGCAGGCTACGCGTCGGACAACTCTTGCTCATCCGCGACGTGACCGTGCAGAAGCAGATCCAGGCGCAGTCTGTCAAACAGGAGCGGGTGCTGGCCATGCTGAAGGAGCGGGAGCGGCTATCGCGGGAGCTCCACGACAGCCTTGGCCAGGTCTTTGCCTTCATCGATATCCAGGGACAGACGGTGCGCCGCTTGATAGGACGTGGCGACATCTCGGCCGCAGATCGTTACCTTGGGCGGTTGATCGATGCGGCGCGTGAAGCCAATACGGATATCCGGGAGTCCATACACGGTTTGCGCTTGACCTCCTGCGGGGAAGACCTCTTCGAGACGCTGGACCGATATCTGACTCGGTTCGAACGGAACTCAGGAATCAAGACCAAGCTGGAGAGGCTTCCGTCGATCCCGAAGGATGCCTTTGAACCCCTGGTGGAGGTGGAGCTCTTGCGCATTCTCCAGGAGGCCTTGACGAACGTGCGAAAACACGCCAAGGCCAGCTGTGTGGAGGTAAGCTTCTGCGCGGCGGATGGATGGGCCAGGATCACGGTTACCGACAACGGTGAGGGTTTCGATCTGTATGGGCGATCCGACCTGCCCGGCGAACACATTGGTCTGCGGGTGATGCACGAGCGGGCTGCGGAGGTTGGGGGGCGCCTCGACATTCACTCGCGGCCTGGACAAGGCTCAGAGATCACCGTTCAGGTGCCAATGCGGGTTCTGCTGGAAGGGGCTGGGGTTCGGACAGGTGACGATGAAGATGGCGAACAAGACCCACTGGATGACTACTCATAGTCGGGGGCGACCGTCCATCTTGGCCATGAGTCTGCTTGATACCCTTGAGCGAGGCCTGCGTGTTGCTGCGCTTCGCCAGGGTGGAGTTGATCGTGCCTGAGTCCGGGCACCTTCCCACCTCGCCTGCCTCCTCTTTTCGCGTCCTCCTGGTCGATGATCACTCGCTCTTTCTGGAGGGTCTGCGCAACCTGCTGACCGCGGAGGGGATCGACGTGGTCGGGCTGGCACACGATGGCCTCGAAGCGTTGGAACAGGCACGGCGGCTGCGTCCAGACGTGATTTTGATGGACGTGCAGATGCCGAAGTGCGACGGGCTCGCTGCGACGCGGCTCATCAAGGCCGAGATGCCGGACTGCACCATCGTTATGCTGACGATGTCCGAGGAGGACTGTGATCTCTTCGAGGCGGTGAAGAGCGGTGCCTCGGGGTATCTCTTGAAGCATCTGGATGCGACCGATTTCTTCTGCTATCTTGCCGAGCTCGGGGCGGGTCACGCGCCCTTTTCGCCAGGGCTGGCGGAGAAGATTCTTCGTGAGTTCTCACGGCGGGCCCTGGAATCGGAGCCAGGTTCGGAACGAGGCGGGTCGGGGCGTGTTCGCGCGGACGGTTCACCGGGCCACGATGGGGCCGCGGCGCCAGGAGCTTTGGATGTCTTGACGCCTCGTCAGATGCAGATTCTGACGCTCGTGGCCCAGGGGCAGACGTATCGCGAGGTAGGCCAGACGATTGGCATTGCGGAGCGGACGGTGAAGTATCATATGGCGGCGATTCTGGAACGCCTCCATCTGCAGAACCGGGCTGAGGTGATCGCTTACGCAGCCCGCTCGGGTCTCATCGGTCCGCGCGCCTAGCAACACACCTTCCAGACGCGCAGCACAGCGCCGCGCCTTGCAAGCGTGTCCTCGCTTGTCGATCAGCGCGCTGAGTGGCACCTCTCGTTCCTCTGCATTCACCACCTCTTTGTCGAACAGACCCGCGGGCCGCAATGCACATGCATCGACTCGCTGCGTTGCTGCTTGTGCGCCGGCACGCTATCGGCGGAGGGCGTCGTGGAGAGGTCGTAGGGCCGATGGGGTGGATGAGAGCCACCTCGCGAGAAGGTTCCAGCAGTGAGGCGGCGCAGGTCTTCAGGGCCGCTGGATCTAGCGATCCAGCTAGAACCTGGGTGCAATGGGTG
>CAZIWL010000068.1:0-10818 GCA_964542755.1 uncultured Anaerolineales bacterium
CACCACCTGATTGGAGGCACACAAGGCACTTGACATCACGCCCACACCCTGCTAGATTATATGCGTAATCATAAATATGGTCGCTCACAAGGATCCTATGAACATCGAGTACGAACAAGCCGCAGCCCTGTTCACCCTGCTTTCGCACGAGCCTCGCCTCCGAATCCTCGACGAGCTCCGCCGCGGCGAGGCCTGCGTCTGCCACCTCCAGGCCGTCCTCGGCCGTCCGCAAGCCTACGTCTCCCAGCAACTGGGCGTGCTCCGCGAAGCCGGGGTCGTCACTGACCGGCGGGACGGCCTCTTCGTCTTCTACCGACTCGCCGATCTCCTGGTCGAGCAGCTCCTGGAACAGACCCTCGGTCCGCCCGGCGAGGCCACGGGCGTACCCGGCTGCCCATGCCCGGGCTGCGAGACCAAGTCAGCCTAGAAAGGCGCGCGGATCACCCCTTTGTCCTCACTCCGGATCAGCGAGTCGCGGCATGCTTCTCCTATCCAGGCTGGTCCTTGAGATCTGGGTGACGCATGGTCCTGGCCCCCACCACCTTCTCATAGCAGCCCTCGGCTGCTCGCTGGAGCCGGCAACTAGGCCAGCTTTCACGCCGGGGCTCAGTACCTTGCCCCAACGCCGGCGGGCTGCAAGAAGCTAGACGGATTTGCGCAATTAGGGTATGCTTGTCATGCCACGTGCAAAGAGCCTGCCGTACCATAGGAACGAGCTGGAGACGCGCCCTTTCTGAATATGGTATAGAGGATGGGAACAGACCCAGGCGCATCGTGGCGGAGGGCATCTTCTACCCGGTGATGGCGCTGGACGGATTGCCCGCGGAGGCTCTCACCGCGAGTCCACACCGTTCTCAACCCAATCCTCCAGACCACCCAACGCACGAGCGAACCAAACGACTGAGGTGGACGTGGGAAAGAAACGTAGAACACGGAATCTGCAAAGTTCCATGGCTCTGCGGCGCAACGGCCTGAATGCCTTCGAGCGACGAGACTACACCGAGGCCATTGAGGCCTGGGAACGCGTTCGCCGTCAGACGCCCGACAGGCTCCCTGAAGCGGCCCTTGCCGAGGCGTACTTCCGCCGTGGATTGCGACTGTGCGCCGCTGGAGACCCTGAGGCTGGTCTGGATGACCTCCATCGTGCCGCCGACTTGCAGCCGGAGGACCCCCGCATCATCTATCATCTTGGCCTCGTCGCCCATCGACACAGGGACCTCGACGAGGCGATCCACCGCTACCAAGCGGTGCTCAAGGACGCCGGGGCGCTCGCCCGGCGTGCAGCCTATCCGCTGGCGCTGGCGCTGCTGGAGGAGGGCGAGGACCCCACCGAGACCGCGGCGTGGCACGGACTCAGTGACAACGACCGATTGATGCTCAGCGAGGTGAGCGCGTTCAAACGTCGTCCCTACGACCTCCCCGACGATGCGCCCATCCTTTGGCAGGCGATCGCAGCCCTCGACGCCAACGACGAGGAGCGGGCCGAGGACGCCCTGGAGAGCGTCGTCGCGGACCCCGTCAACCCGGCTGAGCTCCAGGTCGCCCACTATTATCGAGGCGTCCTGGCGGGGCGCCGCGAGGATTGGGAGGGAGCCCTGCGCGCCTGGAACGCAGCCCGGGCTGCCGGCCTCAGGATGGAACGCCTGGAGGAGAACCTTCAGGAGGCTTACCACCGCCTGGCGGAGCAGCGCCTGGAGCGTGGGGACGTGGAGGGGGCCCTAATGGCGGGGGAGGAAGCGCTCCGTCACGGATCGAGCTATCCCAGCCTGGAGGCTCTCGTCTCGCACGCTCATCAGCGCCTGGCCCACGAGGCTGTTTCGAAGGGTGACTGGGCGGAGGCTCTCGAGCATTGGCAAGCCGCTGACGCAGCAGAGGGCGGCAGCTTCCGACTGGCCTTCAATCTGGCCCTGGCCCACGAGCGACGTGAGGATTTCCTCGCTGCCGCTGAGCGGTGGCGGGAGGCCCTACGCCGTCGCCCGCGCCGGGACGACGACCCCGACGCCCTTGACGACCGCCAGGTGGCCCAGCTGTGGCAGCGGTGCGCCGAGGCCTATACGCAGGCCGGGGAGTACGACGAGGCAGTCCAGGTCTTACGGAACGCCGTCACGTGGAATCCCGAGCGGCTGGAGGCCCGGTTGGCTCTGTCAGAGGCGCTGATGCTGAACGGTCAGACGGAGGCCGCGTCGAATGAGTTGGAGCGGGTCCTGGATCGCGATCCCGACAACCTCCCCGCCCTGCTCCATATGGGCGAGGTCGCCTACGCCCGAGGGTGTTGGTGGCAGGGAAGCCCTGTTCCCTATTGGGAACGGGTGTTGACGCTCGACCCAGAGAATGTCCATGCTCGGCAGCTCCTGGTTGATTTCTATCACGACCAGGCCGAGCGATCGCGTCACTGGGGGAAGTATACGCAAGCAATCGAACATCATCACAAGGCATTGAGTTACTGGCCGGGGAATGGGCGCATCCTGGCGGCTCTGGCGGCCCTTCACCTGAGGCTGGAGGAGTACGAAGAGGCCCAATCTTGGGTGGACCAGGCGCTGGAGAAGGCGGGGGACGACCTGATGGTCTACGAGTCGATCATCTCCGCCTGGCTCGATGTCGGCCGTTTCGACGAGGCCTGGCGCGTCATGGAGCAGGCGGAGGCAGCGGTCGAGAATGTGCCGTACGATTTCTACGTTTCACTGGCACACTACTCCATCGACCACACCGACGAGATGGTGCCTCGCTGGCTGGACCGCGCCGTGGAAAAGGCGGCACCCGGGGAACCCGTTTTCGTGACGATCGGTGAGATGGCGATGATGAACGAAGCCTTCGATCTGGCGAGCGATTATCTCGAGCGGGCCCTGGAGTCTGGTCAGAACCCGGGGCAGGCGCACTTGATACTGGGCGTCATCTCCCTCCGGCAGGGAGACACGGCAAGGGCCGAGATGCATTGGAGCGACGCAATGAAGATCGCGCGTCGGAACAACGACGACGACCTGAGGGAACGGGTCGAGGAGGCCCGCCAGATCTTCTATGCGCCGCCAAGCCTACGGGACTTGATCGCGAACCTTGGCCCCGATCTTTTCTAGGATGAATGGTGATGACTATGCACGAACCCGAAAGCCAACACGAGACTGCAGGGAAGCGGGAGCGACAGCCCGACCTGACGAGCGGGGATCCCTATGCGGTGCTGGGATTGACGCGCCGCGCTTCTGAGCGCGAGATCAAGCGCGCCTACTTCGCCCTGGTGCGTGAGTATGCACCGGAGACGCATCCGGAACCGTTCAAGCTAATCCGCGCGGCGTACGAGAAGCTCCGGAAGACCGAGGTGAGGGCAGAGACAGATCTCTTCCTCTTTCAGCTGCCGTATCCCTGGGAGCCCCGCGGCCGCCGCGGCGGCATCGATCTTGAGGTCCACCCTGAGGACGTCCGGGCCCTGCTGCGTAACCACGGCGATCTGGGACGCGACGAGTTCCTGGACGACTACCGACCCGTTCGGCTATGAGTCATCGTCGTCAGGTCTGGGAGACCCTGGGCAACCTGCTGACTCGGGTGGAGGACGGGATGGAGACCCGGCCCGCGCTGGAGAAGCTCAGGGAAGAGGTCCGCAAGTTGGGCAGGGCCCAGTTTAAGGCCAATCTTCTGGCCGAAGACCAGAGCGCATCCTGGGAGCAAGCGCTCGACGCGATTCGCGGGAAGGAGGAGCAGCGCCAGGAGATCACGGAGGCGCTGGCGGACGAGCGCGCCGCAGCTGCGCGGCGCGAGCTCCTCGAGGCGGTCTTGCCCGCCATGGACGGCATAGACAGGGCTATGGCCAGCGGACGCCGCTATCTCCAGGTGCGCGATCGGGCGGCCGAGAAGCCCAATCTCACCTCAGAGGAAGCCATACTCGTCTCGCCGGCTGACCGCGCTGTGCTCTCCGGCTGGCTGGACGGCCTGCGTCTCGTGCGGGAACGGCTGCTGGCCATCCTGGAGGCCGGGGACGTGACGCCGATCCCCACGTTAGGCCATCCTTTCGATCCCTACCTACACGTCGCCGCCGGCACCACATCGGAGGGGCACGCCCCGCCCGGCACCATCGTGGCCGAGGAGCGGCGAGGCTATCGGACCCCCGACGGTGTGCTGCGCTACGCCGAAGTGATCGTCTCCCGCCCGAAGTCGGACGGGAGGCACAGGGAAGTAACCCTGAAGAGAGCCGGAGAAGGCTAGAGACCACCATGGAGACAATCGTAGGCATCGACCTCGGCACCACGAACTCTGGTGTCGCCGTAGTCAGGAATGGCACCCCTCAGGTGCTTCCCCACGGAGATGAGCGCATCATCCCCTCGGTGGTGGGGCATTCACCCCGCGGCCAATGGCTGGTGGGCACGCCAGCCTGGAACCAGTACGTGTTGCGCCCGGAGGAGACCGTCCGTTCGATCAAGCGAGAGATGGGAACGGACGTCCGAGTCCATCTGGGCGGACGGAGCTTCAGACCCCAGGAGATCTCGGCCTTCATCCTCCGCGAGTTGAAAACCATCGCGGAGCAGCACCTGGAGGAGGACATCTCCGACGCCGTCATCACCGTGCCGGCCTACTTCTCCGATGCAGCCCGGCAGGCGACCCGGGAGGCTGGCCAGATTGCCGGGTTCAACGTGCGCAGGATCATCAATGAGCCCACCGCCGCGGCTCTCGCATACGGCCTGGACATGGTGGAGGATCAGCTGGTGCTGGTCTACGATCTGGGCGGCGGAACGTTCGATGCCTCATTGGTCGAGCTGATGGGCGGCGTGGTCGAGGTGAGAGCCAGCCACGGGAACACGCGCCTCGGAGGGGATGACTTCGACCGGCGGCTGGCCGATATCATTGCCGACCAGTTCGAGGATGAGCACGGCATCGACCTGCGCGACGATCGTCGGAGCTGGGCCCGCCTGATTCGCGCGGCGGAGGAGGCCAAGATCGAGCTCTCCTCCCATCCCTTCGCATGGGTCAAGGAGGAGTACATCGCGGAGAAGCGGGGGGTTCCGCTGCACGTGGAATACGAGGTGAGCCGCCGACAATTTGAGGACACGATCGCCGACCTTCTGGACCAGACACTGCTCTCCGTGGATCGTGTGCTCACCGATGCCGAAGCGTCACCAGAGGACGTCGACCAGGTGCTCCTGGTGGGGGGCTCCAGCCGCATCCCCGCTGTGTGGGATAGGGTGGCAGCCCAGCTCGGCATCGAGCCCCACATGTCGATCAACCCTGAGGAGGTCGTGGCACTGGGAGCCGGCGTGCAGGCCGGTATCATCGCCGGCAAGCCGATCGACGCCATTCTGGTGGATATCACACCGTACTCGCTGGGCATCAAGGTGGCGGATATGCGCATGGGGCGCATCGTGCCGGACCTCTACAGCGTCGTCATCCGACGAAACACCACCATCCCGGTGACCAAGGAGCAGGTCTACAGTACGCTTCATCCTGCTCAGGACACGGTCGCCATCAAGGTATACCAGGGCGAAAGCCCGGTGGCGTCGGAGAACACCCTGCTGGGCGAGTTCGTCATCACCGACGTGGAGCCGGAGCGCCCCGGTGAATTGGCTGACGTCACCGTCCGATTCGATTTCGGCGTAGACGGGATTCTGCGCGTCACCGCCCGCGATCGCCACACCGGGAGGCAGAGGGAGATCGAGGTCAATGCGCCCCTGAAACGCTTGAGCGAGACCGAAATCATGAGAGCGCGCTCACAGGTGACCAGCGCCTTGGCGGATACGAACAAGCCAGTCACCCTCTCTGCGGAGGAGACGGCTCTGGTGAAACGAGCTGAGAAGCTCCTTGAGGACAATGGGTTGGAGCCTGGTGAGGGAAACGAGTTGAGCGCGCTGCTGGCCGACATTCAAGAGGCTCAGAGGATCGGGGACGTCGAGGCGCTGCAGACGCTCCAAGAGAGGCTCTTGGACACGCTGTTCGACCTGGAGGAGATCTAAACATCGACTCGCCCTCTGCGCCATCGGTGTCGCCCGGCAGCAGAGGCCGCGGGCCAGATCCCGGAGCAGGCCGCCTTCCGGCAGCCGAGGAGTCCCCCCAGCTCAAGTCCGGGGAACTGCGGGACCCCATGGTGCGTGCACGCGGCTTCATCCGCACCGCCAGGTGCCGCCCTGCGGCGGACACGGGAGTCTGCCCTCCATGCACAGTCTGTCACTGCCGTAACAACGGCCCACCAATCTGTGCCTCGCACTGCTGGCCGACCCGGCCCTGTCGCAGACAGGGATCCCTGCCCTCCAACCGGGCTTCTGAGTCTGACTGCGTCGGCGGAACTCTAGATATCGCTGCACAGAGGAGGGCCGAGCAGCGATCTGCAGGCGCTGTCCAGATGACAGATGGTGTCCTCCAATGTCGCGGGGGCCACGCCTGGCGCCGCGGTCGGAGGCGCCCAACCGCAGCAAGCACTTGAAGCACGCATCGGTGATCACGCCGCCTGCCCAGCTAGCCCCTCGGGGGAAGTAGTTCGACTAAGGGTCCCCGGTTCTGCCGCAATCATACCGTTCCACCTATGCAGTCCACGAAGGAGGAAGCGTCATGAGACGCATCGTGCGCGAGACCGCCTTTCGCCTGGCCCGAGGCGATGTTCTCAAATTCGTTGAGGATCACGAAGAGGATCTTCTGCGGATCTTCCGCGAGGAGTTGCAGAACCTCGATGACCGGCTACCGGAGGAGGAGGTCTTCATCGACATCCACATTGCGGCCCTCGGTGAGGAGCTCTTGCTGGCCGCGCTGGAGGCCCTGAAGCGCTTCCTCCGTGAGACGTGACAAGTCGGATCGACCACCGGGCGGCGCGGCCCGAGGTCCCGGCGGCCCCCTCTGCTGCCAGGGCTGACATTCATGACACACCTGATGTTCATGTCATACCTGATGTTTATGTCATACCTGACATAAATGTCAGGCCTACTCGCCCAGCGCCGCCTCCACCGCCGCGCCGGCGTCGACGAGGCCGCAGCCGTAGACGTTGTTCGGCGCGCCCGTGATGCCCCCGCACGCACAGGCCTGCGGGGTCCCGGCGCTGGCGAGGGGCCCCTCGGGCACCGATATGACGTCGCAGGACGCCGTCACAGGCTTCGGGGCCGCCGCCCGGCACAGCAAATCCTCCGTCAAACCAACCTGGCCGATCAAACTCGGATCCGCCGACCATACGAGGGCCACCGTTCCCGCAATATGCGGGGCGGCCATCGACGTGCCCCCCGCGGTGCCGTACCCGCCCCCTGGTACACTTGAGCGCACCTGCTCTCCGGGCGCCGAGATATCGGGCTTGAGCAGACCGTCCGCCGGGCCCCGGCTGCTGAATCCCACCACGCTCCCCCCATCCGTCGTCGCGCCCACGGTGAAGACCGCGTCGTAGTTCGCCGGCGGCGTCCCCGCAGTCCGGCACGCGGGGCCATCGTTGCCCGCGCTCACGACCATCATCACGCCCGCAGCTCGCAGCGCCTCCACGGCCGGCCGCAGGCTGTCCGGATAACACCCCTCCATCCGCGGGCAGCCCCAGGAGTTGTTCACAACGGGGGCGCCGAGCGACACATCTCCGTCGAGGAAAGGGTCGCCTCCGAATGGATAAGGTGCGAAGAGGAACTCCATGCACTCCGCATAGGAGCCCGGATTCCCGAACCCCCGCCGCATGTTCCTGCACCCGAACCAGGTCGCGTCCGGAGCGACCCCGATGCGGTTCTCTCCTCCGTCATCGCCGAGCACGGTCCCCATCGTGTGGGTGCCGTGGGAGCCGTCGTCGAAGGGCTCCCGTGTAACGTCCCACGCATCGTGCCAGTTGTACGCGTGATCCGCCGTCTCCCCATCCCAGCCCCGGTACTGCGGCTTCAGCGCCGGATGATCCCACGCGTAGCCCGTGTCCTGCCCGCCGACGACCACGCCCTCACCCGTCGCCCCCATCTCCCAGGCTCGGTCAGCGTGCACCGCCGTCAGGTTTCCCTGGAGGCCCTCCTCCTCGCCGCCGCCCCCGTAGGGCATTGGAATCCTTCGCGGGTACTTCCGCACGTTGGGATTGAGAATCACGCGGTCGACGCCCGCTCGACCGTCAAATCGGCCCATCAGCCGACGATGCCCATCCACCCGAATCATATTGATGATGTAGTAGGAGCGGTAGGGTACACCCAGCTCAGCGAGCTCGGACCGGATCGGCGCTTGAGTCCTGTCCGCCGTCTCCACCAACGCCCGGTAGACTGCTTCCAGGCGCGCCCTACGGCCGCTCGTCGCCCGTGCCTGCGAGAGGTCGGCCTGCTCCTCCAGGATGATCAAGAAGCCGTCGTTGAAGAACCCAGGCTCGCCCAGCGTCACATAGAGACCGGACCAGGTAAGCCACAGACCGAGCGCCAGGAAAGCCGCGCCATACCAGGTTCCCTTGCCTCCACCGCCCCAATCGCCCTCGCCCTCACGCCTGTTGGAGGACCGGCGCGCCAGCCAGAGAACAAGTCCAAGAACGACGGTCCCCAGGACGACCCCCACGTAGCTGAAGATGTGCTGCAGTTCCGGGATCCCGCTGGCGAGGGCGTCACGGGAATCCACGAAGAGACGGGGAATCAGTCTGTAGCTAAGGGCCAGCGGCAGCAGAGCCACGAGACGCCCGCGCCTTGCGCGAAGCTCAGTAAGCAAGAACGCCAGCGGTAGCAAGAAGATCGCACCCGCCACGGCTCCCCGTTCACCACCGGCCAGGGCGGCCCCCGTCCTCCCCAGCCCAAACAGGACGATCGTCAGCAAGGCGGCGCCTTCCGTACGAATCTGAGATGAGGTCAGAGCCACAAAGACGATGCCCCAGAAGATGATCAACTCGGTCACTGTCTCGGCCAGGACCTGTGCGCTAATAGCCAGTGTCGACAGGCTGTCCCCGAGCGCCCCTGTCAGGGGCCACGGCAACGTGAGCCCAGCGGCCAACGCCAGGGAGAGAAACCCTACCCGCGGCGGGCCACCGCCGAGACCCAGCAAGCTGCGCAAAGGGCGCCGCGTCGCGCCCCCGCCGCGGCTCACGACCCACGCCGTCAGAAGAGCATAGGGCACCAGCACGCTCAACCGGAGCCCCGCCAGCACGTACCGCACCCTCAGTCCGTCCAGGACCTCTCGCTGAGGCACGACGAGGTTCACGAACCCGTTCAACACCGCATAGCCGCTGATCACTGCAAGGGACGCACTCAGCGCCGCCACCGATCCATCGGGCCGGCGCCTTCCCGCCGCAACGGCCAGGACGGCAAACGGGATCAGCGTCACACCCGTTCGGAACCCAAGGGCAAGCCAGCCCGCCATCTCCTGGGTAACTACCTCCCCTGCGACCGCGTCGACCACCGCGCCGGTTCCAAGCATCACCGTCGCAAACCAGAACAACGATCCAGCGTTCAGGAGGCCACGACTGCAGCCCTCAATCCGACGTCCCTGCTCTCCCATAGCCCTCCCCGCATCCGAGATTTCATCGCCCGCGCGGACACCCTGCCGATGCAGGCCGGTCGCCCACGAGCGCTCACCCACGCTCCTGGCCGATTATAGTCCACGGGCAGCCGAGCGCCAGACAGGCGCAGCATAGACGCTCCCCCTCATTATTGGGCTCGGTGCATACCGCGTGCCTCCTACAACCGACTGGGTGGCTGCAGGCGCCGGCTAGTTAGGTCGGTCTGCCGAATTTGGGTGAATGCAAAGCACCGACGAGATCCCGCGGCCGTGCACCGGCGCACGCCATGGCCCCACCCACATGCTCCGGTATGCTTGTAGTCTCCGTCATCTGGGGTAGAATCCAATGGGTCGAGCAGACCATGACACGTGCCGCGAGCGGACCGGCAGCACGTGAGATGTTTCGCAGACCACTTTCGAGCGATGGCTCACTTGGCAAGCACATACCACGTAACGGCATTGATCTATGAACCCTGCATTCCCATTAGGCAAACTACCTCCTGAGTATCTGGCAAAGCTCTTTCAGCAGCATGCCACGCCGAATCGCCGCGTCGTCCTCGGCCCCGGCATCGGACACGACGCCGCCGTCATCTCATTCTGCGACGGCAGCGAGGATGAGGCCCGACTCCTCGTCGCCAAGACCGACCCGATTACGTTTGCCAGCGACCAGATCGGGTGGTATGCCGTTCACGTCAACGCCAACGACGTTGCCTGCACCGGCGCTGTACCCCGGTGGTTCCTGGCCACCCTCCTCCTGCCGCAGGAGGGCACGGGCCGCGAACTCGTCGACGACATCTTCGACCAGATTGCCACCACCTGTCACAGTCTCGACGTCGCCCTGGTCGGGGGGCATACGGAGATTACGCACGGGTTCGACCGGCCGGTGGTTGTGGGATTCATGCTGGGCGACGTCCCGGCAGGCGACTTGGTGCGGCCCGATGGGGCGCGCCCAGGCGACGAACTGATTCTCACCAAGGGCATCGCCGTCGAGGGTACGGCCATCATCGCCCGGGAGAAACACCACGGGCTCACCACACTCGACCCCGCGCTCCTGGACCGGAGCCGTGGCTTCCTCCGCCATCCAGGAATCAGCGTCGTCCGAGATGCCGCCATCGCCGTCGGCGCCGGCGAGGTCCACGCTATGCACGACCCGACCGAGGGCGGGCTGGCCATGGGCCTGTGGGAGCTGGCCGAGGCCGCAGCGGTGGGTCTGGTCGTCCGGCGTGACGCCATCCCAATCTTCCAGGAGACCGAGGTCCTCTGTGAGGCTCTCGATCTCGACCCTCTCGGACTGATTGCCTCGGGGGCCCTGCTCATGGCAGTCACCGCCGACGATGCGGCGGCGATCTCCCGCGCGTTGGAGGAAGCCGGGATCACCGCGGCCCGCATCGGCCGGGTCGTAGAGCGCGCCGAGGGCCGGGTGCTCCGTGAATC
>CAZIWL010000068.1:10918-22546 GCA_964542755.1 uncultured Anaerolineales bacterium
CCGAGAGACCGCAAAAGAAAACCCCGGCCGAAGCCGGGGTTCTCACGCCGTCAAAGCGGGCCGGTGTGCCCCTTAGCCCTCGATCGTGATGAACACACTCGTCATGTCATCATTTTCGGACACCATCAGACTCAGCACCCGTCCCTCCTTCGTCCACTCCTGCTGAACCATCACGCCCAGCTCTTCGTCACTCTCCAGCGTCCAGCCCGCAGCGCCCAGTCCATCCCGGTAGAACTCCGCCACATCCGCCACTGCGTCCTCCGTCTCGAAGGACGTCATGCCCTCCATGCTGAACGTCTCCTGCGCGTTGGGATACGCCGGGACGTCGTCCGGCAGCCCGCTATCGCCAGCCGCCTCAGGGGGCTCAATCGTGAAGGGCTCGTTGATGTCGTACGCCTCATACGTGAAGCCCGCCTCACCCGTCATCCCGTCCCGCACCTCCGTCCAGGACAGCGCAAGCCGCATGGTCACCCGGGGAAGATCGGGCTCATCCGCGACCCATACCTCGCCCTTGGGATCGAGCACGTCTCCCTGGGCCATATAGGCAGCCCCCATGCCGGTCATGTCCAGCTCATAGTGGCGCGTCCGCACCCCGTTGACCGTCTCACGCCCGACGAACTTCATATCGGCATCGCTCACCATCTCGTCGGGATCGAACAGAGCTTCGTCACTGAAGCTCGCGGCCAGATCCTCGGGATCCGCCTGCATCTGGGTGCAGCTGCCGCCGCTGCACATCCACGACTGATCCTCGATCTGGACGATCTCAACGGATTCGCCCTCCATCATACCGCCCATAACGAGCCGCTGAGCCCTGGGATTCCGCGTATGCGCCTCTTCGAGGGTGATGTTCTCGGCCTCCCCCTCCTCGGGAACCCACCCAGCACTGAACCGGGTCCGATAGCTGTCGAGCCCCTCCACGGCGTCTATGTCGATTCCCGGGTCCGCTGCCTCATCTTCGCGCTCCGCCGTCTCGTCATCGTCGCCCGATGGCGCTTCTGTGGTCGGTGCTTGCTCAGGGGTCGCCTCCTGCGCAAGCTCAGGGACCAACGTTCCAAGACCCTCCCCGCCAACCTCTGTAGCCAGGTCGGCCACCCTGGTGGCCGCCTCCTTGCCCATCTCAATGGCCTCCTCGGCCCTCCCAAACAGCGAACACGCCATAGAGGCCAGCACCAGGACGACGATCGGCATCCAGATTCTCCGCTTCATATCACCTCTTCTTTCAGCACACCTCACGACTTGACTCGCCTTTTTCGCTCCGATGTCCGGGGGGAATCAGAGCACAATAGCGGCCATCCGGCCGCTGGAACCCAGGTTCGCGTCGCGGACCACGCCCAATCGGTCCCCCGGCACCACCAACGTCGGCCTAAACGTCCTATCTGCGGTGGCTCTCGGAACCAGTGCCTATTCGGGCCGGCAAGGCCACGAACCCACGCCAGCCCCAATTCTACCTTGATTCCATCATAAGCCCAGCGCCGGCCTCTCCTCGGTGCTCCCTCAGCGAGCGGACATCCAGCGGTTCGCCCTGGGCCGCCTCACGCCGCAGCCCCAGCGCCCCGGGGCCGCAACGTGCCACACAGACACCGCAGCCCATACACGCATCCTCGTCCACGTGCGCGATGCCGTCCCTTAGGGAGAGCGCGTCGAAAGGACAGACGTCAAGACAGATCCCGCAACCCTCGCACACCCTTGGATCAACCTCGCTCACATAGCCCGACGGCGCCAACATCGGCACGCCCGTCCGATGCGCCTGCATCGCGCCGCAGCAGCAGCTGCAGCAGTTGCATATGGCATAGAAGCGATCGAGCATGGCGTCTTTGAAGAACGCGTGGTGTACGTGGCCCCGCTCATCTTCCGCCCTTAGGATCGCGACCGCTTCCTCACGGTCGATCCACCGGGATCGCCGCGCATGGTGATCGGCCACGAAGCTCGCGAACGGCTCGCCGATAATCAGGCAGACCTCCAGCGGCTCACAAGGCTCGGCACGGACCGAGCGGCAGGGGCATTCCAACGCAACAATGTGATCGGGATTCATCAGAACGATATCCCGGGCGCGGGAGTAGGGGATGATCTGCTCCAGGTCCGTGATCCGGATCTCCTCGTCGACGGTGACCAGCTGGGTGGCCTGCTGAAGAGGCACAACCTTCCCGTGGTACCCGTCGGCGAAGGCGCGCCCACCGTCGTCGGCCTCCGACTCCGATCTCTGATCTGTGCGGGAGAGTATCCAACGTGCCACCGGTCCGAGCATCCGAGCGAGGGGATGCTCCCCGGTTCCTACCCCGATGTAGAGATAGGGAAACCCGCCGTAGACGTAGCCGTGGAGTCGGTCGAAGAGAGTGTGTCCCTCCAGCTCGCGGGAAGCTCGCATCAGGCACCGCGTGGAGCGGCGCATCAGCCAATCCCACGGTCTCCCGGTGGTTTCTCCCTTCCCTTCAGACATGACGCCCTGTCACCCTCCTCGTTCAGAGCTCAAGGCAACCCGCCCTGGACCGGTTTCGTGGATCGTCCAGCACACCACATCGTCGGGCCGACACAACCACCGACCGAGCTGTGCGGGGGCACGGGGGATCCCCTTGTCTCACATACGAAGAAAGCCCACGAGTCGAGACCCGCGGGCTCGTCTGAGACTGCCCCTTTAGACCGTCGTCTCTTTGCCGCGCTTGATGGACGCGGTCACCGCGGCACCCGCGGCGCCCAGCGCCGCGGCCAGGAGCATCCCGAGGCCGCAGCAGAGCACCGAACCGCCAATGGCCCAGCCGGGGCTGGCCATCATGCTCGGGTCCAGGCCGAGATCACCCCAGGCGTCGCGAATCTCCGGGGGCAGCTGGCGGAACTGGCGCATCATCGTTGCCCCACCTCCGCCGACTGTGAACTGGATCACACTGATGATCAAGCTCGCGATTCCGCCCCCAAAAGCGGTGATCAGACCCGCAACTGCCCCGCCGCCGGCCGCCTTGCCCGCCTGCCGGGGGGCCTCCATCCACAGCGCCACCAGGACGCCGACGCCGACATACAGAACGAGCATCAGAAGCGACGTGCAGATCCCCACGCAGGGAATCAACCCCAACAGCGAGAAGACTACCGCCGCACCCGCCCCGATCAGACCGGCTTTGAGACTTGGAGACATGGCTCCCTCCTTGAACTGTGATGTCATCGTTGCGATGATGCCTTAAAAGGCTAGGAACTATCCACCAGCCAGTATACTACATACCCCCCAGAAGGCAATCTCGCGGCACTCGGTGAAACCCCGTGCCCAACCCAGCTCCATCTTACGGCTTTCAATCGCTTGCTGCCCGCCCTGCCTCAAAATGGTTCGTAATCGGCAGCCGCCGATCCTTGCCAAAGGCCCTCGCCGTGATCCGCACCCCGGGAGGTGCCTGCCGCCGCTTGTACTCGTTCGCATCCACCATGCTAATCACCCGTCTCACCAACGCCTCGTCGTAGCCCAGCGACGCGATGCCCTCCAGACCCATGTCCTGCTCCACGTACGCCTCCAAAATCGGATCGAGCACATCGTACGGCGGCAGGTTGTCCGTATCGCGCTGATCCTCCCGCAGCTCGGCCGACGGGGGCCGCGTCAGCGTCCGCTGGGGGATGACGGGGCTGACCCCTTGCTCATTCCGCCAGCGGGACAGCTCGTAGACCAGTGTCTTGGGCACATCCTTGATAACGGCGAACCCTCCGGCCATGTCCCCGTAGAGGGTGGCATATCCCACGCTCATCTCGCTCTTGTTCCCTGTGGTCAACACCATCCAGCCGAACTTGTTCGAGAGCGCCATCAAGAGGTTTCCTCGGGTGCGCGCCTGGAGGTTCTCCTCGGTAACCCCCTCTTCCTCGCCGGCGAAGAAGCCCTCCAGCGTATTCACATACGCCGTGAAGACGTTCTCGATGGGTATCACCAGGAACTCGATACCCAGGTTCCCCGCCAGACAGGCGGCATCCGTCTCGCTCATGTCCGCCGAGTACCGCGAGGGCATAGCTACCCCGGTCACATTGTCCGGACCGAGGGCGTCAGCCGCAATGCAAGCCGTCAGCGCCGAGTCAACGCCACCCGAAAGCCCCATCACCACACGCTCGAAGCCGTTCTTACGCACGTAGTCGCCAACCCCCAGGGTGAGGGCGCGGTAGATCTCCTCGAGATGCCCCAGTGGTTCTGCGATCCGACAAGCGGGCCGGTTCGCATCGGCTCCATCCCGACTGGGATCGATATCCCCCTCACGGACCGCTGCCTCGCCCACTTGGACCCGCGGGACTTCGGACACAGGGAGCTTGCGGCGCCGCGGGTCGTGGAGCCGCTTCCGAAAGACCCGCCGCAGGTCCACGTCAGCAATGACCAGGTCCTCTTCAAACTGGGCCCCACGGGTGAGCACCGTGCCGTCCGCATCCACCACCACGCTTCGCCCTTCGAAGACCAGCTCGTCCTGCCCGCCGACCATGTTGCAGAAGGCCACCACAGTGACGTTGTCAGCTGCCCGCGTGGCCAGCATGCGCTCCCGGTCACGCCCCTTCCCCGCGTGGTAGGGCGAGGCCGAGATGTTGATCAACAGCTGGGCCCCGGCCCGTGCCTGCTCTTGGGGCGGACCCCCGGGATACCAGATGTCCTCGCAGACACTCACCCCAAAGAGAGCCTGCCCCACGCTGTAGACTGCATTCTCCGTGCCGGCCCGGAAGGTACGGTCCTCATCGAAGATCGCGTAGGTGGGCAGGAAATGCTTCCGGTAGACGTGGAGGAGCTCCCCGTCGTGAACCACGGCGGCCGCGTTGTAGACATCCCCATCCGCGTCGGCGAAACCGATCACCGCAGTCAGCCCGACCGTCGCCGCGCGGACCTCCTCAAGAGCCGCCCGGTTGGCGTCGACGAAGCTCGGCTTGAGCAGCAGATCCTCGGGCGGGTAGCCCGTCACGGCCAGCTCTGGGAAGGCGACCAGGTCAGCACCCTCATCCCGTGCCCGCTGCAGGGCCGCGACGATGGTCCGCACGTTGCCGTCGAGATCGCCGACGGTGGGGTTGATCTGAGCTAGGGCAATGCGCAGTGGTCTCATAGAAGGTTCCTCACAAACGAGGCGGCAGATCTCCAGAACGGCTGAAGCCCCGTCAATGACTCTACTGACGAAACACAGACCTGACAGGTCTGCGAATAGCAGGTGCGGCAAGAGCTATTTGCGCAGGCCACGTGTTGGCCAGATATGAGGCTTCTCGTCAGACCTGTCAGGTCTTGGTGCAAACCTTCAGGGGCTCGGCACGCAATCAGCACTTCTTTCAAGAGAGCCATCAATCGATGCTCACCAAGATACGATGCGCCCCGCAAGGCGCGCACTGACCGACCATGACGCCCTCGTCATAGAAGCCGGCCATCTCACCACCCTCGATGCGGTCGAGCTGCGCGACGTAGAAGGCCGACGCACCACAACGGCAGCTTGGCCGTTCCTCTCTCTCCCGTCGTCGGTGCGCGCCTGTGAAGCCAAAGATGCGCCGCTCCTCCCCGCAGACAGTGCATCGCGCGTAGACCACGCCACGGAAATCCGGAGGCGTCGATCCGGTGTGGTGCTCAATCCTCAAGGTCAGCGGCACCGTGCCGCATTCGGGGCATCCATACACCCTCCAGGGATGATAGTCGCGGGGGTACGCCGCCGCCCCCAGACGTTTCCGGGCGTACCGATGCAGTCCAGCGAGGGATAACTGGTCCTCTGGCATAGCGCGATCACCTCCTCGACTCACCTCAAGACGGACAGCTTCTCAGGCACCACCTTCCGAAAGACGGCCTCCGGCGAACGCATTCTGCCGTCGACGGTGAGCAGCGCCTCCAGGCCCACACCGAACAGCCGCTCGTTCTCCGCCAGGTAGGGCCTGATGAGGCCCCAATCGGCCTCGGAAAACAGGGCAAAGCGCCCCCCGTTCAACTGGTCCGCGTCCACCCGCCCTTTCGGATCCCGCAGGTAGACCGCGCCGCCCGAGGCCAACGAGAAGAGGTTACCGCCCGGATACGGAGTCCCCATCTCCCTCAGCCGTCCCCGCTCATCGAACTCCATCCCGTTGAGGATCGCGAACCCGCCCCCGTTGAGCGGATCGCCGGCCATGAAGGATTCGGCCAGGTAGTCCAGGCACGTCCCGTTGATGACAACGCGCGGACGCCCCACCCCGTTGATGAGCGGCCTTCCCGCGGCACTCCCCGCAACAAAGATTGTACCACCCTTCGCGCCGTAGAGAAAGGTCTGACCCACGTCCCCGTGGACGACGAGCTTGCCGTCCTTGAGGATCTGTCCGACTTGATCCTGCGCGTCCCCGTGGATGTGCACCTCGGCCCCGTCGATGCCGGACGCGGCGTAGTCACCCACGTCGCCGTAGAGATCGACACGCACGCCGCCGGTCTCCGCACCGAGCCCACAGGCCGCGAAGCGCCCGCCGCGCCAGTCAAAGGCGGTCAAGCGACGCCAGCCCAGCTCATGCGCCCTCGCCAGGAGGCGAGCCGCGCTCTCGTCTCCCTCTGGAGCGAAATCCCGCGCGTCGATCAGCAGCTCCTCCTCGTGGATCCCGGGAGGACGGAGAGCACCCCTATCCTCCCAGGCTATGCGCTTCACACGCCGCCCGTCGTCCTCATCCGCAGCCGGTGCTACCCCTCGGAACAGGCCAACGAGCGACTTGTCCACGATGGTGATGACTGAGGCTCGCCGCTTCTCCCCCGTGTCGATTCGTCGGTCCTGGAGCAGGGTCAGGGCCTGGCGGGCGAAGCACCACTCGTCATCACCGGCCCGTCCGAATGCCATCAGAAACTCCGTCGCGTTGACCAGCTCGTCGTACGTCCACCGCGCGAGCTCCTCCGACAAGGCCCTCAGGAGGGACAGCGCACCCCCATCATCGTACGCCCGGTACACCAGATTCTGCATCGACTGTCGGAAGTCAGCGCCGGCCCGCCCCGGGTCGAGTCGGGATTGGTCCACGTGGTGCTGCCCCCTGGGGAGCAGCATGGCTTTCCCAAACTTGTCCGCCACGTGGAGCGAGCGACCAGCACCGTTGTCTCCCACAGCGTGGCCAAACGCTCCGTCCTTCTTCGACCAGGCCGCGTCCTTCCGCACCGTGAAGGTAAATGCGCCCCCGTCCGTGTGGCTCCCTCCGCGGGCCACCCAGTAGGCATCGGCGCGAGGCAAGAACCGCTCATCCTCCGCGGCCAGCGAGCGCATCGCAGCGTGAATCGCCTGCCGCTCGGACGCGATGACCCCCAGCTCTACGCCTTCGTTCTCGAAGTGGGCGAAGACCTGGGGCCGCAACATGCTCGTGTCCGTAATGCCCAGCAGCTGCCACTCCCCTCGATCGGGATGGGAACGGGCAATGATGAAAAACCAGGGTCCGTCGGGCGAGGCGTGTAGATGGGTCGCCTGCACGGCTCGGTACAACCGCTGCTTGTCGGGCGGCAGGACGTCGAAGTCGCGCTCCGTCGTCGGCGCCAGGGCTTCGAGCGTGACCTCCAGCGGATAATCGTAGACCCGGTCCCACAGGTCAAACAGCTCCACGGACACCTCCGTGTCCGTCAAAAAGAGGGGCGCAATGTTCCGCTGGCGGAGGTACTCGCTCACCGCGTGGTAGTTGGCGAAGTCGCCGTTATGGACCAGGGCCTCGTTCAGCCCCACGAAGGGGTGGGCGCCGCCGGGGTGCCAGACCCGCCCCTTCGTCGGGTATCGCTGGTGGGCGATCCAGACGTGGGCGGTGATGTCGGCGAGCCCGTAGGTCTCGATCACTTGCTCGGCGTAGCCTACGATCTTCAGCACCATCAGATCGCGGCCGTGGGAGAGGACGAAGGCTCGCTGCTTGCCCAGGCTGGCATAGAAGCGGGTGTTGAGCCGAAAGCTGTTCTGATAGATGAACTCATCCTCAACGGCGCGGGCGTCCATCGCCTCGAGACCGGCCTCTTCAGCGAACTGCGCCAGGGCGCCCCCTTCCGCCCGGGCGAAATACCGCCACACCTCCGGCGGCTCCACCTCGAGCCCCTCGACCTCCCGCCAATCCGCCACCATCGGCACCCGGTGCCCCTCGAGGATGTCGAGATCGCTCAGGCCCGCCGCCTCGACCTCCCTCCGCGTGTCCGAGTCCAGGTAGGCGATCTGAACCAGGTACGCTTCCCGCAGCGTCTGCGGCGAGACGCCCATCTGCGCTGGGTCGAGCCCGGCCATGGCGATCCCCCCGCCCTTGCCATTCCCGCGGTTGTGCATCTGGGCAGCCGCCTCCACCACGTGCCGCCCGGCCACCGGCACACTCGATGCCAGCCCCAACACGCCGCACCCACCCTCCGCCGCCGCCCCTTCTCGGTCCCCCACGTCCACAGTCAAGCCCCGCCGCGACGCCAATATCCGCCCTGCAGACTCCCCTCTCGGCATTCGATCCCTCCTTCTCTCCCTTACCCCCACAGCACACTTAAGCCCCTTGGCGCATTACGCATTACGCATTACGGATCACGTTTCACGCATGACGCCCTACGCCTCCCCCTCCAAATAGACCAGCAAGTCACTCCTCCCCCGCAGCTCCCCAATCCTCTCCATCCCCAGCTCGTTCAGAATGCCCGCCAGCTGCGCCAACCAACCTCGATACATATTCACGATTCGCCGCCAGCCCTCGCTCGCCTTAACCTCTTTCGAGAGCTCAGGATCCGTGGTGGTGATCCCGAAGGGGCACCCCTTGCCCTTCTCGCAGCTCCCCAGCCGCGTGCATCCTAGCGCCACCAGCTCGGCGGTCCCAATGGCGCAACCATCGGCGCCCAGGGCGATGGCCTTCGCCACGTCGTACGCGGTGCGGATGCCGCCCGACGCGAGCAAGACCACCTCCTCCCGGACGCCCTCCTGCTCCAGGAACCGATGCACCCGTGGAATCGCGTACTCGATGGGCATGGCGATATTCTTCTTGGCCACCTCCGGCGCCGCCCCCGTCCCCCCGTACGCGCCGTCAAGCTGGATGATATGGGCGCCTGCGTAGTAGCTTCCCACGGCGACCATATCCACGTCCGTCGGCGTGGAGACCTTAACCGAGATCAACGCCTCGGGATTGACCGTGCTCACCCAGTCGATGTGCTTCTTGTGGTCCTCCACCGAGTACACGGAGTGGAACGGGAAGGGTGAGAAGAGGCTGGTTCCCTCCACCGCCTCCCGGAGCCGCGCCACCGTCTCCGTGTTCTTGTTCCCCAGCAGGTGGCCGCCCAGGCCTGGCTTGGCGCCCTGCGCGTACTTGAACTCGATTACCGGCGAGCGCTGGATCGTCTCCTCGCGCACGCCAAAGAGGCCGGTGGCGATCTGGGTGATCACATGCTCGGCGTAGGGTACCAGTGGCTCCGGGTAGCCGCCCTCGCCGGTCGACGTGAACGTGCCTAATGCCTGGGCCGCCATCGCACGGGAGAGCATGACGGGCAGCCCCACCGACCCGTACGACATCCCCGACCCCCACCAGGGGAACGGGAGATCGACGTCCGGCCGACCGTCGTTGCAGCGGTTCAGGCTCAGACCAAGGTCGAAATGCCCCGGGTCGGCTGAAGGCACACGCTCCTCCGTTCCATCCAATTCGAAGGAAAAGGCGAGCCGGTCGAATCCTCCGCCCGACCGCCCCACGCGGCACTCCATGGAGCCGTTCGGCGGCTCCCCGGTCCGGGCCTGCTCCTGGCTGCTCAGGAGGAGGGCCGTCGTCCAGCGCAGGTCCCCCTCGCTCTGCTCGTCCGGCTCGTCCAGCATAGGATACGACGAGAGCGGCACCGTACCACCGAGCTGCCCCCTGAACCGCTCCTCCTCCGATACGTTGAAGATCGCCCGCCCCCGCTCGCCCCGCATCCGCCGGGCCTCCCGCATCCCCATCGCGCCCATCACCTCCAGGAGCTGATCCCGCCAGGCCGCCATCAAGTTGGTCACCCGCTGGGCGGCCCAATCAGGCTCGGTCTCACCTCTCTCGACGGCGCAGGCCCCCTTGTCCGCCCACAGCGAGCAGCCCCACGCCGCCAGCAGGATCCAATCCACGGCTACCGCGTCCGCCCCGCACACCTGGGCCTTGGCGACGTGCTCGGCCGCGGCGATGCCCCCGCTCACAATGATGCTCAGGTCATCCCGCAGCCCCTCGTCCACCAGATGATCGTGGACCGAGCGCAGCGCGTCCACGAGAGGGACACCCCGTGCCGTCGCCATGTCATCAGCGCACAAGTGCACGACCTCCACGCCGGCCCGTGCCAGATCCGCCACTTCCAGCCCAAGCCCCTTCCGCAGCTCCAACACCAGCCCCACCACGGCCCCCGGGTACGCCTCCTTGGCCCTCTGCCAGAGCTCTACGTCGCCGCTCTCGAGCTCCACGTACCGCCCGCTCCACGCACGGACGCCGTCCCCTCCATCATCCTCGGGCGGTAGGGCCGCGCCCAGATCATCCGGACTCAATCTCAGGCCAATATGAGGCCCTGCGCTCGCCAGCTCCTGCCTTTCACCAGGTGCCACCAGAGTGAGCGTACCAATCCGCCGCGCTGCCTCCACCATGCCGGCCAGCGGCGCCTGCCCGGGCAGCGGCACGGGCAGAGGACCGAGGATCACGGGCAGCGGCAGCTCAATCAGCGGGGGCAAGTCGGAGACCAGCCGTCCCTGATCGTCAAAAGAGAGCGCCTGGAGCCGGCGGCCGAGGGTCACCATTGTGGAGATCGTCTCCCGCCCGTGGATCCCGTCCCGCGTCGGACGTACGATCTCCGACATATCCAACCAGATCCCGTCGAATCCCTCACCAGCGAAAGGACCGCCGTAGCCGGCTCCCGATATGGGGATGCGCCCCGTCTCCGCCTGGTACCAGGTCTGGGTGATGATCTCCGCCGTCCAATGAGGATCGCCGCGTACCGTCCGCCCTTCGAAGACCGGATGCCCGTACTTGACGTAGTCGTCGTGCTCCAGCAGTCGGAATGAGGCCGGATAGTCAAACGGCGCCGGCGCCGGTTTGGTCGGGATGTGATAGTGTGGTGACATAGGTCCTCCAGGTGGATGGAACGACGGTGCTATTGCAGGCTCGGTTCGTGTGACGCGTAATCAGGATTGCGCAAGGTGTAGTTCGTAGGTCGTAGTCGGTGAGTCGTAATCCGTAAGTCGTCATCCGTGAGTCTTATTCCGTGAGTCGTAATCCGTAAGTCGTAATCCGTGAGTCGTTATCCATAAGCCGTAGTCCATAGACTGCATGTCCTTATCGGCCATCCGTGGCAAGCGAGACCTGTTCCAAGGCACAGCATGCTGAGTTGATGCTGCACACAAGGCGGATCAGCAACACCTGCGTCGCACGCCCCCCCTTACTCCCTACTCCGTACCTAGCTCAGCGCAGCTGAGCCCCACTCCCTTCACCGCTCCCTGCGGGCTGCTTCCTCCTGTGACCAGAAAACAGAAAAGCCCTCTGGGACCGGACAGACCGGTCCCAGAGGGCTTCGTGGCCCAGATGACTATTCCTTTGTCCCTACCTTGAACACTATAGCATGGGTTTGCGACCCTGTCAATCTGTCGATCGGCGGCGGGTGCGATAATGAGTTGTCATAGATATCGCGGCGGAAGTCCGAAAC
The DNA here is from genome assembly GCA_964542755.1 of uncultured Anaerolineales bacterium. Taxonomy (GTDB): domain Bacteria; phylum Chloroflexota; class Anaerolineae; order B4-G1; family B4-G1; genus SKLM01. Next base: position 22,458 of record CAZIWL010000068.1, read on the forward strand.
GACATGAAAATGGGCCTCTACAGGCTGTCTGCTCTCACGAATCATCTCTAGCCAATCCGCGGTCGGTCCGCGACAACTCGTTAGCGCAC
>CAZIWL010000069.1:0-13302 GCA_964542755.1 uncultured Anaerolineales bacterium
GTCGCGCTCAGCCGCATGGCCTTCACGTACAACCAACTGGCGCCGCTGGTCCTGGCCGCTCTCTACGCCCTCTGGCGGGCCGGGGAGGCGGGCCAATCGAACCGATGGATCCTGCTCGCCGCGGGCTCGGTGGCCGCGGCTCTGGTCACGGATCTGGCGGCCCTCGGGCTCTTCGTTTTCTTCGTCCTGGCCGTCGCATTCCTCCGCCCACGGGCACTGCTCTGGGCAGTTCCGCTGGCCCTCGTCCCACTGCTGGCATGGGGAACGGGCGCGGCGGTGGCGGCGGGGCCCGCCTTCCTGGACGACGTCCGCTTCACCCTGCGAAGGCTGAGCCCTTCGATCCCTCAACAGGTCGTCCGGATCCTTTTCTCTCGGACGGCGCTGGAGGGCGACCTGTGGCTGGCTCTCGGCGGCGCCGGGCTGCTGCTGATCCGGGACCGGCGGGGACGGCGTATCGCGGCGGGGTTCTTCTGGTTCGCCCTGTTCGTCCTGGCGCGGAACAGTCCGCTATACGGACAGGCGTCCTACTACTTGATACCCCTCTTCCCGCTGGCTGCCTGGGGGGTCGGGGAGATGGCCGTGAAGGGGCTGCCGCGGCTGCTGGAGGGCATCGAGCAAACTGTCAAGGCGGGCTTCGGGTACCTGCGCGTGCCCGCCCGTCTGCAGAGGGTGGGAGCGACAGTGGTGACGGCATCCACACTCTTCCTCATTGTCGGAGCGCCCCTGGTGAGCATGGCCGCCGAGGGTATCTGGATGAACTACGATCTCTACCTCTCTCGATTCGGTGGGACGCTGGCCAATCCACAGGCAGCTCGCGCCGCTGCCGCACACGTGAACGCGCACACCGGATCCGAGGAGGTGGTGCTGGCATCTCCAACCATCGCGTGGCTGATCGAAGCGAAGACCGCCGACTTCCAGATGGCTGTCGCAGCCACCGGGGAAGCCACACAGCACTTCCCAGCCGGCATCCCGAGGGACCGTTTCCGCTTCGACCCCCGGCTGGAGAAGGCCGTCTACGTCGTGCTGGATCCACTGTGGCGCGGGTGGGCGGCGGGGCAGATGGACGAGGTAGGGGCGATGGTCAACGAAGTTGAGGCGGCGTGGCAGTTGGAGCGGAGCTTCGGGGAGTTCGACATCTATAGGAATCCGGCCTCAAGAGAGTCCTCGGAGGAATGACTTCGGTGTCTGCAGGCGCGGGCTGCAGGGCGGTGTGTCATGCAAAACCCCGGTGAAGCAACCGAAAGGCGAACCCCCCGCGGGCATTTTGGGGTTGAGCACGGAACCCGTCGGGTGTCGATCTCGCAATCGGCTCAGTCCGTCTTGTGCCCCAAGCAGCTTCCGACAAAGTCCCGAGCGCCGCGCAGGAAGACCTCCACGGCCATAGCGCGCTTGCCGGCGAGCTGAATTCTCTCAAGCCGGAGCGCGCCGTCAGCGGTCGCGACGCCGGCGCCGTCATCGAGCGCCACCACTCTTCCCGGCGGCGCGGCGCCGTCCCATGCCGGCAGCGGCGACGCCTCCAAGACCTTCAGCCGCCGTCCGTCCCAGAATGTAAACGTTCCAGGCCAGGGCCTGAAGGCACGAATCATCCGGTCGATCTCGACGGCGGGGCGGGACCAGTCGAGCTCGCCCTCGTCCTTCTCCAGCCGATCGGCAAAGGTAACGCCGTCCTCAGGCTGAGGGCGCGGCTCCAAGTCTCCGGCCAGGTAGGGGGGCAGGGTCTCAGCCACGAGCTCGGCGCCGACGTAGGAGAGCCGCTCCATGAGCGACGCGCGGGTGTCGTCGTGCCGGATGGGCTCCTCGCGTTGGGTGAGGATGGGACCGGTGTCCAGCCCCGGGTCCATCTTCATGATGGTCACGCCGGTGACCTCGTCGCCGGCGCGGATGGCGCCGGCGACGGGAGCCGCTCCGCGCCAGCGCGGCAAGAGCGAGGCGTGCACGTTCAAGCAGCCGTGGCGCGGGAGGTCGAGGACGTCCCCGGTCAGGATCTGCCCGAAGGCCGCCACGACGACGACGTCCGGCTGCCACCTAGCGAGCCGATCCACGGCCTCGGCCGTTCGGAGAGAGCGAGGCTGATAGACCGGCAGCTCGTGCTTCACGGCGGCTTTCTTCACTGCCGACTGATGCATGTCCCGCCCGCGGCCCGCGGGACGATCAGGCTGGGTGACGACGCCTACCACCGTGTGGGCGCTGACCAGCGCCTCTAACGAGGGTACTGCAAACCTGGGGGTTCCCATGAAGATCACACTTGGCATAGTGAGGCCATTCTAGCATGCCTCGCAGAGGGCGACAAACGCTCCGTCCAGTAATCACGAAGGACTCAAAGAGCAAGAAGGACACTAAGGAAAGTGCCAGTCCACCGCCCCAAGATGTAGGGCGGGTCTCCATACCCGCCGCACCCGTGAACGCATCCCTCCTAGCTCTCAGCCCCGCAAGGAAATCAAGAACACGTGCGAAAAAGCCGCTATCCCAAACAGTGTGTGGATTCGTGCGCTAGCACGTGATGACTGGTTGTGATAGAATGGAACGAGACAGTGTATTACGGTGGAGCCTAAGAAAGGGGACGGCACTAAGGTGAGCACCGATATCGAGAGCATCCGGCGGCGTATCGCAACCCACCGGGACGAACTCCGCGAGCGCTACGGCGTGGCATGGATCGGCGTCTTTGGGTCCTACGTGCGGGATCAGCAGACTGCCAGCAGCGACGTTGATGTGCTGGTCACGTTCAAGACGCCCCCAAGCCTCCTCGAGTTCGTGGCCCTGGAGAACTACCTTTCCGATCTACTCGGCACAGACGTGGACCTGGTGATGCGGGACGCCTTGAAGCCCCATCTGAGCCGGCGCATCCTGGACGAGGTCGTCAGGCTGTGAGTGAGGAGCGCCTCTATCTTGACTATCTCGAAGACATCCTCATGGCCCTCGAGAAGAGCCAGCAGTTCGTCGCTGGCATGGACGCCGAGGCGTTCTTACACGACGACAAGACGGTCTACGCGGTTGTCCGCGCCCTGGAGATCGTGGGAGAGGCCAGCAAGCAGATCCCCACTCGAGTGCGGGAAAGCTACCGAGAGGTCCCTTGGCGGCAGATGGCGGGGATGCGCGACAAGCTGATCCATCACTATTTCGGGGTGAACCGGGCCGTGGTGTGGAAGACGGTCGACCAGGATGTTCGGACGCTGCTCCCGATCATGCGTGAGGTTGTCCGACAGGAGTCAACGGCAAGCTAGGCTCGGCGGGACCGAGGCGTGGAGCTCCCGGCGTTGTGCGACAGCGGGACCCGCACGGCGGCGACCCTAGACGGACGACGGCAGACGGACGCTGAGCGTCCAGGCAGGCCGATGCAACCGAGATGGCCTTCGGAGTGCCTAACGTGCTTGCCGGTTGCCCCCCTGCTTGCTGCTGTCCGGGCTTACTCGTAGGACAGCGACTGGCGCACGCTGACGCGGGCTGCGCGCAGGGCGGGCCAGAAGCTGGCGCCGGCCGAGAGGACCACCACGATGACCAGCCAGAGGAGCGCGCCCCACAGGGAATAGGCTGCATCCAGTGGGATCTGTACGATCGCCCCACCCACCACAGCGCTCATGGCGAAGGCTCCCGGCACGCTCACCGGCACCGCCAGGAGCCAGGATAGGAGCCCGACGAAGACGCCCTCGGCAACGAAGACCCTCACAACAGTGCGTGTGGTGGCTCCGATGGCCCTCATCACGCCGATCTCCCGGGTGCGTTCCACCACATTGATGGACATGGTGCTCAACAGGCCAATGCTCCCCACCAGACCGACCAGGACCGCCATGGTTAGAAGCAGATAGATCAACACGCTGAAGGCAGACTGGCTCTCCCGGTACTGCTGGGCGGCACTGAAGGATCCGTCTACCTCGATGTTCTGATCCTCCAATGAGGCGGTGAGTGCGTCGATGACCTCTCTCTCAGCCTGTACGCCGTCGACGTGGGTGACGGCCTTGAGCAAGGTCCCCTCACCACGGGTGTTCGTCTCGCGGGCCAGTGCCTCGGCCGGCGCGTAGCAGACATCCTGCAGGACGTTGAGACTGAGGTAGGATCCGACCACGGTCCAGTTTGATGGCTCCCCGTCGATCTCCAACCGGAGAACGTCGCCGATCTCGACGCCCTCCTCGACCACAAGACGGTTGTTGACCAGGAGGGAGCGACCCTCGCCCGGCTGCAAGCCCCGCCCGTCGATGATGCGGGGATGGAACATAGTCGTATCGCCAGGGACTCCCGTGACGAGCAAGGAGAACGGGTCCCCATCTTCCAGCCGCAGAGAGCATCGGCGACCCTGGCCGGTGGGTGGGGTATTCCCTGAGGGAACGGTTCGATCGGTCCGGCAGTCCGTCCAGCGGCGGGCGGCAGCCATGGTCTCGTGCCAGACTTCAGCCCGCTGAACGGTGGGAAGGTCCTGGGCAAGGCCGATCAGTCGTGACGCGGGTTGAGGATGGTTCAGGGATATGGCTACGTCGCCCTCTAACTCGAAGATAACCTGGAAAGTCCTCTCGAGTGCCGCCTGCGTGCTGGTGACCGTGATGAAGACAGCGCCGCTGAATGCAAGCATCGTGAGCGTCAAGATCAGGCGGCCCTTCCGACGAAAGACGTTGCGCAGGCTGAGAGCCAACGACCGGGGCAGGCCGCGCATCCGCACCACGGCTCTATCCGCCCAGCTCCGCCCGAAGCGGCCGTCAAGGCCGTAGTCACTGATGGCCTGGCGTACGGTCGTGCGGGCCACCTTCAGGACTGGCATCAGCGCGGCGAAGGGCGGTACGAAGAGGCCGACGACCGATTGTATGACGACAGCTAGCGGGTTTATCTGGAGGCCGGCGGCAGCCACATTGAACATACTTAGGAGCCAGCTTCCCACCAGGTGTGCCCCCAGAATGCCGACGGGCACGGCCAGGAACAGAGCCAGTCCCCCGTAGATGAGGGTCATCGCCAGGTAGATCCATGCGATGTCGATCAGCGTTGCGCCTACGGCCTTCATCGCCCCAATCTGCCGGACCTGGCGGGCGAGGATGGCATTCACGACATTCACGATGAGGAACCCACTCAAACCCAGCGAGAGGCCCCCGATGACACCCAGGACAATCAGGACCGCGTCGACCTGTTCCTGCATGGGATGCTCGTGCGGGTCGGTAACCGTGTAGCCGTCGACTGTCAGGCCCATCCGCTCGAGCCTGTCCTCTACCTGTTCCGCCGCCCGCTCGGCCGAGGCCACACTGTAACTCTCCAAGCGGATTTGGAGTCGGTTGAAATGCTCGGCGCTGGCATGGCTCGTCAGACGCGCCGCGGTCTCTGGGGAGGCATAGAAGGTGGCCGAGCCGCCCCACGCCGGCGAGAGAACGTCAGGCACGTACACGACGCCTTGAATGGACGCCCGTGATGCTCGTTCTCCACCGTCGATCACGATCTTCGTGCCCACCGGGGCGTCGAAATGATCGACAGAGAGACTGTCGAGGGCGAGGGTTTGCAGATGGGTGCGGGGCAGCCTATCTCCGGGCCAGGTCCCATCGACGAGTTGGAGCAGATCCATCTTCTGGCTCTCGTATTCCGCCCGGGCGATGAGGACACCCTCCTGCCACGCTGGGCCGGCCCGCCGGGAGGCCTCGGCCATCCGTTCAGCGACATGCCAGCGAATGGGGACCGCGATCTCACCCTGCGCTCGACGCACGCCTCGTTCGTGCTCAATGGCCTCAATCGCTTCGGCATCGAAGGGGCCGCCGCGGACGGTGACGTGGGCGGGGGCGGTTTCCCGGTGCGCCGCCGTGAGCCGCGCGCCCATCGTCTGGTTGAGGCTGAAGACGAGGCCCAGGGCGGCGATGCTGACGGCGATGGAAGCCACCACCATGGCCGTGCGAGCCCGGTTGCTGGCCAGGTCACGCCAGATCTTGTGCCAGACCACGCTCACGACCGCGCTCCGCTCCAAACGGCCTGAACCACAGAAGATACGGTCGCACGGGTCACCGCACTATCCTCGTCGAGGGACGGTTCGCGCCCGTGCTGCGGTGCCCGCGACTGCGAATCGGCCGACAGGGCGTTCGGCCGGGTGGACGATTCTCGACTGTTCGTCCGGTCACGATGGAGCTCGCCGTCGACAAGGTGCAGGACGCGATGGGTCTGCTGGCTGAGCCGCTGATCGTGAGTCACGAGGATCACGGTCTTCCCCTCATCCACGAGTCGCTTCAAATGGAGGGACACCTGGTCCGCGGTCTCCGTGTCCAGATTCCCCGTTGGTTCGTCCCCGACAATGAGAGGAGGGTCGTTCGCCAGCGCTCGCGCGATGGCTGCACGCTGCTGCTGTCCGCCGCTGAGCGCATTGGGCAGCTTGTGCGCCTGGTCATCAATGTCCATGAGGGTCAACAACTCAAGGGCGCGCTCCCGACGCTCCCGTCGTGGGAAAACGTCGCAGAAGTCCATCGGCAGGATGACGTTCTCAAGGATCGTCAGCGTGGGGAGGAGCTGGAAGAACTGGAAGATGACGCCGACGTTTCGCCCGCGCCAGCGAGCCAACGCGTTCTCGTTCAGCTCGTGCACGGCTTCACCGGCGACGACCACACGTCCGCTGCTGGGACGATCAATCCCGGTGATCAGGTTTAGGAGCGTGGACTTGCCCGAACCGGATGGCCCCACCACGCTGACGAACTCCCCGGCTTGCACCTCAAGGTCGACGTCACGAAGAACGGTTATCTCGACCTCGCCGCTCTCGTAATGCTTGTGGACGCCGCTCAGCTCGATCAGCGGCCGACCTCCGCCGTTCCCTCCCAAGCTCATCTGCCTCCCCTCGTGCGTTCTCGACCGATCAGTACCCTTCGAGATTGAGCTTACCAGACCCTCGGGCGACGTGCCTATTGAGCCGCTACCATGCCGCTATCGGCCAAGTATCGGGGCCAGCATAGAACTCCCGTGCGGCAGCGAACCTGCGGCGGTAGGGCAGATGCGGCGAGGACAGCCTGATCTGGTGAGGAGGCGGCCGAGAAGCCAGGCGGTGAGAGCCGAGCAAGCAGCTTCCACGCTTTCGACGCGAGGCACTCAAGAGGCAGGGAACGCATTCCGTCGCTTACCCTGGATGGGGGCTCAGGGGTTGAATCGGCTCGATATCCTACGGATGCGCCGATCGGGACGGCATCGCCGGAATCCGTAGGATGCTTGCGAAGAACAGCGCGTAAGGTTTGGACGCGGGGCCCAGGGGCGCGTTATCCCAGACCTAGAATCCGGCCCAGAAGGGGCGTATGCTTCTCGATGGCCCGCTCCGGGCACATCTCGTGGCAGCAGTAGCAGCGGATGCAGAGGTCGTAGTGGTAGCGCGGCGGCGCCTTGCGCCCGTCGTCGAAGCGGACGGCCTTGTCCGACACGGGACAGGCCTCGACGCACTTGCCGCAGCGGACGCAGAGAGCCTCGTCGATCACGGGCTTGGGCAGCAAGATGTTCTTGATGATCCCGTAGTGGGCCAGCGAAGTGTTGCTCCGCACCCGCGTCCGGATGACGCGGAAGTCCGGGTTGCGGAGCTCCCCGATGGCATCGCCCAGGACCTCTATCCCGTCGGCCCGGTGCTGGCCCAGCCCGCGCTCCGCCCCTATGGTTGTCGTCGGCACGTAGGCCGGGTCCATGGCAATCAGGCGGCAGAAGGTAGCGTCGACTGCCACCGGGTCCTGGGAGAGGATCAACACGTTCATCGGCATCGGATCACCGCTGCGAGGTCCGTTCCCCTCCATCGCCATGATGCCGTCCATGATGTGCAGCCGGGCCCGGAGCAGCAGCCCCAGCTCCACCAGGAGCGTGCTGAAGTCCATGACGTCCTGGTGCTGGACGTGGTAGAGGGCCTTGCGCTTGCCGGGAATGCAGCCAAAGAGGTTCTTCACCGCGCCGGTCACGCGGGTGAGCTGGTGGGTCTTCATCTTCGGCAAGTTGATCAACCCGTCGGCCTCAAGGACGGGTTCGGCGATGGGAAAGCCGGAGACGAGCCCTCCGTCAGGATGGTCCACGCGGCGCCCTGACGAGAAGTCGACGAACTCAGCTCCGGATTGGCGCCCGGCCTGGATCAGTCCCGCGCGCTCCGCCGCGCGGACGGGGCGCTCGAGACCGGGCGAGTCTCCAAAGGCGACCACGGCGCCGGCTTCCTGGAACATGCGTGCGCAACCGGCGAGCACCGAGGGGTGCGTGGTGACCACCTTGTGCGGGACCTCCCCAGCCAGCAAATTCGGCTTCAGCAGCAGACGCTCACCGGGTTTGACGAAACGATCCACCCCGCCGAGGAGACCGATGCCCCGCGTCAGGGCCTCGTAGACTTCCTCGGGATGGTAGGTTGCGCAGCGCACCAGTGCAACGCGAGATCGACTCATATCCAGCTCCACGACTCCTTCGGCAGGCGCACCGGCTGATCAGCGCCCCCCTTGGACGTCTTCCCATAGAAGGCGGAGACCACGGGACAGACAACAGAGGCGGGTGCGTGCCTGCCCACGGCGGCGAGCACTTGATTGATGAATCCCGGGATGATCACGGCCCTTCGGGCAAACATACCGTCCAGCGCCGTCCGGGCCACGTCCTCTGGATCCATACTGACCCATCGACCGATGATGCCATGCGCCTCGATCTTGTCTTTGGCCTCTCCGTTGGTGCGAATCCCGTTGGGACAGAGGGCCGTGACGCTGACGGGCGTCCCTCTCATCTCGGCCCGGAGGGCGAGGCTGAAGTTCAAGATGAAGGCCTTGGAGGATCCGTAGACGGGCATGTAGGGCATGGGAAAGAAAGCTGCGAGACTGGACACGTTCAACACGAAGGCCCGCTCCCGGCGCTGCAGCTCTGGGAGCAGCAGACGCGTTAGCTTGACCAGAGCCAGATTATTCAGCAGGACACAGCTCTCGTTCTCGCCCACCGTCGACTCCTCGAAACGGGCGTTGTATCCCACGCCAGCGTTGTTGATCAGCATTGAGACGGGCAGCCCGGTCTCTCTGACCCTCTCCATGAGCGTCTCCACGCTGTCGGCCCGGGTCAGATCCATGGGCACGGACTCGGTCCGCACATCATAGAGCAATTCGAGCCCCCGCGCCACCCGATCGAGGCCGGAGTCGGGCAGCGCGACGAGCACCAGGTCGATGGAGCGGCGGGCGCAGGCCTCGGCGAAGGCGCGACCCAGCCCCTGACTCGCACCTGTGATCAGGGCCACGTGGCTCTGAGGTTTCGCGGTTGTCGATTCCGACGGCCTGAGACTGAACACTTGATGCCCTCCTTTCGATGATGGTCACTGCACTCACTTTCGAAGGAGAGCTTACCATGACGTGGCCCGTCCTTGCCTGTGCCTGGACTGACAGTCAGCTACCAACGCGGCATCAATGCCTAACATCGCCCGCGCAATGACCGCGGGTTCCAGCATCGGTGGGACTGGGAGGCAACCGCCAGCCGTCTAGCGGACGAAGCCGAGAACCGCGTTGACGAGGCCCATGACCGTGCTGCCAAGCACGAGAAGCAAGCTCAGGGCGAGCGACAGAGGTGCAAGGAGAAGGGGAACCAGTCTGTTCAGCCTGCGCGATCCACGACGCCGCTGATTCAGCCACCGGGCCGTCAGCACAGCGCCGGCGATGGTGAGAAGCTCAAAGGCCCAGAGGAAAAGCCAGTGGCGCCAGTTGCCCGTCAGTGCGCAGTAGGTGAAGATGAATCCGTTGCCGAGGAGAATGCCCAGGGGGATCATCAAGCTGGCAGAGCCCGAGGCGTGCATCACCAGCGCCAGGCCCGCGGACACCAAGAAGAACTCCATGGGCCAGGCCATTCGAAAGACCGTCTCAAACCCCACGACAGCGGCGATGGTGAAAGTGGCGAGATTCCCCAGGGCAACCAGGCCCATCGCGAGGAGCAGCGCCGTGCTTTGCTCAAGCAGGGGGTCCCCGGCCCTCAGTCGGTCCAGGGCTGATGCAGCCTCCACCGTGGTCGCCGTCTCCTCGCTGGTGAAAGCCGTGTCGCGAATCTGCTCGCGTTCCTCGCCGGAGAAGACAGCCACCGAGTCCGAGGGGGCGTCTTCTGTGGTGAAAGAGAGTGGAGCCGAGACGCGTGCCGGGAGCTCGATCCGGGCTTCCCTGGCCGCCTCCAGGAGAGCCTGGCCCATCGTCCTGGCATCCGCATACCGGTCGCCGGGGTCCTTGGCCAGCGCCTTCAGCACCACACGCTCGAAGGGCTCCGGGATGGACGGTTCGACGTCGCGCGGCAGAGGGAGGGGATCCTGCGCATGCTTCATCAAGACGGCCGCCGGCGTGTCGGCATCGAAGGGCGTCCGCTGCGTCAGCATTTCGTAGAGCACTACGCCCAGGGAATAGAGGTCGCTGCGCGCGTCGCTCTTTCCCTCCAGGCCTTGCTCCGGCGCCATGTAGCTCATCGTCCCCAGCAGGGCGCCCGGAACGGTGTCGCTGTCGGCGCCGACGATCCGGGCGATCCCGAAGTCGGCGATCACCGCCCGCCCATCCTTCGTCAGGAGGATGTTGCCCGGTTTCACGTCGCGGTGAACCATTCCCCTGGCGTGCGCGTAGCGCAGTCCATCGAGCACCTGACAGAGAATGCGTACCGCCTCACCGAGGGGGATTCGCTCACCGCGAATCCGGTGGTCGTGCATGCGGGTCTTGAGCGAGTCGCCGTCCAGGAGCTCCAGGACCATGTAGGAGATGTGATCCTCCACGTCGTAGTCGAAGACCTGGACGATATTCGGGTGGCGGAGTGCCGCCACGGCCCGCGCCTCCCGGCGGAAGCGATCGAAGAAGTCTGCGTCGTCCAGCAGGTCGGTGCGGAGGACCTTGACGGCCACATACCGGTCGAGCTGGGCGTGGTAGGCGCGGTAGACGCGGGCCATGCCGCCCCGCCCCAGCGGCTCCAAGACCCGGTACTTGCCGAGCATCTGCCCTTCCAGAGCGGAGACGACCCTAGCTGGTTTCCTGCGCCCGAACAGATTCATAGGCTTTCTGGGAACTCTGCACCAGGCGTGATCCGACGGGTTGATGACGCTATCGCCGGCATCTTCCCAAACGGTCAGAGATTCTCGGATACCGCTGTCGGCCGTTGCGTGGGCTTGAGACGACAACTCCGCAAGCACGTTGCTGCGGCCGTCCAGGGCTGGTCTTCCTACCCAACACTACCATGCCAGCGGGCCGGCTTGCCTATTCACACGCTACCAACTGACCACTCGGCCACCATCAGGCCTTGGGCCAGGAGCCTCCTTGAAGGTGGTCCGGAGTCGCGTAGGTTATGGCGATATGTGCAGGTCGTCGCGGTCACGAGCTTCGGGAAGGGGCGGTGTGACTGGATGGGCCACGCGAGAGCCAGGTCCGCACGGGCCACGGCTCCTTGACCGATCCGGACCCAGAGCGTTCAGTGGAGCAGCGGTGGGGTGAGCATCTCTAACCCGCCGCGGCCACGAGCTTATAGCCCAGCCCGCGTACGGTAACCAGCAACTGCGGCTCAGAAGGTTCATACTCCAGGGTCTGACGCAGCCGATGGACCAGATTCTCCACCTGGTAGTCGTAGACCTCACCGTTGTACTCCGGCCAAACCGCCATGCCGATCTCATCTTTGGTACAGACCTCGCCGCGGCGCTCGTAAAGGTACGCCAGGAGAGCATACTCCTTGGCCGACAACGATACCTTCCGTCGATCGATCCGCACCACCCCGGCGGTTGCGTCCACGATCAGATCTGGAAAGGGCGTCTCACGAATGGTGATGGCCGGATCGTGGAAGACGAAGATGACGTCCCCGACCCCGATGCGATCCTCGTCACGCAGCTCGACCGGGTCGTGGATGCGCTCCCCGTTGAGGAACGTGCCATTTGTGCTTCCTCTATCCTCGAGGAAGACACGCCACCCCTCCCGCCGGAGGCGCGCATGCTCACGGGAGACGCGGCGGCTGGTCACCACCAGATCGTTCTCGACAGCGCGCCCGATGGTGACGACGTCCGCCGCAAGCTCGTGCTCGCGCCCCGCGGGATCGGTCAGATAGGGGGGGCGTCTACTCTCTTGTCCATCAGCCACGACGGTCATCGACCACCTCGTCGTATCAACAATCGGTCTCGCGCCGGGTTGCGTCCACCGGGCGCGAACTCAAGGAGAGTCTACCCGCGGCAGACGGCGCTGTCAAACTGCCGGACACAGGGGCGTGCTATCTAAGGGGAGGACGACTCAAGCGGGTGCGCTGGAGTTCAGGACGTAGAGGGGAGACGCACACCCTATGCCGAGTCTATCCCGGGGGCTCTTGGAGGGAGGGCGCCCAGCTTTGCCCCTTTTCCTTAACCCGACGATTACGCCTCGTTGAAGCCAGGCTAAACAGGAGGTGGTAGTATCCATCACTGGAAGGGACTCGCGAACGCTTTCGTGCGTATACTGGAAGCTTAGCAGCTAACTCTTCTCCTCCTAGTAGGGGACGGCCCGAGGTCACTTGGGCCGTCCTTGTGCTGTTAGGCTGCCACGCCGTCCAGCAGTTTCCGGAGAGCCGCTCGCTCATCGGACCCGAACTCCGCCAGGACCTTCTCTTCTCCGTCGAGAATCGCTTGCCCAAGGCCCGAGCGCCGAAAGGCGGCCAGGTCCTCCTCGAACGGGGTGCCGACCTTGTGCTCGTGCACGATCCGCCCGTCCCGCATGATGACCACCCGCTCCGTCTCCCGGGAGACCGCCGGGTCGTGGGTGACGACGATGAAGGTCGTCCCCAGGTCCTCGTTGAGGTGTTTCATGAGGTCGATCACATCGGCGCCGCTCTCGGAATCCAGGTCACCCGTGGGCTCATCCGCCAGCACGATGGCCGGCTTGTTGGCGAGGGCGCGGGCGACGGCGACGCGCTGACGCTGCCCACCGGAGAGCTGGTTGGGAAGGTGGTCAAGTCGATGGCCTAGTCCCACCAACTCGAGCAACTCTCGGGCGCGCTTCCTCCGCTTGCCCCGTCCGATGGGCTGGCCCATCATGGGTACCTCCACGTTCTCCCTGGCCGTCAACGTGGGAATCAGGTTGTGGAGCTGGAAGATGAACCCGACCTGGCGCGCCCGGAAGGTGTCCAGATCTCGCACCTGCTGGAGGTCCTCACCACCGACCAGGACGGTGCCCTCCGAAGGCCGGTCGAGGGCGCCGAGCATGTTGAGCAGCGTCGACTTCCCGCTGCCAGAGGGTCCCATGACCGTGACGAACTCCCCGGGCGCGATGCCCAGGTCGATCCCGTCCAGGGCCCGTACCTGGGCTCCATCTCCATAGACCTTGACCAGGTCCCTGGTTTCAATCACATAGTCGGTCATGGTGCTCCTTGTCGCTCGAACGGACTTGGACGCGCGTGGTCACTATGCGGTCC
>CAZIWL010000069.1:13402-22061 GCA_964542755.1 uncultured Anaerolineales bacterium
CCATCGGGTGTCACTCGTAGCGGAGGGCTTCGGCCGGGCGCAGGTTGGAGGCCCACCAGGCGGGGTAGAGTCCGCCCACCATGCCCAGTCCTATGGCCGTGGCCAGGGCCTGGCCGAAAAGCCCGGCACTGTATTGCATCTCGAACCAGCCTTGAATGATCGGCACGGTGTTGAGCAGGAGCCCGACTGCAACCGCAACCAGGCTGCCTCCAAGACCACCCAGCAGCGTCAACGTCACCGACTCACGCAGGACCATCCACAGCACCCGCCACCGCCGCCAGCCCAGGGCGCGGAGCACGCCGATCTCCCGCGTCCGTTCGAAGACGGACATGACCATCGTGTTCATCATCCCCAGTCCTCCAACGACAAGGGCCATGAGGGAGACTCCCCAGACCATCGCCTCCATCGCCTGCAGATCACTCACGTCCTCGGTGAAGGCGCTGGCCTTCGACACGTCAACCTCCGGGAAACGAGCTTCAACGCGGTGGATCACCGCATCCGCGGCGGCCTGTTCCTGGAGCCAGATGCCCAAAAAGCTCACCTTGTTCGGCTGTCCGAAGAGCCGCTGCGCATCCCGAAGAGTGACCACTCCGCCGCCGTCCTGGAAGCTGACGCCGGTCTCGTAGATGCCGACGACCCTGAAGGCCCGGTCGAAGATTCGCATGGAATCGCCCACGTCGATGCTCAGGTTTTCGGCAGCGACGCGCCCCATGATCATCTGGCGGTTGGTGGTCAGCGGCTCGCCCTCCACGATGCGGTACTCCCTGATGGCCAGCCCGCGCGGCCGGTACCCAAACACCACGAAGAACGGCAGGTCGCCCACGGAGGTGTAGCCAGTCAGGAACCCTTCAGCCGCCCGAACGCCCTCCATCGTGCCGATCCGTTGGACCACGTCCTCGTCGATCTTGCTTAGATCGATGGAGCCGCCGGCCTCCATGCCAACGAGCTGGGCCCCCAGGCCGCCCGCGAGCCCCCCGATGGTATCGATGAGTCCGTCACCCATCGCGCCCAGAAGGACGATGGCCATCAGTGCGACGCCGATGCCGATGACGGTCAGCACGGTGCGGGTAGGTTGGCGGAGGACGTTCCTCAGGGCAGCCGTCGGCACGTCCCGCGCCGCATGGACGTTCCCGCCTTCGGAGCGGATCGCCTCCGCGGGGAGGAGTTGAGACGCCTTCCACGCCGGAAACGCGCCCCCCATCAGCCCAAGCACCAGGGCCACGGCCACGCCCTGACCCAGCGTCGTGACCGGAATCTGGCTGGGCAGGAAGCCACTCACGCCGGGCACGGTTCCCACGGCGCGGATGCCACCGATCCCCAGAAGCACCCCCACCCCGCCTCCGAGGACGCTGATGAGCAGCGACTCACTCAGCACCATGAGCAGAATGCGGTACGGCTGCCACCCGACGGCCCGCAGCACACCGAACTCCCGGGTGCGCTCGAAGACGCTCATCAGCACGGTGTTCATGACCCCCACCCCGCCGATGACCACCGCAATCAGCGAGACGGACCAACTGAAGACATAGACGTACTGGAGCATGTCCTGCTCCTGGGCGAAGTCGCTGGACGTCGTGGCCGTAAGCTCCGGAAACCGTCGATCGATGCGCTGCTGGAGCGCCTTGATGTCGATGCCAGCCTGCACTTTGAGCAGAAAGGCATTCACCTGTTGAGGCTTGCCGCTGACGGCCTGAGCGTCCTCGAGGCGAATCACGGCTGCCCCGTCCTCGAAAGGCTGGCCGGTCTCGTAGATGCCTACGACCCGGTAGGCGCTCTCGTACAGGTAGAAGGTCTCGCCGACATCGATGTCGAAGTCCTCCGCCGCGGCCTTGCCCAAGATGAGGGACTTGCCGCCCCGTGCCACGTCGGGATTCGACAGGGGGTTTCCCTCCACGATCTGGAAATGGTCGGTGGCGAAGCCAGCCGGGTCGTAGCCGTAGACGATGAAATACGGGGAGCCCTCGGTCGCCGCGAAGGTGTAGATCATGCCGGTGGTCCGCTCCACGCCGGGCAGTGCCGCCAGCTGGTCCCCCACCTGCTGATCGACGGCGCTGAAGACGATGTCCAGAGCTTCGTCCTGGACGACCAAAAGGTCGGCGCCGCTGCCACCGGCAATGGCACCGTATCCTTCGACAAAGCCGTCGGCTAGCGCCCCGAGGGCCACGACGGCGGCGACGCCGACCCCGATGCCGAAGACCGTCAGCAGCGTGCGCGTCCTCCGACGCAGTAGATTCCTAAGGATCACCGGTTACTCCCAAGGTATGCCCTCTTGGCATGAAAGGGGCATGATCGCTGCTCAAGACCCCACGTCGATGTCCACGAAGGCTGTCATGCCCCAGCGAAGCTCCGGACCCAGCTCATCGAGCTCGATGATGGTGGTGTAGTTCACGCCCCCGCCGACCTCCTCGGCCATGGGATTGATGCGCGCCACCCGTCCCTTGAACACCCGCTCTGGGAAAGCGTCGAAGGTGACGTCAACGGGCTGCCCAACCTCCACTCTGGCCACGTCGATCTCGTCGAGGTCGGTCGTCTCCACTCGGAGGGTGGAGAGAGCGCCCAGGGTGACGACGCGGTCGCCTTGTTGGACCTCCTCACCGCGCCGCACGTGGACCATGCCCACCGTCCCGTCGAAGGGCGCCCGCCGCTCGCCCCGGGTCAGACGAAGCTGGGCCTCAGCCAGAGCGGCCTCAGCTTGCTCCACGTCGGTCTCTGCCAGCTCAATCTCCTCCTCAGCGGCTCCAGCCTGGACTTGCTCGAGCTGCGCCTCAGCCAGGGCTCGCTGCGCCTCAGCAGCGCGAATACCGGCCTCCGCCTCGCCGAGACGGGGGTCGGCGCTCCTCCACGCCTGGGCGAGTGATAGTTCAGCCGCCTTCACGCTCTCCCTCGCCGCGCGCAGCCGCAAAGCTGCCTGCTCTCCCTCCCAGTCCTCGACCGCGTCGTTGTCCAGTTTCTCTTGGATCTCGTCGTAGTCGATCCGCGCGGATTTCCGCTCGGCGTCGGCGGCCACCACATCCGCCTCAGCATCGGCAATGTCCGACCGAATGGCACCGGACGCCAACCGGTCTCGCTCCGCCTCCGCTTGCTCGATGCCGGTCTCGGCCTCCTCCACGTTCTGCTCGGCCGCCGCGACGTCGATGGCCCTGGGTTGGGCCAACAGCCTGTCGACGTCGGCCTTGGCACGGGCCAGCTGGGCCTCCGTCTCGTGGACTGTCAGCTCGGCATCCACCGGGTCCAGCTTCACCAGCAGATCTCCAGCGCTGACGGTGTCGCCGGGCTCGACGGGCAGCTCTAATACTGTCCCACTCGTTTCGACACTCACATCTGCCCACTCTGCAGGCACGAGCTCGCCCGTGACTGACACGAGAGACGTGAACACGGGCTCCGGCATCGGTGTTGGGGTTTCCTCACCAGCCCCCCCACACGCTGCCAGCGCCAACGCCAGCAGAGCGGTAAGGGCAGCAAACCGTAATCGACGTCTCATGCTCTCCTCCTCCCGACCCCTCGCCGCGGACGGCGACTGGGGACCGCAGAGTGTGTCCTTCTCCTTGACTGCCGGCCAATCGAACCGCATCTCAGTCCTCCACCTCGATATCGACAAAGGCCGTCATACCCCATCGGATCTGTGGATCGAGCGATTCCAGGGCGACGATCGCCGTGTAGTTCACGCCTCCGCCTTCCTGCTCGGCCATGGGCGAGATGCGCGTCACACGACCCGAGAAGACCTGATCCGGCAGCGCGTCGAAGGTCACGTCCACGACCTGGCCCACGTCCACACGGGCTACATCGATCTCATCCAGGTCGGTCGTCTCGACTCGCAGTGTGGAGAGGTCGCCGATGGTCGCAACGGGTTGGCCTGGCGAGACCAATGTGTGGTCTCTCACCCGAACCATGGCCACCACGCCCGAAAGAGGCGCGCGGACCTCCGTCCGTTTCAGCGCCACCCGGGCCTTTTCAAGGGCTGTCTCCGCCTCCTGGATGCGTGCTTGGGCAGCGGCGATCTCCTCAGGACTCGCGCCCGCCTTGAGCTGCGCCACCTCCGTCTCAGCTGCTCGCTGCTGCTCCTCAGCTTGCTGAACCGCCAGTTCAGCCGACTGAAGGCGATCGGCGCGTTGTCCGATCAGTGACTGATAGCGTACCTCGACGGCATCCAGGGCCTCCTGCTCGGCCTCCATGCGAAAGCGTGCCTTCTCCTCCGTCGGCCCCAGGAGAGGACAGATCTCTCGTTTATCCTCACCCGGGATCGTGACGTTGAAACACTCCATCGTGTCCTCGTGGAACTCGTAGGCCTCAAGATCGTCGATCTCCGCCCGGGTCCACGCCGCCTTGGCTGCCGCGATCTCCGCGTCCAGCGATCCCGCCCTCAGCTGGGCGAGTCTCGCCTCAGCCTGATCAACGGCAGGTTTGGCGGCCTCGGCCCGTGCCTCAGCAACGGCGACCTCTTCAGGGCGAGGTCGGGACTGGAGCAGCGCAAGCTGCAGCCGGGCCGCATCGAGGGCCACCTCCGCCCGGCGCACTGCCAGCTCCGCGTCCGCCGGATCGAGTTGCACCAACGTGTCACCGGCTGCTACCTCGTCGCCCGGCTCCACCAACACCTCCAGCGCCGTACCACCGGAACGGGCGCTTACCGTGGCCCACTCGGCCGGCACGACCTCTCCCGTGACAGAGACAACAGAGGCAAACGCCTGTTCCGGTACCAATGTCGGCGTCGCTTCAGCACTCCCCCCACACCCGGCCAGGACCAGCGCTACCCCAAGCAATCCAAACAACACCTGTCTCCTCATGCGACGTCCTCCCTCAGACTCACTCCTTCTTGTCCCGCAAGGCTATTGGCAGACTCGACGTGCCCAATCCGCGCGCCCGCACGGCGGTGCGGCACCAGCGGACGGTGCACCCTATCCCTCCCCGGGACACGCATCACTCCTGGCGGAGGGCCTCCACAGGGCGCAGGCGCGTGGCCCGCCAGGCCGGGTAGAGCCCGCCCAGCACGCCGGCCAGCAGCGCGACGACCCCAGCTTGAACGAAGAGTCCTGCGCCATAGACCGGCTCTATGCTCGCCCAGGTCCCCTCAAGCAGCCCCATCAATCCACCCAGGGCCAACCCTAACAGTATACCACAAACGCCGCCCACCGCGCCAAGCAAGAGAGACTCTTTGACGATCATACCAAGGATCTGCCGCCGCCTCCAGCCCAGCGCCCGAAGCACGCCGATCTCCCTGGTGCGCTCCAGGACACTCATTAGCATGGTGTTGAGCATGCCCAGACCCCCGATGAACACAGCCAAGGCAGAGACCTGCGTCATCAGCTCCTCCATGACCTGGAAATCGCTCATGCTCTCGGCAATCTCTGAGGTGAGTGAAATATCCAGGTTGGGAAAGGCCGTCTCGAGGTCCTGCTTGACGATCTCAGCATCCTGGGGATGACGGAGCTTGATGGCGTAGTACATAACCTGGTGGGGCTTGCCGGTCAGCGCCTGGGCTTCGCGCAGGCCTATCACGACGCCCACATCCTCGTAGGAGATGCCGGTCTCGTAGATACCAACCACGTGGAAGTTGCTCCTCATGAGCCGGACGGTGTCTCCGACGTCGACGCCCATCTGCTCGGCCGCGTTCTTTCCCACAAGGACCTGGTGACGCCCGGCCAGAGCCTCACCTTCGAGCACTCGAAAGTGCCCCATCGGAAACGAACGGGGGTGATAGCCGAAGACGATGAGCATCGGCATCTCATCGGTCCGCACGGCGGTCATGATCGTCCCGGCGACTGCTTCTACGTCCGGTCGCGCGCCGATGCGCGAGCCCACGCGCTCGTCGATAGCGCTGAAGTCGGCGTCGACACCAGCCTCGATGGCGAACAGATCCGTCTGGCTGGCTCTAAACATCCCCGTCATGAGCTCGCTCATACCCTGAGCGACTGCCCCCAGCGCCACGATAGCAGCGATGCTGATACCTATTCCCAGAAGCGTGAAGCCCGTCCTCGTACCCCGGCGGGTGAGATTGCGCAGCGCCATGCCGCCGGGGATCACGCGTCCCGACCCGCTCGCCCCGCCCCCATGGTAGTGCAGCGCTTCCACGGGAAGGAGGCGGCTTGCCCACCACGCGGGATAGGCGCCACCCACGATTCCCAGAACCATCACAGTCGCCAATGCCCGGAAGATGAGCTCCGAGGTGAACTGGCTTCCAAACATGCCGAGCATCGAGTTGGATCGATTGATGGCGAACACAGACGTGACGCCGAGTCCAATCCCAAGGAGACCGCCAATCAGGGCCAGTGTGAGCGACTCCCCGAGGATGAGCCCCAGCACGCGTCGGCGCTTCCAGCCCAAGGAACGGAGCAGCCCAATTTCACGCGTGCGCTCGAAGACCGACATGAAGAGCGTGTTCGTCATCCCGACGCCCCCGATGACGATGGCGAGGCCGGCAATTCCCATGGCACCGATCTCGAGGATCTCCAGCATTTGCTCCTGCTCGGCGAATCCGCTGGTCGTGGACAGCGAAAGATCGGGAAAGCGGCGCTCTATCTTCAGGCGCACGTTGGCAGCGTCAGCGGGATCTAGGAGCTTGATGTACGCCATCGAGACGTGACGGGGCTGGAGTGTGATCGTCTGCGCGTCCTGGAGGGGGATCACGGCCCCGCTGTCCTCGAAGCCGTCGCCGGTCTCGTAGATCCCCACGATCCGGAATGCAGTGCCGCTCACGTGGAACGCGTCACCAACGCCCTTGTGCGCATTGGCGGCAGCCCGTCGCCCAATCAGGATCGGATTGCCTCGTACCCCGTGAGCCTCGGCAAGGGGACATCCTTCCGTGACGCGGTAGTGCTTCACCGCGAAGCCGTGCGGATCGTGGCCAAAGAAGAAGAGGTAGGAGCCGTCTTCGGTCAGGGTATTGCCTAACAGGACTCCGTCCACGGCGGATACCCCACGCCAGGTCCTCACCTCGTCGGCGACTGCTTGATCGAAACTGCTGAGCATTGCACTCAGGGCATCGGCCTGGGTCAGCACGAGATCCGCCTGGCTTCCGCGCGTCATCGTTGTGAAGCCAGCCTTCAGACCGCCAGCCACCGCTCCAAGGGCGACGATGGCCGCCACCCCAATGGCGGTGCCGAGCACTGTCAGAACCGTACGACCTTTGCGGCGCGACAGATTTCGTAGGATCATTCGATGCTCTGTTAGACCCGTTCAGCGATTGATCATCCGGACGATGGATGACGTGTCACGGAACACGTATGACGTATCACGGCTTACGGAATACGCATCGCGCTTCTCAGCGCCCATCATCCGGGACGTGCGATGCGCACTCCATGCCATCCCTCAGCGGTTCTAGCCCAGCGTCACCCTGCCCTGCGTCTGCTCCTCGGTCCACTCAATCTCGATCTCCAACTCCCGTTCGGTCTTGTGCTCCTTGGTCTTCTCTGTGAGCTCGATCTCCAGCTCGACGGTCTCGGGGACGGAGAAGGTGACCTCCTCTTCCCCGCGCTGCAAGGTGATCTCACCGGTCTCCAAGTTGTCGGCAAGCTCCCTAAGGAGAGCAGCCGTGCCTGCGCGCGTCTTCCATTCCTCTGCCCGGAACAGCATGGTCTTCCTCGCCATCTCGCCTCCAATACTCGGTCTAGTAGGGTGTGGTCAGCCGATGGAACTAGCGGATCGTTCTCTCGAACGCCATGGCAAAAACGTCCCAATCGTCCTCATGAATTACGTCCGTCGCCCTCTCGCCGAGCAAGTCCAGAATCCTCGGCAGATAGAGATCGGTCCGCAGGTGATGTTCAGCAATCAGTACGAAGAGGGGGCTTCGCGTCCAAGAGCCGCGAGCCTGGCCTGCTGTGAGCCGCTCCCCGACCAGTACCTCGTCTCCGTCGATGACCAGGACCAGCCCGAGGCCTTCAGCGGTCTTGAGATGCTCCTCGGACATCGGGGCCACCACGACCCGGCCGCCGGACAGGTCGACGGCGTGGGAAGTATAGACCACCACGCGGATGCCACGATCGATCGCCTCCTGCAGCGCGGCCTTCAGGGAAGGGAAAGTGGACGGGAGAACTGCCATGTAGATGCTCTCCCCGGCCTCGGCGATCATCTGGCTGGCCTTGGCCAAGACATTCGCGATCCCCTCGATGTTCCAGACGTACTCGAGATCAGACGATTGACCAAGTCCCACAAGATCGTCCTCAAGAGCGGTCACAAGCGCCTCGTGCTCGCGGTGAATCTGGGTGAGGAACTCCCTGGGCGCCACCGGTGCATATTTCGTCTTGCCTTCTTTGCGAAGCTCCATAGCCGCGCCTCGAGCGGTGAGTTTTCCCAATACCTCGTAGATCATCGAGCGCGGCACGCCAGAGACCTTAGAGACCTGATAGCCCGTTGCCGGATTCTCCTTGAGCAGGGCGACATACGCCTTTGCCTCATACTCCGAGAACCCCAGATCGACGAGTCGTTCAACTGTCTCTGGCTCCATGAGCTGCCTCTCACGACGTTATGCTCCTAACTCAGGCGTTAGCGTACTAACGTCTATAGTATACGTCCATCCGGGCGCGCTGTCAAGCTTTTGGTCCGGTTGGGTGCACTAACGAGTTGTCGCGGAGCTGGTCGCCGATTGGAGACGGTTGGCGCCGGTGTACTGACCAGTTGCGACTGGTATACGTGACTGGCGTACGTGACTGGCATACGTGACAGGCATACG
>CAZIWL010000070.1:0-21993 GCA_964542755.1 uncultured Anaerolineales bacterium
CGGGACATAACGGTGATTATAGATTTTCAGGCCCCCGGCGCAAGTATCGGGAGTCGTATCATTCAAACTGCTCCACTCTGGCTGCCTCGGGCGACGGAGATGCCCGCCGACAACCGTAGTGCGCTAGATCTCCTCGACGCGGGCCAATCGTGCCACGGCGTCGGGTGCGCTAACGACTTGTCGCGGAGATCGCCGCCGGTTGGAGACCGTTGGCGCGCGAGTACTGACCCGTTGTGACTGGCATATGAGACACGCATACGCTCGTGAGGTGCAACGCCACTGGAAAAAGCATCACATCGTTCGGTGCGGCAACTTGTTAGTGCACCCCGCGGCGTCTGACACCTTGTCAGCGTGTGGGCGGTCAAGTATAATCCGCTCGATCACAGTACGGCCTCTTCGCCCCGCGTTCACCGCGGATTGATCCACCAAGCATAGAGTAGCGTCGGAGTATCTCGTCTGGAATCGGGAAAGCCTATGACGCTAGAGCTTAGTCAGTTAACCGAGCACGTGAGGACTATGGGCGAAGCCGTCGCCAACCGCTGGCGGGTCCAGGCTGATCTGGTCAAGCTGGCACAGCAGTGGCTGACGGACTACGGGGATCGGGCCGACGAATTGCGCGCCCGCGCACGGTCCAATCGAGCGGCCATACCAGCCGAGGAAGCACTCGATATGGTCCATCCGCTACCAGAACTCCCAGAGCCTTACACGGCGGTAGGGGCTGATGGATCTCAGATACAACCGGACCCACACGGCGCAGCTCTCTACTACGTGATCAACGTCGGTAGCCTGGTTTACCGACACGGAAGTGGCGAGGCGCCAGAGGCCAGGAGCGATGCAGTGCTGGGCTTCACAGAGGATGATCTCTACGAAAACAACATGCCTGTAGCCGGGAACCTCCTGGATGTGCGCCGAGACCTGGCAGAGATGAGACGCCTGGCCGAGGTCTGCGAAAGCTCGCGCGCCAGTCCAACCGTTGCACTAGCCGATGGTCCGATCACCTTGTGGGTCCTCAGGGATCTACCGGGTGATGCCCGACAGGGTAAGGTGACCATCCACCTGGACTTGATGGACCGCATCCGCCGCGCGGGGGGGATTGTCGGCGGCTTCATCAGCCGGCCCGGGTCCAGGGATGTGACACGCCTGCTCCACCTGGCGCATGTCTCCAGCAGTAACGCGAAGAACGATGACCTTCCGAATCCACTTGAGCGCCTGGCGGACCGTTCAGTCTTCGCCAGGCTCCCGACCGGGGCCCGTTCGGCCTTGTTCATTTCTTCCAAGGAGATCAACGAACAGTACTACGCCCCGCGGGGCCACGAGGCCCATTTCTTCTTCGTGAACCTGGCCCCCGCTGATCACGAGCCGGTCATCGCCCGGGTCGAGGTGCCGGCCTGGGTGACAACAGACAGGGCGAAACTGGACACGCTCCACGCCGTCGTCGTGGCTCAAGCACGGATCACGGGGAACTATCCCTACGTGTTGGCGAGAGCCGACGAGTTGGCCTACGTGAGCGGTCGTGAGCGGGCTGCCTTGGAGAGTATGGTGATGTCCTCCCTCATCAAGGCCGGGGTGCGATCAGCGCCCTCACCCAAGGCGCGCTACAAACGCATGACCCGTCAGGGGTTCTAGCCTGGAGAGATTGGAGGGACCGCTTGTGAATAAGAAGGAGCTTCAAGTGGGCCGCGTCCTGGAGGCTGGCACGCGCGGCTTCGCCATAGGATGTGCCGTGATGCAGCCAGACATCCCGGCCTTCGGATCCTTCGTGAAGGCCGAATTGGAGGCGTCGAGCCGGGTGATCTACGGGTTGATCTACGATGTCCGGGTCGAGGACGACCCCTTCGTCCGGCAGTTCATCGGCGCGAACCCGCCGGACGAGGTGGTACTGGACCAACGTGAGAACCGACAGGTGCCCATCGAGGTAAGGATTCTTGCTGTAGGGTGCAGCGAGGGCGAGGTCATCCGCCATTGCCTACCGTCTCAACCGCCGGTGACCCTCGATTGGCTCTACCAGTGCAGCGAAGGAGAAGTCCGGACCTTCACGAGACGATTCGATTACTTCCGCTTGATCCTGGATGCACGCGAAGCTCCGTCGGACGAGCTAGTGGCGGCAAGCGTGCGCGCTGCAGCCGCTGCACGGCCGGGGGGCGAGCGAGAGGCATTCCTCGTTGACGCCGGCCGCGAGCTGGTTCGCCTCCTGGCTGGGGACCCCACCCGTCTCGAGGGCGTCCTTCAGAGGCTGCGAGCGTGACAAGCCTGGCTTGGCAGCCAGAAGGAGTGGCTTCATGAGCGACCGAAACCCCGAACAAGAGCTGGAGGCCTTTCTCGGCCCCCGCCCACCGGAGCCGCAGCCCATCGAGCAGCTGGGCATTGTGGTCGGTGGCAGCCTCTCGGAAGGCTTGAGGGTGAAGCTCGATCGGAGCACCGTCATCGAAGGCCTCGCAGTGGGACGGTACGTGGTGATTCGCGGTCAAACCGGGCGGAGGTTCTTTTCCATCGTTACCGACATTCAGCTAGACGCACTTAATCCACTGATCGAGAAATCGCCGCCCGACACCTCGGATCCATTTATGGCGCGTGTCTACGGTGGAACTGCCGTCTTCGGTCAGCTGGAGGTCGCCCCTATGCTCGTCCTGGAGCCGGGTGAGGACGAGCCCAAGCCGGTTAAGACCGTGCCATCCCACTTCACGCCGGTGCTGCCGGCCAGTGAGGACGATGTGGGTCTCATCTTCGGCAGCGAGGATGAGGAAGGCTTCTTCCACATCGGCGAGCCGCTGGAAATGGAGGGCACCCATGTGGCACTCGATCTGGAGCGGTTCACGGAGCGTTCGGCCGGGGTCTTCGGCAAGACGGGCACGGGGAAGACGTTCCTGACCCGGATGCTGCTCGCCGGACTGATCCGCGAGGACGTGGCCGTCAATCTGATCTTCGACATGCACAACGAGTACGGGTGGAAAGGGCAAACAGAGGGACGCCAGGAAGTCAAGGGGCTTCGTCAGCTCTTCCCTGGCGGTGAGGTCTCGGTCTTCACCCTGGACGAAGCTTCCTCCCGACGGCGTGGAAGCCGCGTGGATGCAACAGTGCGTATTAGCTACGAGCAGATTGAGCCCGAGGACGTGGACAGCCTGTCCAGCTTGATGGCGCTCTCTGACGTTCAGGTGGGCGCACTCTACTTTCTCAGGCGTGTGCTGGGCCGCGATTGGGTGGCGCGCCTGCTGGACGAGGATGATCCCCTTCCAGAGTTGGAGAATGCCCTGGAGCGCGGCACCATCCACGGGGGTACCCTGGGCGCCATCCAGCGCAAACTAGGCATGTTCCGTCGGTTCGACTTCCTACGACAGGGAATCTCCCAGGATCCGGTCCGGCGGATCCTCGACTATCTCGACCGGGGTCGGAACGTGATCCTGGAGTTTGGACGGTACGGGAACAGCCTAGAGGCGTATATCCTGGTGGCGAACTACATCACCCGCCGCATCCACGAGCACTACGTCAATCGTACCGAGGCAGCCCTGGGCACCCACGAGAGTGAACCGCCACCCCTGGTCATCACCATCGAGGAGGCCCACAAGTTCCTCGACCCCGCCATCGCACGGCACACGATTTTCGGCACCATCGCCCGGGAGCTGCGAAAGTACAACGTGACGCTCTTCATCGTCGATCAGCGTCCCAGCGGCATCGATCCCGAGGTGATGAGCCAGATCGGCACCCGTGTGACGTGCCTGCTGGACGACGAGGCGGACATCCGCGCCGTATTCTCCGGTATCAGCGGCGCGTCGACGCTGCGCGAGGTGTTGGCCCGACTGGACACCAAGCAACAAGCCCTGATTATGGGACACGCGGTCCCCATGCCCGTGGTGGTCAAGACCCGCACTTACGGCACGCCCGAGTTCTACGCCGCGCTGGGCGTCCCAGCGTCGAAGAGCCCGGAGGAGGTTCTCGAGCGAGGACGGACGCTGCTCAGTGGGAGTGCTGAGGATCGTGAGGGGATCTAGGACAGTAAGCCAGGACGAGCGATCGGCAGCCAACCGATCGCGAGCATCCTGTCCGTGGACTGCGCGAGGTCACTTGTGTTCACCCACCAAGGATCTGGGCGCGCCTTTGACTCCCTTACCGGGGCAGTTTTCTGGGCCGGGCCGCCCTAGCCCCGTAGACCATCGCCCTGCTTATCGCGTCTCCAGCGTCGACTGACCCCGGGCAGACGATTGTGCAGATGCAAACGCCGCGGCGAGTCCCGAGGAGCTTCCTTACCACGGGAATCCGGGAGGCCGCAGGAGAGGGGAACCCTTGCGAATCATCATCGACTTTGACGGCACACTGACAGCGGAGGAGAAGCAGGCCCGTGCGCTGGCAGAGAGATCCCTGGGCACGTTGGCCAACGAGATCATCCATGTGCCGCGGGAGGAGTTGGTCCAGGCCTACGACGCTACGCAGGCCCGTCTTCTCGAAGCTCCCCATCAGTACTGGTGGGAGGTGAACGGCCTAGTCGCCTCCTACTGCGACGAGGGCGCCTTCATCCTCAACACGACGACGCTGCAAGTCATGCTGCGTGAGAATGGAACCTACTCTCAAGCCGTGGAGGCCGCGTTCCCCGACGCCGAATACGATCCCGTTGTGGACTGCACCAACTACCTCTTCCATCGCCACACGGCCGAGCTGGCGCCAATCTTTCGGCCGGCGGCGCGACAGGTCCTCAAAGTGCTTACGGAGCAGCGAAACCGCGAGCCCGTAATCCTCACCAACTCGCTGGGGGACAAGGTACGCCGCCACCTAAACACGCTTGATCTGGAGGAGGAGGTCGATATCCTGGGAGACACCCGACAATACGAGATGGACCGAGACTGGGACAGGCGATTCTCCCATCCGGAGCAGGGAGACATCCAAGTCTGGCAGCTGTCCGAGACCCGCCAGGTTGATCTGCGGCGACCGGCTTACTATCACGCCCTTGTAGACGCCCTGAAACGGGACCCTGAGATCGCCGTCGTGGCGGACACTTTCTCCCTGCCCGGCGCGCTGCCACTGATGATGGGACTCAGCTTCATCCTGGTGCGCACGCGCTACACACCGGACTGGTGCTCGCGGGCCGTCGAGGTCCACCCCGACGGTGTGGTCTTGGAGGAGCTGGGCCACCTCCCGCGGAAACTCGACGCGATCAGCCGGCGGACGAGAGGATGTGGGAGGGCAGCAAGATGAACGAACACCTTGGCGCGAATCTGGCATGGTGGAACGAACGTGTGGCTCACCACGCCAAGTCTGACTTCTACGACGTGGAGAGCTTCAAGAGGGGCCGGATCACGCTGATGCCCTTGGAGCGGCATGAGCTGGGGCACGTGGAAGGGCGCTCGCTGCTTCACCTTCAGTGTCACTTCGGTCTCGACACGCTCTCGTGGGCGCGCCTCGGTGCCCAAGTGACGGGCGTGGATTTCTCCGAGGAAGCCATCGCCAAGGCGCGTTCTCTGGCTGATGAACTGGACATGGACGCCACCTTCATCCATTCGGACGTCTACGGTCTGCCCACGATGCACCAAGGGGCCTACGACATCGTCTACACCTCATACGGCGTACTAAGCTGGCTCCCGGACCTGAGCCGGTGGGCGGAGGTGATTGCCCATTTCCTGAAACCGGGCGGTACGTTCTACATCGCGGAAATCCATCCCTTTGCCTACATTTTCAACGACGAAGACGACGCTGAGGACCTGGAGATCCACTATCCTTACTTCCACGCTCCTGACCCTCTTCGGTTTGAGCTCAACGGGTCTTACGCAGCACCGGAGGCAAGGACCAGCCACAATGTAACCTACGAATGGTCTCACAGCCTCAGCGATGTGGTCAACGCCGTCCTATCGGCAGGGTTGCGGCTGGATTTCCTACACGAGTTCCCCTTCGCCTCTTTCAAGATGTACCCCTTCCTTGAGGAGGGCGAGGACGGATGGTGGTGGCTGAAGGAGAAGAACAGCTCGATCCCAATGACGTTCTCGTTGAAGGCAACCGGGTGAGGGAGACATCGGTGGATAGTATACGGATGATCCACTTTGCCGACATTCACATCGGCATGGAGAACTACGGAAGCGTTGATCCCAAAACGGGCGTCAACGCACGTGTGGTGGACTTTCTGACCCGATTCGACGAGCTGGTCGACTATGGGCTGGAGCATGACGTGGACCTGGTCGTATTCGCCGGAGACGCATACAAGCAGCGGAGCCCCAATCCGACGTACCAGCGCGCCTTCGCGCGTCGGGTGAAACGGTTGGCCGACGCCGGTGTGCCCGTGGTCCTGCTGGTGGGCAACCACGATCTTCCGACGATGACGCAGCGGGCTACGGCGGTCGACATCTTCAGCACGCTCGAGGTGCCCAACGTTGTGGTCGGTCGAGAGTATGAGGTACATATGTTGGAGACGCGCCATGGGCCCGTACAGGTAGCGACGGTCCCATATCCCGTCCGGCAGAGGCTGCTGGTCGAAGAGGCGTACCGCGGACTCTCGATCGAAGAGTTGGACAAAGCCCTGCAGCGGACGGTCACCTCGACCATCGAGGGACTGAGGCAGCGTCTGGATCCTCAGATGCCAGCGGTGCTTACCGCTCACTTGAGCGTCTCAAATGCCACGTACGGGTCGGAGCGGAGCGTGATGATCGGGCGAGACGCCGTCGTCGCCAAATCAGCCCTGGACGATCCCGCCTGGGACTACGTCGCGTTGGGCCACGTGCACAGACACCAGAGCCTGAACGAGGACCACCAGCCGCCGATCGTTTACGCCGGGAGCTTGGAGCGGATCAACTTCGGGGAGGAGGGCGATCCCAAGGGCTTCTGCTGGGTGGAGTTGCCAAGCGCGGGATCGGACGCGGAGACAAAGTGGGAGTTCGTCCGGGTCAATGCGCGTCCCTTCGTGACGATCCGTGCTGACGTCCGTGAAGAAGGAGAACCGCTGAAAGCCCTGGAACGTGCCATAGCGGGGTACCACGTTGAAGGCGCCGTGGCACGTCTAATCGTGAAGCTTCGAGCGGAGCAGGAGCCGGCGTTGCGCGACTACGCGGTACGCGATCTCCTGTCCGCGGCGTATACTATCGGCGGAATCAGCCGTGAGGTGGAGCGAAAGGCAAGGGTTCGGCTGGGGGATCAGGCTCCTGAGGAAATGACGGACAGCGAGCTGTTGGAACGTTACTTGGAGGTCAAGGAGACACCCAAGGAAAGGATCGCCGCGCTGTTGGAGCACGCCGAGGGCATCTTCCGCCAGGACCACTAGACACCACAGTCGCGCTCCAAATGCCCCGTGCAAGGCAGAGCGTGCATCCACACGGCCAGGGCAGCCCCACAGCTTAGTGTCCTTCGTGCTTGCACAGTATGGTGAGAGCCCCGGGGTCCAGTGAGAGGCCGAAGGTCTCTCCAGACCCCGGAAGATCGACGCCAGCCGAAAACGTGAAATCCAGAACCACCCCGCTCTCGTGCTGAGCATCCAGTTGCCAGTGCATGCCTCGGAAGGAACGATCGACGACCTCTAACACAACACGGTTCGGACCGGCATCCTCCATCCGAGCAGCTTCGGGGCGGATCAAGACCTGCACCTCCGACCAATCCTCGGCCAACGCGCGACCCATGTCTTGAACTTCCAGTACCCCCAAACTCGTCTCCACCCGGTGGGGACCGACCACGCGCGCGTCGACCAGATTCGTCAGCCCCAGGAAACGGGCTACCCAGGTGGAATTGGGGTTACAGTATAGGGCTTGGGGAGAGCCGGACTGCACAATCTCTCCCGCACGCAACAAGGCCACCCGATCCGAGATCGCGAAGGCCTCCTCCTGGTCGTGGGTCACGGTGATTACCGTCACCCCGGCCTCGTGGAGAATCTCTGGCAGTTCGTCCATCAGCCGCTCGCGGAGGGTGCGGTCGAGCGCACCCAGGGGCTCGTCAAGCATCAGCAAGCGTGGTTCCGGCGCCAGGCTTCGAGCCAGTGCCACACGTTGGCGCTCCCCTCCGGACAGCTGACTCACATCACGCTGACCAAACCCCTCCAAGCCGACCAACCCCAGGGTCTCGCCTACCCTTGCCTCCGTAGTTGCCCGATCCAGGCCTGCCATTTTCAGGCCAAAAGCCACATTCCCAGCGACGTCCTTGTGAGGAAAGAGGGCGTACTCCTGGAACATCAACCCAAACCCGCGGCGGTGAGGAGCCATCCGAGTCACATCGAGACCGCGAAGGAGGACCTGCCCACGATCTGGAACCTCCAGCCCTGCGATCAGACGCAGCAGCGTCGTCTTGCCGCAACCCGATGGCCCCAGGAGGCCGTAGATTTCCCGCTCCTCCACCGAAAAACTGACGTCGGACAGGGTCCACCCGTCGGGGTAGGCCTTTCTCACGTTACGTACCTCAAGCAAAGGTGCCACGTCCTAGAACTCCTCCCGTCCACCGACTCGGAAACGCTCGATGGCCAGGAAACCGACCGTACAGACGAGCATCAGCAGTGTGGACATAGCTAGGGCCTGCCCATAGTTGATCGTTCCGGGGCGGCCGAGGAAACGGAAGATTGCGACGGGCATCGTGGGGCGCTCCGGTCGGGCGATGAGGCTGGTGGCGCCAAACTCGCCCATTGAGACCGTGAAAGCGAACACAGCTCCCACCAGCAAGGCCCTGGCGACGATGGGCAAATCCACCTCCCGCCAAACGAGCCATGGAGACGCCCCCAAAATAGCAGCCGTCTCGCGAAGCTGCGGCTGGATGGAGCGGAGCGCCGGGAGGACGCTGCGCACCACAAAGGGCAGAGCGACCAGAGTGTGCGCCAAGATCACCAGTAGGGGCGACGTTCTCAAGTCCAAGGGAGGCTCATCCAAGGCCACGATGTAGCCCAGACCGAGGGTTACAGCCGAAGTGCCCAGAGGCAGCATCAGGATCGGATCCAGGCCCCCCTGGAGCGTTCGCCATACCGGCCGGAGAGCGGATCCGCCACCGTCTTGCGAACCGCCATCCCCAAGTCGGGATGACGACCCACGTTCTCGCCGCTGCAGCAAGAACGCCGCGATCAGGCCGAGCACCACCGAGAGCGCCACAGTAGCCAGGGCGAAAGTCACCGAGTTCCGTACCGCCGCAACGGGGGGCACATAGAAGGCCGAACCCCGCGGATTGCGGAACAAGGCGCGGTAGTATGCCAGCGACGGCCTCCCACCCAGCGTCAGCGAACGCTGGACAAGGGCCAGCAGGGGTAGCACGAGCATAAGAAGCATCAACGTCACGTTGCCGGTCACAAGCAGCATCTCGCTCCAGCCCTGGGGACCGCGCTGGGTCAGCTGACGGGACCTCAACTCCACTGGCAGAGATCTGGCGGCCTGAAGCTGCGTGTAGGCCGCCATTAGGGCGAAGGTGAAAAGGATCTGGATGACGGAGAGGGCCGCCGCCAGCGGTAGATTGAGGTAGTGGACCGTCTGACGATAGATCGCGACTTCCAGGGTCGCGAAGCGCGGCCCCCCAAGTACTAGAATGACGCCAAAGCTTGTGAAGTCAAAGACGAAGACAAGAAGAGCGGCGGCCGCGATGGAAGGAAGCAGAAGCGGCAGAGTCACCTCTCGAACTGCGCGCCACCGCCCGGCACCCAGCATACGGGCAGCCTCCTCTATCTGAGGACTCAGATTCGACCAGTATGTGCCCACAATGCGCAGCACCAGCGTGTAGTTGTAGAAGACGTGCGCCAGGAGGATGATGAAGACCGTGTGTTGGAGCTCCAGAGGCGGCTGCTCAAGACGCAGAATCTGCATCAAGACCGTGTTGAGCAATCCACGGGGCCCGAGGAGGGCGGTGAACGCCAGGGAGACGACCATCGTGGGAAGGACAAAGGGTACGGTGGTCAGGGCGCGAAGGACGCTCTTTCCTGGGAAATCGTAGCGAGCAAAGACGTAGCAGGCGGGAAGGGCAAGTACCACGGTCAGCAGCGTGGAAAGGGCCGCCTGCCAGAGCGTGAACCAGAGTGTACGTAGATAGCGCGAGGTACGGAAGAGCGCCGTCAACGGTTCGAGGCTCAACTCACCCTCGGGGAAGAGGGAGAGCCGTAGGATAGCCCCCAGTGGATAGAAATAGAAGAGAACCAGAAAGGATAGGAGAAGGCCGTACATGAGGAGCCGACCGAGGCTGAACGGTGGCAATCCCACCATCCAGCCCCGATCTCGGCCGCCCTCTTGGTCCTCTCGGGTCGGTGCACGCATCAACTAGCGGAGCGTCGTCTCAGTCCAGGCCTCAATCCAGGCCTCTCGGTTTTCCTCGATAGCCGTGTAGTCCAGGGTGACTGGACTGTCCGGAACGATAGCAAACTCGGCGAAGACATCGGGCAGCTCTGCGTTCTCATTGGCCGGAAAGACGAACATATGGAGCGGGATATCCTCTTGAAACGTCTCACTGAGCACGAAATCGATCCAAGCGCGAGCGAGATCCGGGTGTTCCGCGTTTCGCAGCAGCCCTACGAACTCGATCTGCCGGAAGCAGCTCTCATCCCCGACGACGACGCCCGTCGGTGCCTCCTCAAAGGGCTCTTCCGAGAATTGGACCTCCACGGGAGGGCTGCTGGCGTAGCTGACCACGATGGGTCGATCGCCACTTCCCCCCGAGGCATACGTGAACTGTTCATAGTAAGCTTCGCTCCATCCCTCGGTCACCATCACGCCATTCTCGCGCAGGTCGGACCAGTAGTCAAGCCACGAGTATTCCGCCTCCTCGCCGAACTGGCCTATGGTGGCGAGCATGAAGGCGAGACCTGGCGACGAGGTCGCCGGGTTCTCCACCACAGCGAGGCCCTCATACTCTGGCTCAGTCAGGTCCTCAAGGTTGGATGGCGGCGCGAGCCCCTCCTCCTGGAACCAGACCTTATCGTAGTTCAAGCATACGTCACCGTAGTCCACGGGAAGGGCGCGGTGGTCGTCATCGAGCTCCAGGCTGTCCGGGATCTCTTCGAGCATGGGCGACTCGTAGGGTTCGAAGATATCTGCATTCAACGCTCGGCTGAGAAGCGTGTTGTCGACGCCGTAGAGGACGTCGGCAAGCGGATTGTCCTTGCTCAAGACGGCCTGATTGAGGACGACTCCGGCATCCCCGGCCTTGAGAATCTCAACTCTTGCGTCGTATTCTTCCTCAAACGCAGTGAGAACCTCCTCACTGATGTCGAAGCTGTCGTGGGTCATCACGCGCACCGATTGCGGCTCTGGTGGCGATGTTGGAGCGAGTTGATCGGTGGGCGCGGCGGAAGGGGCGCAGGCCGTCAGGATCAGCAGGACAGCTGCGCCGAGTGCTCTAGACCATCTCATGGCTACCTCCTCACACCTCTCTACCTCTACAGTTTGCTCTCGTCCGTCCCAGGTTGGTGCGTCACGATACAGAGGAGCAGTCCGTGTCGAACGCGGACGTTGGCCTGGCTCTCCTTGAGGACGTTGCTGACCCCTCGTGTCGGCCCGAAGTCGAGTGTCTCATCATCCAGTGCATACTCGAGGCCCGCGGTGATAACACCCACGGCGTCGCCTTCGACGGGGATCAGCGAGACAGTATCTCCGGACCGACCTTCAATTCGGGCAGCCTCGCGGATCACGAACGCCTCTTGCTGTCCCTGCACGACGCGCACATCGCAACCCGCCAGCTGAGGGAGGGTCAAGAGCAAGATATTCGCGACGGTCTGATCGAGGCGGCCGCCGAGGGCGGCCAGGATGACGATCTCGTCTGCGCCCTCGGACAGCACGTGATGGAGGGCGAGTTCGAGGTCCGTCTGGTCCTTGCGGGGCGGGAACGGCACGATTTCAGCCCCGGCTTGCCCGATGCGCTGCTTCTCCTCATCGGAGAGGGAATCCAGGTCTCCAACGACGACCTGGGGATCGACCCCAGCAGCCCAGGCGTGGCGGGTACCCCCGTTGACAGCGACGATCAGGTCGTCGTCTCCTATGAGCGCTCGCTCACGTTGTGGTTCG
The DNA here is from genome assembly GCA_964542755.1 of uncultured Anaerolineales bacterium. GTDB lineage: Bacteria > Chloroflexota > Anaerolineae > B4-G1 > B4-G1 > SKLM01. The sequence goes on from CAZIWL010000070.1 coordinate 11,922, forward strand.
TCGAAAGCGCCGTTGGCAAAGATAACGACTCTCACGTCTGTCTCCCTCCGTTAGCCCAACATCGTTGGCGGCGCGAATCCCAGAAACACGAAACCGCTCCAAAGGGGGGAGCGGTTTCTTGACGCGATGTACGCAAGCTCCCTCCGCTGGCATTACCCAGATCAGGTCCTAAGGGTCGGCGCCGGTGGCGCGCCGCATGGTAAGCGACGCCCAAGCACCCTCTCAGCCTGGCTCCCCCAGGCTCCCCTGGCTGACTACTTGGTCAGGTACTGTGTCTTACGATCATTATACTACGGCCCCCTCAGCTTGCAAGGCCTTTGGTCTCTCGGTGGGCAGTCAGAGCGCGCTACGGATAGACGCGCGTCAGTGTGCGAGGGTAAGGAATCGTCTCCCGCAGGTGGTCAATGCCGCAGATCCAGGTGACTGTGCGCTCGAGGCCCAAGCCGAAGCCGGAGTGAGGCACGGAACCATAGCGCCGCAGATCGACGTACCACTCGAAGGCTTCACGCGGCAAACCCCACTCCTCGAGCCGCTGGAGGAGCAGATCAAGGTCGGAGATACGCTCCGATCCACCCGTGATCTCGCCATAGCCCTCGGGCGCCAGCAGATCGACACTCTTGGAGACCTCCGGTCGGCCGGGCCAGGGCTCCATATAGAAGGCCTTAGCCGCCGTTGGATAGCCATAGACGAAGACAGGCTTCTCGAAACGCTCAGTCAGCTCTGTCTCATGGGGGGATCCGAAGTCATCACCCCACTCAATCTGGAGAAGCTCCTTCAGCTCGGCGTCGTCGGTCTCCCCGCGAATCTCCGCGAGGATATCCAGGGCCTCGTCATAGGAGATGCGGGGGAAGGGCGGCATGACCTTCTCCAGACGGTTCGTATCCCGTTCCAGGAGCTCCAACTCCTCCGCACGCTCTTCAAGGCACGTCTGCACGATGTAGGAGACGAACTGCTCCTCAATCTCCATAAGCTGATCCATGTCGCAGAAGGCAGCCTCGGGCTCCACCATCCAGAACTCGGTCAGGTGCCGGCGGGTCTTCGACTTCTCAGCGCGGAAGGTTGGCCCGAAGCAGTAGACCCGGCCGAAGGCATAGATATTCGCCTCGTTGTAGAGCTGCCCGGACTGGGCCAGGTAGGCAAGTTCACCAAAGTACTCCGTCTCGAAGAGAGTGGTCGTCCCCTCGCAGGCAGCGGGCGTGAGGATTGGAGTGTCCATGTTGGCGAATCCATTGTCATCCAGCCAGTCTCGAATGGCCTGGATGATGGTCTCCCTTACACGAAGGACAGCCCACTGCCGCTGCGAGCGAATCCAGAGATGGCGGTGATCCATCAGGAAGTCGACGCCATGCTCCTTGGGCTGGATCGGATACTCCTCGGCGATCTGGAGGATCTCCAAGCCAATGACCCCCAGTTCATAGCCTCCGGGGATACCGGGGGCACGGTCGTCCTGTCGCACGGTCCCCGTGATGACGACGGAGGACTCGTAGGTAAGCCCCTGGGCAGCTTCGAAAAGCTCCGGCTCCACGTCCTTATGGAAAATGACACACTGAGCGAAGCCGGTGCCATCCCGAATCCAGAGGAAGATAAGCTTGCCGGTGTCGGTGTGGTTGTAGACCCACCCCTGGAGGGTGACCTCCTCGCCCTCGTGCTGGGCGATGTCCTCGATACGGATCGCGTCTGCCATGGGAACTCTCCTCTCTCGATGTCCGATATGCGGAACGATTGTACCGTACGAGACGGCCTCAGACAAGAGGGGAGACCGTCTTCAGGCAGCGGTCCACGGTAGGCGGGGATGAGACGTACAAGCGCCGGAGGCGCCTCGGGGCACGGTCGCTGCTCGTCTCTACTGTTGACTGACGGGGATGAAGATCCGGAACGGTAGGGCTTCGTACGCCTGGTTCAGACTGAGGTAGTCATTGGACCATCCTCCAACGGCGTAGAGCGAACCCTCAACGACGGAGACACCAGGATTGCGCCACTCTCGAACAAGGGGGGTCTCGATGGCCGTCCAGGAATCTTCCTCCGGGTTGTAGCGCTCATTGAACCCGAGATAGCTGGACCAGCCACCTCCACCCACCGCGTACAGCCGTCCACCGGCAGAGGCGAGACCGAGACCGCCGCGCCCGACAGCCAAGGGGGCACAGGTGCTCCAGGTCTCGGAGGTGGGATCGTAGACCCCACACGCGTCCAGCTCTCGATCGCCGTCGTAGCCACCCACGACGTAGATTTGACCGGAGAGGGAGGCGGCCCCCGCGAACCCCCGCGCAATCCCCGGCGGGGGCAGCTCCCGCCACGTGTCGGACACTGGAGCGTAGGCATAGGCCGTGGACACATACCGCTCGCCGTCCCAACCGCCGAATAGGTAGAGCGCACCGTCGTGCTCGGCCAGCGCGTAGGCACAGCGGGGCTCCGGTAGACGGCTGACCTCGCGCCAAGTGTCCTCCGCAGGACTGTAGGCCTCGACGACATCGGTGGGGCGGCTTCCGGCGTCGCAGCCACCCGGAACATAGATGTCTCCACCCAGGGAGACCGCCCCAATATACGCGACAGGCGTTGGCTTATCGGTCAGTGGCGTCCAGAGGTCGTCCCCGGGATCATACTGCTCCACAGCGGCGGTGACACCGTCAGGTGTCTGCCCTCCAATCGCCAGCAGATCGCCTCCAGCGGCCACGAGCGCGAGATGAGCGCGACGCGTGGGCATCTGGGCCCGCTCCTGCCACGGCGAGTCAGTGTCCCGGCTGGAGATCCCGCCGGCGCTTTGCGGTCGGTCCAGAGGCAAGTCCGATGTCCCGTTAGACTGCGGTTGGGCCTTCGGCCACGTGACGACGACGGCCGAGACTGCAACCACCAGCGCCACCAGCAAGGCCACACGCTTCGGCCAAGGCAGCGGCGGCGCGGGAGCCCTGGCGGGGGCCTTCTCCTCGTCCGACGCGCCCTCGCCAACCTCACTCTCCTCCTCGCCGACGCTGACCCACCCCTCGCGCACGGCGATCATCGTCGCCTCCGTCCGAGAGTCGGCTCCTAGTTTGGCGTAGACATTCCGCAGGTGGACCTTGACCGTGTTGACGCTGATAAAGAGATCCTGCGCCACCTCCCGGTTCGTTATGCCGGTGGCGACGAGCTCCAGGACCTCCCGCTCACGGTCGGTGAGGGGCTCGCCCCGTTCAGCCACGGTCGACCTCGGCTTGTGTCATCGCACGACTGTACAGAAAGATCATAGCTGGATCATCAGAAGCGCTGCTACAACCCTCTCATAGGGTCGCGTCTCACCGACGCCATGATAGCATAGGGAAAGGGAGAGGCAAGGACATCGGGCGCGAGAGCGCCCTGCCGTGCCTCTATGAGTCTCGGAAGCGTCAGTCGTGCTGACGCCGCGCGGTTCCTCAGACGGGCCAGAGGCCAGTGACGGCGGCCTCGATGCACTGCTCCACCGTGCCGTATCGGACGAGAAGACCGGCGTGGGAGGGGACGTAGGCGGCCCCTTTGGCTGACGGGGTCGCCAGAGTGTGGTAGTTCAACTCCTGCATCGGCGCGACAACAACGCACATATCGGCCACGACGCGCCCCCCGCTCATCTCGATTGCATCGACCAGGCCCTCGTGGGCCGCGAGCCGCCGGACGTGCCTTGACGTCGTGATCCACAAGTGGGACGATATGCGCCGGTCGCCGAGCAATTTCGAGACCTGGCGAATCTCATCGAGACTGGCGTGCGGGCAACCAAACCAGACGAGATCGATCTCGCGGGCGTCGGCGTTGAGTGCAGCAAATGCGGGTCCCAGATCGTCGACGCGATAGAACTCACGGTCGGGAAGGAGGGTGTCAAGCCGGTCGGCCTCGGGCGTCACGCCCTCGACATGGTAGAGAGCAACGGCACCGCTGGCGGCCATCGCCGCGCCGAGGGCCTTCAACTCGGCCTCGGTGCACGTGCCCAGGCCAGAGCTGCCGACGCGGAAGAAGGGTACGCGGTTCTGCGCCCGCTTCCCGACCAGGTATCCGAGGGCGCCGAAATCGGCAAGGTTGCGGACGGGACAAGCAACGTCGACCTCGAGCGATGCTCGCCGAGCCGTGTCCAGGTGGAGGCCGTAGGCAGCGGTGCGGCCCGTGACGGCGGCGGCCATCGCGCTTGGCCCACCCTCACGGTTCGTGCGAGCCCCGAGCACGCTGTTAGCGTAGCTAACGGCCGAGGACTCCGCCCAGGCGACGTGCTCGCCTACTTGCGGACGGTTGCCGATCAAGTAGGGCGTGCAGGTGCACGTGGGGCGGACGCCAAGCTGTTCATAAGCGTCGACCACCGCTGCCTGACGGCGCGCGAATTCGTCGGAGAAGCCAAGGACCTGCCACGCGTCGAGGTCGATGCCCGCCGGGTTAAGGGTCGCGGGGATCCGAGCCCGAGCGCCTTCATCGCTCCACTCGCGGAGAAACGCCAGGCCCGCCTCCCCGAGGTTGCGATAGCTGACACCCGAGACCTGGACCGATGTCACTGGCACGAGACGTTCCGCCTCGTAGATTCGGCCGAGAGCGACGATGATCTCCATCGCCTTGGCGACGCCGGGACCCTGATCCCCATGGAGCATGTCCTGCTCCTCACGTGTCAGTCTGAGAGTTGCGCTCACCTGATTAGTCCTCTGCTAGAGGCCCAGCTTGTAGACGACTCCCCGGTCCCAACCGGAGAGCTCGGCGACCCGCTTGGCCGCATCGGGACGCCGGATACCCTTGTCCAGTAGATCACGCAGAGCCTCGCGAACGTGATCCTCGTCCCAGCGCTGCTCGTCCTCACGCACGCCGCCGATGACGAGCGTGAACTCGCCGCGAGGCTCACGCTCCGTGAAGACAGCCTGGGCCTCGCGGACGGTGCCACGCCAGATTTCCTCGTGCATCTTGGTCATCTCGCGGCAGAGGGCCAGAGGTCGGTCCCCGAGGACGGCAGCGATCTCCTCCAGGCTCTCCAGCAGGCGATGGGGGGTCTCAAAGGCCACCAGGGTCGTCGACTCACGGGCCAAGCGCTCCAGGAGCTCGCGCCGCTTACCGGTACGGCGCGGAAGGTACCCAACGAAGCGGAACTCATCGGTCGGCAGGCCGGATACGACGAGGGCGGTGACCGGAGCCGTAGGACCAGGGATGGGCACGACGTCATAGCCGCGCTCGATGGCAGCCTGGATGAGCTCATAACCCGGATCGGAGAGGCCGGGCATGCCAGCCTCGGAGATGAGAGCCACGTCCCCCTCGTCAAGGGCACTGAGGACCGTCTCCAGCTTGGTCAGCTTGTTGCCCTCGAAGTAACTGGTCGTGGGGGTTCTGATCTCATAGCGCCGCTTTAGGATTCCTGCCCGGCGGGTGTCCTCAGCAGCGATGAGGGAGGCCTCTTTGAGAACGCGCAAGGCACGGAGGGTGATGTCCTCCAAGTTGCCGATGGGGGTGCCGACGACGTAGAGTCTGCCCACGGAGCCTACGCTATCTCAGCGCCTCGCGGGTGGTACCACTCAGGAGCCCCTCGCGACCCTCGAAGATATCCTGCACGTTGAGGCCACCGGGCTCGATGACGTAGCGCCGAATCTCCTTGCCGTGCGAGGACCCACGCATCTTGAGCACCAGGATGGCTCGCTGGATGGCACTGTCGATCTCGACGTAGCGCATGAGGATGATCGCGTCGACCAGAAAGGAGAGGCCCCCTTTGAAGGCCTGGGAATAGCTGGACCGGCTCTCCTCACCCAGCAATAGGGCCGTGATCCGTTCCCGGCGCAGTCCATTGACGGCCTGCGTGTAGAGCTCGCGGAGCTCGTGTCCATCGTCGGTGAGACGGTCGAAATGGGAGACACTGTCGAGGACGAGGCGACGGATATTCCTCTCCCGTATGAGCCGGTTGAGCTGGCTCTCAGGTGGTTCCAGGCTCGCGAGGAAGACCTCGGGGGATGTGAACATCAGGTGTAGCCACCCATCATCCTCCAAATCCCGGAGGTCCCAACCCAACGACTTTGCGTCACGGTAGAGGGACTTGGGGAACTCCTCAAAGGAGATGAACAGCCCCGCCTCCTCGTGTCTGGCGCCGTGGATGAGAAACTGGAGCGCCATAGAGGTCTTCCCGGTACCCGGCGCGCCCCGCACCAAGACCATGGAGCTGGGCAGGAATCCCCCGCACAGCATAGCGTCCAGACCGGCGGATCCTGTGGCTATTCGATCGTTTGTCACGTCCTACCTCACTGGCGCGTCTAGTGATTCTGGGTGAACTCGACGTAACCCAGGGCCCCGCCACAGTAGCCGGGGAAGTCGATGACAATCTCCTGGGAGATGGGAAGATGATCGCTGCGGTAGGGATCGTGGAGCTGGACGTGGACCTCCATGGGCTTGGGGTTCGGCGCGAAAAACTGCTCCCAGGCGGCGTCGGATCCGTAGATTGTATTGAATCGCTGGTTGTCGCCAGCCGCGACCACCTCATCGACCCCAGCTCCCCATACGTGGACGAGATACCCTGGCAGGGCGTTTCCGTCCAAATCATGGACCTCCCCGGCCACGCCAGACCAACTGCACCCTCCGTAGGCCGGGGGTTTGAGGATCACCTCGTACGTGAAGGGATAGGCGGACCGAGTCACACGCGGCGTCGGGGTGGCCGTCGGAGGGAAGGTAGGCGATGGGGGGAACGTGGGCGTCAAGGACGGCGTCGGCGACGGGCCCGGCGTGTTCGTTGGTGCCGGGACGGGCGTATCGGTGGGGGGCGGCGTCGGTGTCCAGGTCGGAATGGGCGTGAATCTGGGCGTCGGCGTGCTGGTAGGCAGCTCCGCCACCGGCACAGGCGTCGGGGGTGGAAGAAACTGGATCAAGCCGAGAGCGATGCTGGCGTAGAAACCGGCGATACATAGGGTGGTCACGAGGACAACGACGGTTAGAACGTTGAAGACGATGCTCGCTCTGCCATTGCTCATCGCACTATCTCCCCTTGATCCGCGCCCAGAACCGAAGCGCCTTAGTCGCGCAGACACCCATAGGCCCACTCAAGGCAACCGTTGCGCCTATTGACCCGTCTCCACGAACCGCCCGATCTCCGCCTGTGCCCAGAGCCCCTCCACCCAGGTCTGGACCGCCTGCTCCCGGAGAAGCTGAAGATTCTCAGAGCCCACAGCGCGGTTGGGGTCCCGCTCGACCACCTGCACGATGTGGAAGCCCATGGGGCTGGGGACGACGTCGCTGACCTGTCCCGGCTGGAGCGAGAACGCGGCGTCCTCCACCTCGGTCGCTACGAGAATGCCACGGGGGAAGAAGCCCAGATCCCCACCGCTGTCCCGGGTGCTCTTGTCCCTAGAGTGCGCCTTGGCAAGGTCAGCGAAGTCGGCACCGGCGTCGAGTTGAGACTTGATGTGCCGTGCCTCCTCGTCCGTCTCGACCAGAATGTGGCGGGCGTGCACCTGTTCGGTGGTCTCGGGTACCTCAGCGACGACACGTTCGGTCATCTGCATGCCAATCAGCTGAGCCCGGACCTCCTTCCTGGCGTGCTCATAGGTCTCGCCCCACTCCTCGAGCTTGGCCTGGAAGGCCTCTTCGCCTCCGCCCTCGGCCACCATATCGGCCATATACTGGTCCACCTCGGCGTCGGAGACGGTGACACCCGCCTCCCCTGCCGCCTGCTCAGTGAGCAGCTGTTCAATCATCATATTGAGGATCCAACCGCGAGCCTGCTCGATCCTCTGGCGCCCCTCTTCGCTGTCCGGATTGATGCCCTGAGCCTGGAGTGAGTTCCGGTACCGCTCCAGCTCCCGCTGGAAATCCTCCAGGTAGATCGGCTCGCCGTTCACCAGAGCGGCTAAAGGCTCCTCGGATGTCGGTGTGGGAGCCACCGGGGTGACCGTGGGTTCGGGAGCCGTCTCGCCAGAGTCCTCGGGCGGGGTGGTGGGGGCGTCCTGGGGAACGGGCGTGGCGCTGGGGGGCGGCGGCGATGAAGGTGATGGAGTTGGGGTACAAGCTGCAGCCATCAAGGTGAGCAAGACTCCCGCCACCAGACCGATCTTCCTAGACGACATCCGCGCCTCCTCCACAAGCCAGCATCAGAATCTCACCTCGGCGGTACGGTCTAGTTTGGGGTGCGGCGCAGGCCTGAGGTGAGGCATTGGGTAACGAGTTGGGGATCGCTTTCGGATCCCAGACTCGAGGATTATACCTATTGGGGGCGGATCGTGCAAGAGGTGGAGCCACAGAATCGGGGCCCGACCATTGTCGGCCGCAGACCTTGTACGAACTCCGTCGGGCGAAGCAGCGGCTCGTCGTAGGCGCTGCAAACCCGGGCCGGTTCTTCGCTGTGAGAAAACCTTCGAATGGATCCCGGAGAGCATCATGCGTCGGTGCCACAGGATCAGGCACAGCCGAGCCACGTCGGAACCCGCGGCTCGGAAGGCCGGACGGGCGATGATGATGAACTTGTTTGTTCGCGGGCTCTTCTCCTTTTTTTTGAAACAACATCGAGACAAGGGCCGCCGCTATGGATAAGAGATGGGTCGGCTCTACGGAGACGACGGGTGCGATGCGAGCCACAGAGCGCGTATGATAGCGACCGTCTTCTGGCGAAAGGCACCGGCGAGGCTGGACCTGAGACCAGGGGAACCGGAGGATGAGGCTGGGAGGCCTGGGCACATGAAGACGGTGCGGCGACACAGGGGCGCGCCGGAAAACCGGAGGCCTGCCACAGGTGCTGAGACGAGGGGTCGAGCTCAGTCTGTGCGAGGTGACGCCCGAGGGGACGCGGCGGAACGAGAGATGATCCACGGCAACCTCGATGTGCTTCAGGACGAGCGACCACCCGGTGGAGGTCTTTCGACTCCATGGTCGGAGCCTTCTGCTGTGATCGCCGGGGATACCGGTTGGCAGCGGGTAGAGCAATCGAGCCGGCGGGTCTTCGGTGGGACGAGGAATGGGCCAGCCGTTAACGGCTCGGATCCGGCAGGAGTAGCGCTCGGCAACGGTGGCCTGGCGGGTGCGGCAGGTCTCGAACCGGTACGTCCGATATTCAATCATAGTGCGGGCCCCAGCATGTCAGCGCGCCCTGGCAGAAATCCTCAAGTCGATGATATCACAGCGTAATGGGAATGTCAATGGGGTAGGTTTGGGATACCGTTTGGGAAAACACGGATGGGTTGGGGATTTCCTCCGGCGCAGGCGACAGATAGGGTGAGGCAGACGGCCCTCAGGAGATTTGACGGGGCACGCTCCGTATCGGGATTTCTGCGGACTCACAGCGGTCGACAGCCCGGCGTGCTGAGACCGGCACTGTGGGGGCTGGCAGACGAGCCCGCACCAGGTGCCAGCGCGGGGTTGGAGATTCGGCACCGGTTCCGCATGCCGAGTCCCTTGCGCAGGTCTCTAAGGTATCAGACGGGGCGGAGGCGGCTGCTGCACGGCTTTCGGGAAGCGCCTATGCTCCGCGGTACGTGTGCTCCTGAGCCTCAGAGCGAGGGATGGTCGCAGTGACGGTCGTACCGCGGCCGGGGATGCCGTCGATGGTCACGTCACCGCCCAGGGCGCGGGCGCGCTCGCGCATGCCGACCAGGCCAAGGGACCGCGCGCCGTCGGCCTCCTCGGGCATGATCCCACGGCCATCGTCCTGTACATTGAGGGCTACGCGTTGCTCATCCAACCTGAGACGGATGAAGACCTGGGTGGCCTCCGCGTGGAGCACGACGTTGCTCAGGGCCTCCTGGAGGATACGGAAGAGGGCGGTGGAGAGCTTCGGGTTGACCAAGTCCGCATCGAGGTCGAGACGGAGCTGGGGTGTGATCCCAGTGCGCTCAGCGAAGGCGTCCGCCTGCCACCGGATGGCTGCAACCAGACCGAAGTGGTCGAGGACGCTGGGCCGAAGCTCACCCGAGAGACGTCGAACGACGTGGATGGACTCGTCGATGATGTTGGCCATGGTGTGAGTCTTCTCAGTCAAGGCGCCCTGACTCTTCGTCAGCCTCTGCCTCAACCAGGCGAGGTTCATCTGGAGGCCTGCCATAAGCTGGCCGAACTCGTCGAGGATCTCGCGGGCGATGTGGGTGCGTTCAGCCTCCTGGGCACTCTGAATGTAGGTCACCAGGTCGCGAAGCTGATC
>CAZIWL010000071.1:0-21742 GCA_964542755.1 uncultured Anaerolineales bacterium
CCAGGCGTGATGCCCGACGGCGTCTGGAGGATCTCTTGACGTCGCTCGATCTCTCTCGGAGGGATCAGAGGACGGGAGAGCTCAGCAAGGGCATGAGGCGGAAGGTCGCCATTGCGCGTGCCTTGCTCCACAATCCCCGTGTGCTGATTCTGGATGAGCCGAATGCCGGGTTGGATCCGCTGACCTCCTTCTTCATCATCAACTATCTCAAGAGCCTCAAGGAAGAGGGGAAAACGCTCCTCGTCAGCGCTCATAACCTCTTCCATATCGAGTATATCTGCGATCGAGTCGCCATCCTTCGCGATGGGGAGCTGGTCATCTGCGATACCATGGAGGCCATCCGTGAGAGCCTCGGGCGCCGCGAGTACGAGGTCGTCTTCCAGTCTGACGAACCGCTGGAATTCCCGCGAGAGGAGGGGAACTACGTCTTCCAGACCCGTGACGTGGGCCAGGTTGCCTCGGTTCTTGAGCGCGTCTCCGAGAACGGTTGGGCGCTGGTCAATCTGTCGGTCCGCGAGTCGGCTCTTGAAGAGATCTACGTGCGACTCATGAAGGGCTGACTGGCGGTCGGGATTGTGACGGAGCAACGCCGCTAAAGCCAGGGGTTAGTTCGCCTTTCGTGACCTATGGTTGTCTTCGGGCCGTGACCAGGGTAGACCACGGTCTCGTCCGGGAGCGAAAACAGCACCTGCTTGATGGAGTGTTCCAGTATCCGTCGGTCTCCGCCGTGAAGGTCCGTACGCCCAACGCCGCTGGAGAATAGGACATCGCCGACGAAGGCCACGCCTTCACTCGCCTCGTAGAAAGTCACGCTGCCCGGGCTGTGCCCGGGTGTGAGCAAGACCTTGAGTTCCAGCTCGCCTATGTGGAGTACCTTGCCGTCCGACAGGGCCAAGTCGGGAGGGGGGCTCGGCTCGACTCGGAGCCCCCAACTAGCGGCACCTCCGCCTGCGTCCAGAATCGGACGCTCATCGGGATGGATGGCCAGCTCAGCCCCCGTGGCTGCCACGACGTCGGCGATGCCTCCGATGTGGTCGAAGTGCGCATGCGTGATCAGCACGTACGCGATCTCCAGTTGAGTCTTCTCGATCTCACGCACGAGTCGCTCGCCCTCACCACCCGGGTCGATGACTGCCCCTTGCTGCGTCTGCTCACAGCCGATCAGATAGCAGTTGGTCTGATTCATGCCGGCGGGAATAGTGTGCAGGATCATTGTCGCCCTCCTGGCCAATTCTCATCTAGTTCGTCTGGGTTCGTGCGGACCATGTCAGGCCCACGAAACTCGGCGGACGTCAGAGTCGTTTACAAGAGGCAGATTATAACAAACCCCCATTTCTTTGTCCACCGGCGGGAAACGTGTTATCATGGTGGGTCGGCTTTGGAAGTGCCGTATCGTATCCTATTGATGGACGTACAGACCTGATCAACCTATGCTCGAACGAGACAATGGCAGGACCAAGAACCTCATCGTGCGAGGAGCACGAGAGCACAACTTGAAGAATGTGACCCTGGAGATTCCGCGGGACAAGATGGTCGTCGTCACGGGTATCTCAGGGTCTGGCAAGTCCTCGTTGGCTTTCGATACGATCTACGCTGAGGGGCAGCGGCGGTATGTGGAGAGCCTTTCATCCTACGCGCGGCAGTTCCTGGGGCAGATGGAGAAGCCCGATGTGGACCAGATCGAGGGGCTCTCGCCGGCGATCTCCATCGACCAGCGGGGAGTATCTCATAATCCCCGCTCCACGGTCGGCACAGTGACGGAGATCTACGACTACCTGCGTCTTCTCTACGCCAGGGTGGGGGTACCGCATTGTCCCAACTGTGGGCGGGAGGTGAGCAAGCAGAGCGCCGAGCAGATCGTCGATTCCGTACTGACACTGCCCTCCGGCACCCGTTTCCAGGTGCTCGCCCCGCTCATCAAGGACCGAAAGGGTGAGCACGAGGCGGTCTTCGAGGATGTGCGGAAGGCGGGTTTCGTGCGCGTCCGCGTGGACGGCGAGGTGCGGGATGTGGATGAACGGATTGACCTGGATCGCTATAAGATGCATACGATCGAGGCGGTCGTCGATCGGCTCATTGTCCCCGAGGACGAGAGGAACGGATTCCGCTCTCGTCTCACGGACTCGATGGAGACGGCCCTCCGACTGGGCGATGGGATGGTCATCGTCAATGATGTTTCCGAGGAGGAAGAGCGTGACATTCTCTACTCGGAGCATCTCGCATGTCCCCTATGCGGCATTAGCCTGCCGGAGATCGAGCCGCGTACGTTCTCGTTCAACAGCCCGCACGGTGCTTGTCCCGAGTGTGAAGGGTTGGGCACGCAGAAGAAGCTCGATCCCGAATTGGTCGTCCCCAACGCCGATCTGAGCCTGGAGGAAGGTGCGATTCAGGGCTGGAGCATGGACAACCGGCGCGGCTATCGTTGGCAGATGATCGAGGCAGTGACGGATCTTTTCGGCATTCCGACCGATCGTCCATGGCATGAACTGAGCGGAGCCCAACAGCGCATTCTTCTATACGGCAGCGGCGACGAACAGATCCGGGTTCAGTACGTCAATCGGAAGGGACACCACCGTCGATACCGGACGCACTACGAGGGGGTGATCCCCAATCTGGAGCGACGTTACCGCGAGACCGACTCGGACTACGTGCGGGGGAGGATCGAGCGCTTCATGATGCATCGTCCTTGCCCCGCCTGTGGTGGTGCGCGCCTTCGACCCGTGGCGCTGGCGGTGACCGTCGCTGGCAAGTCCATCAATGAGCTCTCGGGCTGGCCTGTCAATCGGCTGTTGGACTGGATTGATGAGCTGACTGATGGACGTTTTCAGGAGACGACGGAGTCGATCGACGTGCTGGAGGCCCCAGCCGGGCTCACGGACAAGCAGTGGCAGATCGGCCGGCGGGTGCTCAAAGAGGTTCGCGATAGACTACACTTCCTGGTGAATGTGGGATTGGGCTATCTGACGTTGGATCGCACAGCGACGACGCTTGCCGGAGGAGAGGCCCAGCGTATCCGACTGGCCACACAGATTGGCTCCCGCCTGGTTGGCGTTTTGTACGTGCTGGACGAGCCGAGCATTGGGCTGCACCAACGAGATCAGGCTCGCTTGATCAACACGCTCCACGAGATGCGCGATCTGGGCAATACGCTCCTGGTGGTCGAGCACGACGAATCCACGATCCGCGCGGCCGACTGGGTGGTCGACCTCGGGCCGGGTGCCGGGAAGCACGGGGGAGAGATCGTGGCCGAGGGCCCGGTCGAGAGGATCATGGAGATTCCAGCGAGTGTAACGGGCGCGTATCTCTCAGGCCGTCGCTCGATCCCCATCCCCAATGAGCGACGCGAGGGGAACGGTGAGGCACTGATCCTTCGCGGCGCTCGCGAGCACAACCTGAAGGATGTCGACGTCCGCATCCCCCTGGGTAAGTTCGTCTGTATTACCGGCGTGTCCGGATCCGGAAAGTCATCACTTCTCATCGACACGTTGTACCGCCGCATGGCGCAGGCCCTTCACGGTTCGCATGATCCGGCCGGGGTGCACGATCACATAGAGGGCGTCGAGCAGATCGACAAGGTGATCAACATCGATCAGTCGCCCATTGGACGGACGCCGCGCTCAAATCCCGCGACCTACACCAGCGTCTTCACGCCGATCCGGAAGCTGTTTGCCTCGTTGCCAGAGGCAAAGGTGAGAGGGTTCGACAAAGGGCGCTTTTCGTTCAACGTCAAGGGCGGGCGGTGCGAGGCCTGCAAGGGCCATGGAACGCTTCAGATCGAGATGCAGTTTCTCCCTGATATCTACATCCCGTGTGATGTTTGTCAAGGACGACGCTACAACCGAGAGACGCTCCAGGTGCGCTACAGGGGGAAGAGCATCGCCGACGTGCTCGACATGACCATGGACGAGTCAGCCGAGTTCTTCGCCAATCATCCCCGGATCAAGCGGAAGCTGAAGACGCTCCAAGACGTTGGTCTTGGATACATCAAGCTGGGGCAGCCGTCCCCGACGCTCTCGGGTGGCGAGGCCCAGCGTGTCAAGCTATCCCGTGAGCTCAGCAAGCGGGCCACAGGACAGACGCTCTACGTCTTGGATGAGCCGAGCGTGGGCCTCCACGCCGCCGACGTCGATAAGCTGATTGGGGTCCTGGACCGGTTGGTCGACGCTGGCAATACCGTGGTCATCATCGAGCACCACCCCGACATCATCAAGGTTGCCGATTGGATTATCGATCTCGGCCCGGAGGGGGGCGACGCTGGCGGCGAGATCATCGCCGAGGGTGCCCCCGAGCAAGTAGCTGAGAACGGGCGCAGCTACACCGGTCAACTGCTCAGGAATGTGCTCAATGGGCAGCACTAGCAAGATGTGACCATGGCGAGACTGCGGACCCTGTACCGCCGCTACCCGGTCCTCGCGACCCACCTGATCACAGTGGGCCTGGCCTTGGCTTGCTACGGCTTCGTCTTCAGTCTCCCCTTCTTCTACGACGATCTCCCCGTCATGGCCTGGCTGTCTAACCGGGGGTGGGACGAGATTTGGTTGGGGCCCGGGGAAAACCGCTACTACCGGCCACTCTCGATGACCGTTTACAAGCTAGGACGTCTCCTGTCCGCGGGCGCGGACCGCGCGGTGCTCCACGGAGCGAATCTGGTCATCCACGTGCTTAATGCCACGCTGGTCATGTGGGTAGCGAGACTTACAGGGCGGACCGATGAGGAGGCTACGCTTGCCTCGGCGTTGATGGTCGTGTTCCCCTTTCTCTTCCTCGCGGTGCCGTGGGTGACTGCTATGCCGCACCTTCTGGCGACCTTCCTGACACTCCTCGCCGTGGTGGCTGGGCTCAAGGCCGGGAGGGCGAGGGGGTGGGCCTGGTGGACAGCCACCCTGTTGTTTGTTGGGCTGGCGCCGATGGCTCACGAGAGTGGCTATGTCTGCGGGGCGATCATGGCAGCGGCGCTACTCATCACGCGGGGGCTGGACAGGAGGCGTCTCTTTCTCGGCACCCTGGGTATAGGGATGAGTGTAGCTGCCCTGGCCTGGAGGAGCGTTGTCCTGGGGGCCGGCGGGGCGTCCTTTGGTGGCCTTGAGGACTGGGTTGGGAACGCCATGTTCTCGCTGCACGGTCTTGTCTACCCCCTTGCCGCTCCCATTGGATTTCTCGTGCGGCGCTACGGCATCCAGGACTTCTCTCTCGTGGGGGCTGCAACAAGCGGGTTGCTGATCGTACTGGGGTATCTGATCCACCGGACGGATGAATGGCGGTGGATGGGTCTGGGGCTCGGGTGGTGGGGCCTGGCTATGGTGCCCGCAGCGGCCTCGCTGAGCTACGGCTACATCTATTCGGCGCCGCGCGTCTACGCCCTGGCGTCACCCGGTGTGACGATGCTCTGGTCCGGGGTCATCATCTCCCTCTCGCGCCTGGTGAGGAGGAAGTGGTGCCGGCTGTGCGTCGTGACAGCCCTCGTGGGCACCATCCTGGGTCAGAATGTGGCTTTTTTGCAGAAGCAAGGTGAACTGGCGAGGATGCTGGGCAGGGTCTATGGACGGGTGCTCGATGTCGCGTCGGGTGATGCTGAGGGAAGCGCCGGCTTCGTCAATCTCCCAACCTACGTGGCGCACAGGGAGAAGACGTACGCTATGATCCTGGAGAGCGTGCTATTCATCCCTCCGTATTCGGATTTGGTCGAGTTCTGCTGGGTCAACGGCGTGGCGCCCGTCGACGCCGTGGTCTACTCGCCCGTCGTCGAGGATGGGGGCTATGTACGAGGCCTTCGCGGGGGAGGGCTCGATTGGGAGGAGATGCGCCAGTTCGCTGCGGAGCACGAGAGCGTGTGGCTCTCCCGGTGGCGCGACCAGCGTCTGGTACTGGACTCCGTCGGAGCGATCGACGCCAACGCAGCCCCGTCTGGAGGCGATCCTCTGGTCACCTTCGAAGGCGGCGCCGCTATCGAAGCGGCATCCGGGGAGAGGGCGCAGGGCAGTCACTGGGCTTTGACCATCGACTGGGCGGCCTCCGGCCCGGTGGACAGCCGCATGTTCGTCCACGTCCGCGACGCGCAGGGGGATCTGGTCGGCCAGGCCGATGGGCCGGCTCTTGGCGGCATGGTGCCAACCTGGATTTGGCGTGAAGGGGACCGGATCCTGGACGTGCGCCACCTGAGCCTCGAAGGACGCCCACCGTACACGCTTCAAGTCGGGTTGTTCAATGCCGAGGGACGTCTTCCGGCCTACGTCGCTGGATCCCGCTGCCCGGACGACGTTTGCTCGGTGATGACTTTCGGGCCTTAGGATCACTCTCCATCTTCTCCAGCTGGCATCGAAATTGGCGACCAGGAAGCGGCGTGATACAATGCGCCGAATACCTTGACGGACAGAGAAGGAGGGAGACCCCATGCCTGAGACAACCAGACGCCGTGGCCGCTACTTCGAAGAGTTCGAGGTCGGTGACACGATCGAGACCGCCGGTCGGACGATCACCGAGAGCGACGTGATGCGGTTCGCAGCGCTGTCCGGCGACTACAACGAGCTGCACACGAACGCCGAGTATGCCAGGGAGACCATGTTCGGCGAGCGCATCGCCCACGGCCTCCTCGGCCTCTCCATCGTCAGCGGTTTGAGCGCCAGGATGGGTTTCGGCGATGGAACCGTCGAGGCCTTCATCTCTTTGGAGTGGAAGTTTCGCGCGCCGATTACCTTCGGGGACACCGTGTGGGCGCGGATCGAGGTGAAGCGCAAAAAGGAGATGTCACGTCTTGGCGGTGGTTTCGTCATCTTCGATGTGACGGTCCGGAATCAGGATGACGAGACGGTACAGAAAGGCTCGTGGACGCTCTTGATCAAGGGCGCTCCGTAGCCCCTCGTATGGGATCCTCGTGGAGCCTGTCCAGGGACTTGCAGGGTATTCCTGCGGGCCCCGGGGAGATGGAAGGCCCGTGTTGGCGTCGTGGGATCCGCCGTTTCCAGGCATTGTGTCCCTCCTGGTCCTCGCATTCTATCCTAGAGAGCAGGATCCATGGCGATGTCTGCGAGTGTGGAAGGACGTGCAGTCATGGATAGAGAGGCGGCTTAGAAGACGCCTTGGTTCCGTGAGCACGAACGTCATCCTGCCGGAGGGACGATGAGGCGATCTGACCGCCGGTTGTTCATTGCGGGGCTTGTCTTGGTGATCATCATCCGCGCCCGGCAGGCCAGCGCACTGCGTGTCGGCGATGATGGTGGGATTGTTGACCTGGCGGCACCTGCCTCTGTCAGCTTCTTGCTTGATGGCGTTGGGCTGGAGCTCTCCTCCTCGTTCTTCTCCGAGTGGAACATGGTTGCGTCGGACCCTACATCGGCTATCCAGATGGCGACAGCTGTGCAAAGGGGGGTGCACTTCAGGCAGCTCTCCGTCACGGCGGTCCCCTTCGGCACCATGCCGCCGACCGAATCGCTTCCCAGGGCTGGTCCGGGGCGTGCGCCGAGTTATCGATCGGCCCTGTGGGCCTTCCGCGAGGAACAGGGAGGCAGCCCGAAGGGCGGGCCAAATGCATTTCTCTTTGGTCAAGATATCTTGGGCATGATGAGCGTGACCACCCTGCCGGTCCGAGGTGAGCCCATTCCTGTGGTGATCGGCGAGTGGATCGTCGAAGCTGGCCCACGCCTGTGGATAGTCCGGGCCGGCCAAGAGTTGGAGCTCGATGAAGATCGGTCGCTTGCGGCCTCCGGTGTGACTACATCCCTGTCCGACCTGTCGCTTGCCAGTCCGGAGGTGAACGAACCCTCGACGAGCCTCCGGGCAGCGCGGACCCCAGTCGGTTCCGATCCGCAGACCCATGAATCGGCAGGTGCCCCGGCCGTTTTACCCCAACCGCATTGGTGGGATGGGGATTGCGACACGAATAACTTCGAGTACTGGACTGGAGCTGCTGCGTATCCGTTGGGGGGAGAATACCGCGGCGTGAAAGCCTGTGGACCACGACCATGGGCTGATGGGGGGCCATCTCGATGGGTCAATTTTGGGGAGGGCGCCACCCAGATTGAGTGGCAGTGCCCGGAGCTGACGAAACGATTCCTCTATCTTGCTTACGGCATTCCGCCCTACAGCGCTCATGGAAGCCAAGTGGTTGAGAACTATGAGGGTGATCTGCTCGAGAAGGTGTACAACTGCACTGTTGGACGCGCGCCTGGCCCGGGAGATGTTATGAGCTACGGCCCTCTCTCCTCCTACGGGCACACGTCCCTCGTGAAACTCTCCGAAGTTGACGTCAATGGGGATGGGAGCATTACGATCATCGAACAGAACAGCTCGACAAGTGGTCAGAACACCTACTTGGTCGTCGATTGGTGTGTACAGTCGAGCTACGGAGAGGTCAGCTGGCTTCACTTGCCCGATTGGCAGGTCACTTACTATGGGGACGAGTCCCTGGGGAGCGTATGTGCGGTTGGGACTGACTCGGAGACGTATCTCTTCCATGACTGGGGCGACGCTGGGCCGGCCCATGGCTGCCCTGCAGAGAGCTTTAGCGCGCGTTTCTCTCGCTCGCTGGAGTTCCCGGGCGGCGAGTACACGTTTGCCCTGGGCTACGAGCACGGGGCCCGGCTGAAGATCGATGGTTCGCCCATCATCGACGGCTGGAGCGGTCCGGGTGAGCACTACGCGACGGTCGATCTGACCGCCGGGGACCATCAGATAGACGTGGAGGTTCGTCACGGTGCCGGTGATGCAGCCCTCTCCGCCTTCTGGTGGGGGCCGGGGTTCGAGCTAAGCCGCGACGCGCAGGAGGTCTCGCGATGGTATGGTGAGTATTGGCCCAACCAGACCCTCTGGTGGGATCCCGCGGTCACCGTTCAAGGCGGGGACGGCATGCTGGATCACCAATGGACTAACGGCCCCCCGACCGCGGGCCTTCCCGTCGATCACTTCAGCACGAGGTTCCGCCGCACGATCTCCCTCGGCGCTGGTCAGTGGCAGTTCGACGTCTCCTCCGACGACGGGGTGAGGTTCTGGGTCGATGACGTCCTGATCCTGGACGAGTGGCAGGATCAGGTTGCGGTCTTCACGCCCACTGTCAATGTGAAGTCGGGTGCCCACGAACTCAGGGTCGAGCACTACGAGAATCTCGAGTGGGCCAAGGTCGGGGTGAGCTGGGCTCAGGTCTCGGGCGAGCCCACGCCGGCGGGATGGATAACCACACCCATGAGTGGCACCGTCGTCGAGACCTGCCCCATCACGGTCGAAGTGGACGTCGACCCGGGCCTGGGTCCTGTTGACCGCGTGGAGTTCTACGCCTACTACCACGGGGCCTGGCACCATCTGGGCGACGACCACGATGGCCCCTTCACGCAGGTCTGGGACTGCGAGGCCGTGGCGGACCGCACGGCGAACCTCCTGGTGCACGTCTGGGACGATACCGGTCGGGAGATCGTGGATCCCTCCGGCGTCGTGCGCGTCAAGCTGGATCACCGAGAGCTTCTTCACCTACCTCTGATCGTCAAGGCACGAGACGCCCGCCCTTAGGCTCTGCGTGTATGCAGCTTGTCTGGTCGCGTCCGAGTGCCGATCGGTCAGAGCGCGGTTCTCAGCCGTGCGTCTCCCTTCCGCGTGCGCCAGAGAGGTGTCGCGCTTCGCGGCCCCTGGGGATCTGGTCGACTCGGGTGCCCGGTGGGATGGTAGGGGGCGGTCCGTGGGGTGGGCTTGCAGCGACCAGGGCCCATCGCACGCGACGCGAGATGCGCACTAGGCGTGTATCCCTATTATCTGACAGGTCGCTGTTGGACTCCTACTCCTTCCAGTTGGCACCCTTGCAGGACGGCCCCTGCTTGCTATAATCTCCGCTCGGTCGGAACCTGGACAGCCAGCTGGACGTCTAGGGTATGGAGGTCAGGCATCGATGTCAGAACACGAGACCACGAATCCGAGAGCTGAGCGAACACACGAAAACAACGGACCTGACGCGAACCGCCGCCGGGAACCAGGGACCGGAGCGGACTTGGCCGATACCCAACCTATGAGGCGTGTTGACGATGTATATGGCGCCGAATCGGATGGCTCCGGGAACCGATCCACAGGAAGGTCACGCGATCAGGTGGAGAATCCGGGCTGGTCTGTCAGGTCCGACCTGAGTCAAGTGCCCCCTCCGCAGCGGCCCGGCTACCGTGCTCCCAGCGTCCCCGAGAGGGTCTCTAAACCTAGCTCGTCAACGCAGGGACAAGCGCGCGATTGGGGTGGTCTTATGCTCAAGATCGGCTTTGGCGTTATCGCGGCGCTGGTCCTCGGCTTCTTCCTTCTCGTGGCGGCATCCGTCGTCGGGTACGTGGCCCTGGCAGAGCGTCTCCCATCCCCGGCCGAGCTCCAGACACACCAGACCGCGTTTGTGAGCAGCAAGATCTATGATGGGGAGGAGAATCTGCTCTACGAAGTTATGGATCCCCACGGCGGCCGTCGCACCTACGTGCCGCTGGACGAGATCTCTCCTCACGTGATCAACGCCACCATCGCCACGGAGGACCGGGAGTTCTGGCTCCATCCCGGGTTCGACCCGATCGCCCTGGGACGAGCGATCTACTACGTCCTCACCGAGCACGAGATCGTCTCGGGGGCGAGTACCATCCCGCAGCAGCTGGCGCGCATGGTGCTTCTGCCCGAGGAGCGATTCGAGCAGACGGCTGCACGGAAGATCAAGGAGATGGTGCTGGCTGCGGAACTGACTCGGGTCTATTCCAAACAGAAGATCCTGGAGATCTACCTTAACGAGCTCAACTACGGGAACCAGGCCTACGGCATACAGGCTGCAGCGGAGACGTATTTCAGCACGGATGCGGCTGATCTTACGATGGCTCAAGCTTCGTTCCTCGCCGGCCTTCCTCAGCTGCCCGCTACCTACGACCCCTTTGGTGGGGGTCTGGAACGCGCGCTTTCCCGCCACGAGGATGTCCTGGGCCTTATGGTGGAGGATGGGCATATCTCCGAGGATGGGGCCCGGCAGGCTGCTGCCGAGATGGCGGCCTACGTGTTTCGTGCGCCCAATGTGGACATCGATCGCGCCCCGCACTTCGTCGTCTACGTCCGACGTATGGTTGAGGAACGCTACGGGCCGGAGGCGCTCTACAGGGGCGCCGGCCTGCGGATTCACACCACCCTTGACGCCGAGATGCAGGCCGAGGCGGAGATGGCGGTTCGGGAGGGCGTGGCAAGCCTTGCCGAACGGAACGTCTCCAATGGAGCTCTGGTTGCACTTGATCCTGGAACCGGTCACATCCTGGCCATGGTCGGTTCGACCGACTTCAACGACGAGTCGATCGACGGTCAGGTCAATGTGGCGCTGCGCTGCCGGCAGCCGGGCTCGTCCATCAAGCCCCTCACCTATGTCGCCAGCTTCGAACGCGGGTGGACCCCGGCCACGCTCTTCTGGGACGTCCGCACCGAGTTCCCGGATGGCGCCAACCCGCCCTATGTACCCCTCAACTACGATCGGGAGTTTCATGGCCCCGTGCTCCTGCGCGATGCGTTGGCCAACTCTTACAATGTCCCCGCCGTTGAGGCGCTACAGTACGTGGGCGTCGAGGGGCTCTTGGAGATGGCCTCGCGGCTGGGAGTTGCGTCGCTCGCTCATCCGGAGACGGCGTGTCCAGAGTATCCGTATGAGCGTTCCCCGTCGTACGGACTGGCCCTGACCCTGGGGGGCGGTGAGGTCAAGCTATTGGAGATGACCGGGGCTTTCGCTGCCTTCGCCAACGAGGGGGTCTTGATGGAACCGAGCCCCATCCTGCGCATTGAGGACAGCCGGGGGAACGTGCTGGTCGACAACAGCGCGCCGACTGGTCGCCAAGTCCTCTCGCCCGAGCATGCGTATCTCATCACTCATGTCCTGGCTGACGATGAGGCACGCTGCGCCGAGTTTGCCTGTCCCAGCATCCTGGAGTTGAGCCGGCCGGCGGCTGCGAAGACCGGCACAACCGATGACTACCGCGATGCGTGGACCGTGGGCTACACGCCAGGGTTAGCGACCGGCGTTTGGGTGGGAAACTCGGACAACGCTTCCATGATCGAGGTCCCTGGCGCGGCCGGGGCTGGCCCCATCTGGCACCATTTCATGGAAGCGGCTCTGGAGGGTCGGCCTGTGCGGGATTTTACGCGCCCATCTGGTATTGTGGAGCACGAGATATGTTCGGACTCTGGGGCGCAGCCGGCAGAGCACTGCCCTGATAGGAGGTCCGAGCTGTTTGCCGCCGGCCAGCCGCCTCCGGACAGGAGTCACGACTGGTATCAGATGATGGAGATCGACCAGCTAACGGGACTGCGCGCTAACGAATTCTGTCCGCACCACGTGGTGGAGCGGCTGATGCTCAACATCGAGGATGAGCGGGGCCGGGAATGGGTCGAGGCCCACCCCGGGCAATTCGGGGGGTTGCCGTTAGCGCCGGTGGAGACATGCTCAGACGCCGACGAACGACCACAGGTGACGATCACCCAACCCACTGACGGGGAGATAGTGCGGGATGTGGTAGAAGTTGTGGGGACTATCCGGCTGCCTGGATTCCAGCGTTATGAGGCTCAGTACGGTGTGGGACATGATCCTCAGGGCTGGGGCTGGATCAGCGGTCCGCACCTGGCGCAAGTACAGGATGGTCCCTTGACGCGCTGGGACACCCGTCATCTGGCCCCTGGACCCTACACGCTCCGTATCCGGGCGTTCAATGAGGAGCAGCACGCGGTCGACGCGCGCGTTCAGGTACGGGTGCCTGCCCCCGCCGCAACCCCAACGCCCTGGCCGAGTCTTACCCCGCTGCCTACGGCCACGTCCTGGGTGGTATCGACACCCACCGAAGAGCCTGTCCCAGCCGCCACGGCCACGCTCCCATCCAGCCCGCTGGCGACCTCGACGCCGTCGACGCCCTAGCTTCTCAGGGGGGCTTGCTTACCTGACCGAGTTCAGGCCGCTCACGGACTGAGCTCATCTGAGGAGATGACCTCACCGCCGGTGGCGGTACGACAGACGGTCGGGGCTGCTCCCTGCGAGCTCCCACGACAGCGGACCCCACGATCACCTGCGTAAGGACTTGGGAGGGGCTTCTTAGCCCGATGGAGCGTGTGCCCGATGTCCGGGGGGCGAGGATGGAGCCTGTGCGGCCCGATTGAGCGCGAGCGTCCATACCGTGGCGTATTCCCCGGTCGGTGCAAACGCGAATTTCTCGTACAGTCGGCGTGAGGCGCCATTCGTCGCCTGCGTGTTGAGCGACACGATCTCGGCGCTGCGATCCCAGAGTTGCTCTAGCGTGGTCCTCAGAAGCGTGCCGCCGATTCCCCTCTCCTGTCGGCTCGGCAGGACCGCCAGCCGGTTGACGTGTCCCTCGGAGGCGTGCTGCTCTCTTTCGGCGTAACCCACCACCTTCCCTTCAAGGGCGGCGACCACAAACCGAGAGGCCGTTGCCGCGCGGTGGCGTACACTCTCCTCGCTGCGCCACCAGAGGGGTTCAAAGGCCGCGCGGTCAATTCCGGCTATGATCCCGTAGTCGTGCTCCGTGGCGCGGCGCAATGTCACCTTCGTCGCGCTCAACCGAGGGGTGGTTCGATCTGCCTTGGTCAAGGTGATCACACGGTCTGTCCTTCGGAAACCGCATTTCCGGAGAGATGGGCTTGCCCAGCCCTGACAGTCCATCCAGGCCAGTGCATCCACACCACCCGCGGCGAGGGATGGGAGGATGGCGCCGAGCGATTCCCGGATCCAGTCTGCGACGACGAGGCGATTGGTGACGGCCGCCGTCCGAACCCATGCCACAGGCCCGACGTCCGTCTTAGCGAGGAGAGCGCCGACGAGCTTCCCATCAAGCTCCGCGACAACAAAGCCCGGGGCCTCAAGGCAATCCTCCCACGGCGCAAGGTCCGGCGAGCGGTACGCCGCCCTGTCTGCGAGGGCTTCGATGTCGTCCCTATCTGATGGGCTGGCACGTCGTATCTGGAACGTGACTGCTTTTCTCCGAGACAGGCCCTTCGAGCACCGCGGGTCTCCGAGTTCGCGGGCGGGGCTCTGGGAGCAGGAAACAGGTAGAAGTTGCCAGTGGATTTCTATCACAGGCGCCGTCTCTCGTCAAGTGCATTTGCCATATTGTGCCGTTTGGTGTACACTTCACCCAAGTCTATCTTAAACGTCAGCGCGGGAGGCTGGTTACGTCAGCTCGCGCTCTACCCCCAACGATGGATGATACTATGGCCGAGGCAGGTCGCGAACAAGCGCTGAGCAGAGCTTTGGACAATCTGAAGAAACGTTTCGGCGAGGGTGCCGTGATGCGCATGGGTGAGGTCTCTCACATGGACGTCGAGGTCATTTCCACCGGTTCGCTGGCGCTCGATCGGGCGCTGGGCGTCGGGGGGGTGCCACGAGGACGCGTGACGGAGATCTATGGTCCGGACGGTGCCGGCAAGACGACCCTGGCTCAGCACATCGTTGCTGAAGCACAGGAGATGGGAGGCACGGCTGCCTACGTGGACATGGAGCACGCCCTCGATCCGGCGTACGCCAGGAATCTCGGGGTGGATGTCGATGAGCTCCTCATCTCACAGCCGGATACCGGAGAGCAGGCCCTGGAGATCGCCGAGACGTTGATTCGTTCAGGCGCAGTGGACGTGATTGTCATCGATTCGGTTGCCGCCTTGGTGCCCCGTGCTGAGATTGAAGGGGAGATGGGGGATTCGCACCCGGGGCTGCAGGCTCGATTGATGAGCCAGGCGCTGCGCAAGCTGAGTGGTGCGATCAAGCAGTCGAATGCGGCCCTGATCTTTACCAATCAGCTCCGTGAGAAGATCGGTGTGATGTTCGGAAACCCGGAGACGACGTCGGGCGGCCGAGCGCTCAAGTTTTACGCCTCGGTGAGGTTGGACATCCGCCGCGTGACGTCCATTAAGGAGCGTGGTGAGCTGATTGGGACCCGGACACGGGTTCGCGTGACGAAGAACAAGGTAGCCCCCCCGTTTAGGGTGGCTGAGTTCGATCTGATGTACTCCAAGGGGATTAGCAGGGAAGGGGACTTGCTGGACGTGGCCATCGACCTGGGGGTTATGGAGAAGCGCGGGTCTTACTACTACTACGACAGCGACGACTACCTGGCGCAGGGGCGTGAGAACACGAAGGAGTTCCTGCGGGACAACCCGGAGACTGCTGGCGAGATCGAAGCTGCCATTCGAGAGAAGATGGTGGATGAAGGCACCATGCAAGGTGTTTCCTCGGACGCAGAGGACGCATCCGAGACAGAAGACGAAGTCGAGACAGACTAGCTGATCACTGCATCATCTGTAGCACGTGAGGAATAGCCACGGATTGATCTCGTTGATTGACAATGCCTTGCGACAAGGGTCGATTTGTAGGGTATCCTTCTCTAATATTACTTTTGTCTATGACCTGTCCGACGAGCAGGAAGCTTACGATTGATGATATTGAGCGTGACCCATAGCAAGAACGTCGGTTTGGATCCGTACGGGCATTTCGAGACAGGAGTTGAGATCTAGAGCATAGCGTCGTTGCTTAGACTGCGGGACGGGGTGCGCAAGCAGCAGCCTTAAGACCAGCTCTCAGGCCGGTCCGCAGGCCGGCCTGCAGGCCGAGAAGGATCTTTCCTCCTCCCCCGAAGGGGAGGCTTCCCGATAGTCGGGTTCGAGATCAATAGAGATGACACACGTCATTGGCCGTGGCTTGTTAGCCACGGCTTTGTCTTTTCTATCACAGGCGTGGATCGGATGAGAAGAGAGATCACGGCACTGACAGCCCAGAAGCGGAACAAGGACCGCGTCAACGTCTACCTGGATGGGCGATTCGCCTTCGGTCTGGCAGCCATTGAGGCGGTTCAGCTGCGCGTCGGGCAAAAGCTGACCAGCGACGAGATTGTCGAACTCCAACTGAAGGACGAGGTGGAGCGGTCGTATGAGCGGGCGCTCAATTTCCTATCCTATCGTCCGCGGAGCGAGGAGGAGGTCCGTCGGAATCTTCGGAAGAAGGACGTGGACGAGCAGGTCATCGAGGTCGTGATGGGCCGGCTGACGCGGGCCGGCCTGGTGGACGACCGGGAGTTTGCCAGGTACTGGGTCGACAACCGCGCGCGCTTCAACCCCCGCGGGCTACGGGGGCTGCGCTACGAGTTGCGGCGAAAGGGTGTATCGTACGACGTTATCGATGAGGCGCTAAGCTGCTTCGACGCGGGCGCCGCCGCCAGCAAGGTGGCGGAAGCCGGCGCCCGCCGACTATCGCGAGAACCACCCGACGATTTTCGTCGCAAGCTCAAGGCGTACATGGCCCGCCGGGGCTTTTCCTACCAGCTGATCAAGCCCCTAGTCGAAGAGAAGCTTGAGGAGAGGCGCGCTGAGGAGAACACGGAGAGCGAGGGAACGGTATGAATGACTGGATTGTGACGTCAATAGCTGGAGTTCTGGGGTTGGCTGTTGGCTTTGGTTTGGGGTTCTTGATTCGTGCTTATGTGGTTCAGGCGGGCTTGGAGGAGCTTGAGGCAGAGGCCGAGCAGCGGCTGGAGAAGGCGAGGAAAGAGGCACGTGAAATCACCCTGGTGGCCAAGGACGAGGCCCTCCGTAAGCGTGAGGAGGCTGAGCGGGAGCTAGAGCGGAGGCGCGAGGGAGTCCGGCGAGCGGAGGAGCGTCTTCAGAGCTGGCGTGAGAAGCTTGACCACCGTCAGGAGCGCCTGGAACAGCGAGAGCAGTCCTTGAACAAGCGACAGAGCGCCCTGGATCGACAGCGGAATCGCATCGACGAGTTGGTTGAGGAGCAGGAGCAGAAGCTTCACGAAGTGGCCAGCCTGACCATGGAGGAAGCTCGGGAGGAGGTCCTGGCCGCCGCCGAGCAGGAAGCGCGGCAGGATATGGCACGCTTGATTCGAGAGGTGGAGGCCGAGGCGCACGAAGAGGCTGAGAAGCGAGCGAGAAAGGTCATCACCACCGCGATCCAGCGCATCGCGAGCGAGCACGTCGCCGAGGTGACTGTCTCGACGGTGTCACTCCCCTCCGATGACATGAAGGGGCGCATCATCGGACGTGGTGGACGGAACATCCGAGCTTTTGAGAAGGAGGCCGGGGTGGATGTGGTGGTCGATGATACCCCGGAGGCGGTGACGATCTCGTGCTTCGATCCCGTGCGCCGTGAGGTTGCTCGGCGCTCGATGGAGCGGCTGGTGCTGGATGGGCGGATTCATCCTACGAACATCGAGCGGTTCCTCAGGGAGAGCAAGCAGGAGCTGGACACGTACATCCGTGAGGAGGGGAAGCAGGCCGCCTACGAGTCTGGCGTACACGGGCTGCCCACCAAGATCACCGATCTACTGGGACGCCTCAAGTTCCGCACCAGCTATGGGCAGAATCAGTATGCACACGCCGTGGAATCTGCCAAACTGGCGGGCATGATCGCCGAGGAGCTGGGGGCGGATGCCGAGATCGCCCGCGCCGGGGGGTTGCTCCACGACATCGGTAAAGCCGTTGACTTCGAGAACGAGGGTACGCACGTGCAGATTGGGGCGGAGATCTGCCGGCGACACGGGATTCGAGAGGACATCGTCCACTGCGTGGAAGCCCACCATAACGAGGTCAAGCAGAACTCGGTGGAGGCTGTGATTGTGGAGGCGGCGGATGCCATCTCGGGTGCGCGACCGGGTGCGCGGCGGGAGAGCCTGGAGTTCTACTTGAAGCGGGTGAGGACGATGGAGGGCATCGCCAAGTCGTTCTCGGGCGTGGACGAGGCGTACGCTCTGCAGGCCGGGCGCGAAATCCGCGTGATCGTGAAGCCGACGCAGATCGACGATCTGGCCTCGATCCGACTCTCGAAGGACATCGCCAGCAGGCTGGAGGGGAATATGGAGTACCCGGGCCAGATCAAGGTGACGGTGATCCGAGAGGTGCGCGCGGAGGAGTACGCGAAGTAGGCCCTACGGGAGGTACGCTCGCGGGTTCTGCTGCGTGTTGTTGCGGCGGACCTCGAAATGGAGGTGTGGCCCGGTGGAGTTCCCGGTGTTGCCGACAGCACCGATCACCTGGCCGCGCCTCAATTCCTGGCCCACGGACACGTAGATATTGTTGAGGTGGGCATAGTAGGTCGAGAAGCCGTTGGCATGATCCACCACGATTAGGTAGCCGTACCCGACGTCCGTCCAGCCGGCGAAACTGACGAACCCCCCATCGGTTGCGACCACGGCGCTACCCGTGGGCGCACCGACGTCGATAGCGCGGTGCCCGTACCAGTACCCCTGAGTGATCGTCCCCAGCACGGGCCACTGGAAGGCTCCCGTCCCCCGTGCCCCCTCGGGCACGGGACCCGCGTAGGCAGTCACCTTCCTGGGCTCGTATGGTTTCTCGCCTCCAGGTACGATGAGCGCGTCACCCACCCGCACCTCCTGATCCGACCAGTCCAGGTTGTTGTACTTGCAGGCGACGATGACTCTCCGTTCCACGTTGTATGCCTCGGCGACCGACGCCAGCGTGTCTTCCTCCTCAACCCGGTGGTAGACGCCGTCGATGGGCAGCACGACAATCTCCTGCCCGATGCGCAAGAGATCCGGGGCGTCCTCCACCGCGGGATTGGCCCACATGATCGTTGTCGGGTCCAAGTCGAACTGAGTGGCGATGGACTGGATCGTATCCCCCGCCTGGACGGTGTAGGTGATGACGTCCAGGCGGGGGCGTTTGGGCACAATAGTGTGGGGATCTGGGTGCCGCGAGATGGTGGTGACCTCTGTGGACGGCGCCCCAAGGTGGGCGGAGGCAAGGTTCAGCTGACGCGACGGCGCAGTCTCGGTCAAGTGGTCCTCAGCGGGGGCCTTGGGAAGCGCGGCAGAGACGGAGAGGGGAGAGGCGGCTTGGGCTGGCCATTCGACGCTGCTCAGTAGCGCGCCTAGTAGGGCTATCGTGAGGACGGCGAGGTGGGCGCTGATGCGGGAGACCAGGGGCCGGAAATCGGTCAAGTCGCCAGAGAGGCGATAGACGAAGGCCGCCGTTTCCGCGAAGACCCGCACGATCCCCACCTCGACGGCATCGGCGAGCCAACTGCTCTCTTCAGCGGTCCCGGACGTCTGGGTCCCCCTGGTTGGGGCAGACATATGGGGGGGCCGCCCTACGGCTGATAGGCCATAGGATCCTGAGGCACGCCGTTCTTGCGGATCTCGAAGTGCAGGTGCGGGCCCGTGGACCAGCCGGTGGAGCCACAGTAGCCCAGCACCTGGCCCTGGTGGACCGCTTGCCCCGCGCCAATGGCCAACTGACTGAAGTGACCGTAGCGAGTCCTGAAGCCGTTTCCATGGTCGAGTTCGACCATGATTCCGTAGCCGCCATTCCAGCCAGAGATCGTGACGGCGCCACTATCTGCCGCGTAGAGCGGGTCGCCCATGCGGCACTTATAGTCCAGGCCGATGTGGGTCGGGTTGCGCGGATCGTGGAAGTACCACCCGGAGACCAGCGTACTGCCCGTGGGCAGGATGAACCAGTTGTTGGCCGGAGGGGCTGCGGCAGCACTGGCGCTATATTCGTAACTGTATCGCGGCTGGCTCGGCTCGGGCTGCGGCGGCTCCCAGACGATCTCATCGGCCTGCCCGCCTGGTACCACCAGGAGTTGACCCTCTTCAAGGGGTTCTCCCTCCTCCAGGTCGTTCCATTCATTGTAGATTGCCGATATCTCGACGCCGTAGTCGTCAGCAATGCTCCTTGGGGTATCCCCCTGGCGGACGGTGTGGTAGACGCCGTCCACGGGAAGGATGAAAAGCTGAAGGCCGGGCTGAATCAGCCAGGGTGCGTCCTGGATGGCCTCGCGGTTGCTCCAGGCGACGGTCTCCGGCGCCAGATCGTACTGCGCCGCGATGGTCCACAGCGTCTCGTCCTGCTCGATGGTATGGGTGATCACCTGGGCGCGAGGCCGATCCGGGAAAGTCGTATGCGGCACCGCCTGACGCACGATCGTATCGGAGCTTCCGGAGTGACTCGCAAGGCTTCTCGACGGGACGGTGGGGCTCGGCGATGGCGACACCGAGTCGGTGGATGCGTCGCCGGAGGCGGAGAAGACCGCGGTACCCCGCTGGGAGCCACCGGCGCCAGCGGCAATCTGGGGTGCCGGGAGGGCAAGGCCGCTCAGCCCAATAGCGACTAGAGCCAGGGCCAGGACTGTCAGGTGAGCAGTGGCCCGAATGGCCTCCGGGCGCTTGTCGCGCCAGTCCACACAGGTTCGCCATATGGTTGCCGTGCACCAGGCGGTCAGGCGGGAGAAGAGGGAAGGATGGCGAGAAGACGCGTCGCTGCGGCGGTGCTCCCTGTCGGCAAATCCCGGCAGTGATTTATTCATAGAATAGTGTTTTCGAGGCTATGCGATAGACGTCGCTACCCTCAGAGAATGATTATAGCACACATCCACCGCGGGGCAAGAGACCGCCCTGGGGCAAACCACGTCCCCAGGGCAGGACCTTACGATGGCTGCACGGTGCTGTCCCAACGAGCCTGTTTCCCCACGTACACTCCGTCCCAGTACGGCGTCCGACGGGCCCCTCGCGAGGTTAGCAAGGGAGAACGAAGAATCTCCGAAACCTGCCCTTCAACCTGCGCTCTCGGCCCGAGGCGCGCAGCGGCCGGCCAGACGGAGGCCTTGTGCAGCCGTTGGTCGCGCTCACCTGTCCTCTACCAGCTCCGCCAGAATCGGCAGTGCGCCCTGAACCGCCCGGGCGCGGTGGCTGATGTGGTTCTTGGTCTCTCGTGGGAGCTGCGCCATTGTCCGGTCGCGCTCGGGAAGATAGAAGATGGGGTCGTAGCCGAACCCGCCGCGGCCCCGCGGCTGGAAGGTAATCCTCCCCTCGCAGACACCCTCGGACTCGAGCACGCGTCCGCTGCAGGTGACCGTAACCAAGACGCAGCGAAAACGCGCCGTTCGTCTCTCCCGGGGGACGTCGGTCAGGGCTTCCAACAGCGCCTCGATGCGGTCGGCGTCCGACCCATCGGCGTACCGGGCCGAGTGGAGCCCCGGGGCGCCCGAGAGCGCGTCCACCTCCAGGCCGGAGTCGTCGGCGAGGGTGAGCAGCCCGGAGGCCTCTCTGTGTGCCTCGGCCTTCTTGCGGGCGTTCTGGGCGTAGCTCGTCCCGTCCTCAAGGACGTCGAGCCGGAGGCCAAGGTCGTCGGGAAAGACGATCTGGGCCTCCAGATCCTCCAGGAGCTCTCTGTATTCCTGCTTCTTCCCTGTGTTCTGGGTCGCGACGAGAAGCTTCATCATCGTTCCTCTATCGGTCGCGGCGGACTGGGCTCGATAGCAGCGTCAGGCGGCTTGGCCCGTCGTCTGGATGCATCCCTTGAGATCTTGACGCTGGCACACGGATCAACGGGTTGTCGGTTGTCTTCCGAGGATTGTAACACGGTTCGCCTCCCTCTGACAGCGCTCACCGGCCGGGTGGACGACAGCGTCGTCGTGATCGAGAAGCACGCCGGACGTTGCTGGGCCTACTCAAGGGGCCACGGGGCCGAGCGCAACAGACGAGATACCCGGCGTGGGGCGGATTTGCGGAGCGGCTGTCGACTTGTTCTGGTCCTTGACTGGTGCGGAAGCACGCTCGGGTTCGACAACTCGTTGGCGCACGCATTTGCCTTGCGAGGGTTCCGATGGCTAGGGTGGTCGCGGTATCGCCAATGGAAGCGAGGTCGAGGTCGCTGGAGTTGGATCGGGTACCCTACTAAGAAACTGTCATCGGCTGAGCTGGGATGGGCGCATTCGCACCATTGGCTTGTCGGCCTTGGTGTCTCAACTAGCGCC
>CAZIWL010000072.1:0-9749 GCA_964542755.1 uncultured Anaerolineales bacterium
GGTGATGACGACTGATCGGCTATCACTCTAAGTGTGAGCGGGCCCATTACGGCGAGAAGCTTCTGATCCTGGCGCGGTCGGCGGTCTACGAAGATGGCTGTCGGCTTTGCCCACCTCCCGACGTGGCCCCACGGCGGGCAAGGTGCTTGTCACCCCAGACTTCACCTGGAACCCCATAGGCTGCAGGGCTGATCGGACCTGGTTTCTCACAGATCGGACGGATCCGCGCCGGTTGAGGGAGGGCATGGATGAACTCGACACCGACAAGATCGATGAGGCGATCGAAGAGATGGTCCCGCGGTCCTACGTGATGGGGAAGGCATCGGAGGGTGTCGCCGAGTTGGTCGAGCAGAGGCGGTCCTTCCGTCCTGCTCCGGTGGTTTCACGATCTCGATGTCAGGCCGATGAGGGCGAGATCAGTGGGTCTCGTTGCGGAAGGACTGCCTTGCTCGTCGCCGGTAGTGAGTGCTCTCGCCCTTGCGTGAGAGCAATGGTGGGAAGGGGCGCCCGGCGGCCCAAACTCGCTGCTGCGGCCCTTTGTGTTCTTGTGTTCTTCGCACCCTCCGTGCCAGGGTGTCGCCCTAAGGCTGGGGAGGAGGGCCGTGTCCTGGCGGTATGGTCTGCCCGTCAGGCAGACTCCGCAGATACTCACACGACACGAACTCAACGTCCGCCCAGATGTGCCCGGCTTCCTCGAACGCGTCGATGTCCACGATCCACCGCTTCTCCTCGCCCTCGATCCGGTAGATGTGAGGGCTCTCATTACACTTCACGATCAAGTGAATGGGAGGACCGATCTCGTAGGGCTCCAGGAAGCCGTCTGCGACGACGTGAACGTCGCGCCACGCATAACCCTGCATCTCAAAGGCTTTGAGGGAGCTGATCCACCGGAACCGCCCATCCTGGAAGATGTAGATCTCCGGCTCGTCCTCCTCCTTGACCACCAGACCGTCACGAATCACCAGCGCCCGCCGGTCCGGCATGGCCGTCGCCAGGGTGGTGCCGTGACGGTTGAAGGGGATGTTGATCGCCACGATCAGGACGAACAGCCCCAGTGCCAGCCTACCGAGGAACCGAGCCGTGTGTGGAGTGGGCGGGGAGGGGGGCTTAGGTTCGGGGTCACATCCGCCCTCGCCGCGGGTCTTCGACACCCCCGGTGGCGCAGAGGACTCTTGAACCGCGCTGTCCTCCGGGGCCCATGAGCCCGGAAGCTCAACTCCCCCTCCCGATGGTGGCGTGTCGGCTTCGGCGCGTGTGGTTGGAGCTGGTTCTTCATCCCTCATCGGCCTCTCCAGCGCGCCGTGCGAGGATTCCTGGAGCTTGATCGGTTGCCGCTCTACGTTCTCCTGTTCCCCACGTAGTCGATCGACGACCTCGTCGGTCAGCAGTTCCAGCAGTTGGTCAAGGCGCTCCCATCTCTCGTCGCTCATTCCCTTACCTCACTGTGACAAAGCCCAGGATCTCCCCGATGCTGGCCAGAATGTTCGCGTAGAAGTTGCCCCCCAACTGCCGGAAGAGCTCAAAGGGGAGGCCCGGCGCACCCACGAAGGGGCGCAGTGTCCATGCCATCTGGCTGCCCACGAAGGCATAGAGGATGATCCACAGCCAGACCACCGACCGTCGAGCTGCGACGCCCCCGTCTCCTCCGTAGGATACAATCCGCATTCCATAGCTCAGAAAGGTGACGCCGACGATGCCCGAGATACTGAAGACGCCTACGTTAAGGAGCTTGAAGAACTGGTATTGACTGGTGGTGAGGAGGAAGAACGTCACCACTGGAGCGAAGCTGAGGAGCAGAACCGACGTCACCGTGATGGTCGTGAGCATCAGTGCCACGTTCTGCCCCAGGCTCTGATTGGAACCGAAGTTGAGGTTGAAGAAGTATAGGGTCGGGGCGCAGACGACCAGCGTGGCCAGGAAGAGCAAGGGCAGCTTCGCGGCGGAGCTCATGGCCTGCCAGAGGCTGTGGCTGGAGCCCATGACCGCCCCGTAGAGGGCAAAGAACGCCACGCTGGATATCACCAGCGCTCGCATCTTCTCGCCCAAGCGCTTCCCTTCACGGATCTCCAGGAAGAATGCCTTACGATCCCGGAGGATTGTCTCGATGATGCTCAAGCCTTTCATGGATTTGTCTCCTCGTTCAGACGATGTCGGTACCAAGCCCCACTTTCCGCACGCCCATGACAACGGCAGCGACTCGATCGTCTGACTTCGCTTTGACCGTCAATGGTAGCGGAATGGTCAGGTGCTCGCCGCCGGTCACCATCGGACGCCCTTTCCGACGATAATGGCCACCGAGAGCCCCCATAGGACGGCCCAGGACAAGAGTGCGTAGCGGCGACGCGGGAACTGCCAGAGGGGGATCAGTAGGGCCATCAGGACGACGGTCCAGAGGGCCGGTCGACCCAGCATCTGCTGCCACCCGACGTAGGTGCCGTCGGGCGCGTAGACCAACCAGCGGAGAACGAGGGCAAAGAGGACCGGCAGAGCGGCCGCGGCAATGCCCTCCAAAGTCCCCCATCCTTGATGGGTCTCCTGCAGCTCCCGGGCCGCCTGCTCGACGCCAAACCTGGACGCGGCTTGGGCCAGGGCGTCGTCCTGGGCCATGCCCCGTGCGCGGGCATCGGCGACGGCGTCCTCCAAATGGCCGCGCATCTCCTCCAGTACCTCGTGCTCCGTCTCTGCTTCCAGTGTTATCCGTTGGCTGATTCGTACCAGCACATCATCGATGTCCAAGATGTGTCCTCCTGGAGTGAATGGCGATGGTCCTTCCCGGGCATCGGTCGCGGACGCCCCCCGCGCCGCCTGCCGAACCAGAGGAGACGACACCCGCGGCGCCCGTACCACCAGCCGGCGCAAGCGCCACGGCGAGTCCACAGGTTCGGAGGACCATGGCGTGTTGCTGCTGCCGCCGGGTAGGGCAATCTGGCTCTGGAGACGGGGGCAGCCTGGGTTCCCGGAGATTGTGGTCCTTCCAGCCTTCCCATCGCCACGGGTGCCATCCCACCCGCTATTCCGCGGCCGGGGACAGACTCCCGAGCCCCAGCAAGAGGCGCATACCGTGCCGGAACGTCTTCCACTGCGCCATTTCCTCCTCCAATTGGCGGAGGCCTTTTGGCGTCACGGTGTAGACCCTTCTGCGCCGGCTGCCCGGCTCTCCCTCCCAGCGGCTGCGCAGCAGTCCATCGTGCTCCATCTGATGCAGTCGCGGGTAGATCAGACCCTCGTTGAAATCGAAGATGCCCCGACTTCGGTTTTCCAGCTCCTGGATCATTCTGTAGCCGTGCATCGGCTCGTCGGCGTCAACCAGGAGCTTGAGGATGGCCAGCGTCGTGGTGCCCCTGCGCATCTGGTCTATGCTGTCCGTTGCCAAGGTTCCCCTCCGTCGAGACTCGCCTAAGCGTGCTATACATAACGTGTTGATGTATCTTATCACACAATGGGGATGCCGTCAAGAGGCGGCGCACAGGCGGGGGGGAATCGTCATCTTGCTTGGCTGGCCGGTCTGGGATGGCCCTTAGACATAGGCAGTGCGACGACTCGAGATGCCGTTAGCCCGTATGCTGTCGGGCCGCGCGTCGAGGGCGCTCGCGCCCCCGACATCTGGCAAGCATGATGACCTCCGTGCGATGTCCGCGCTGGGTGCACAGTTTCTGCGCCGGACCGCGTCCGGCAGGGCCGGGTTGCTTGACTCGAGCTGGCGGGTTTCTCCGGCCTCGTTGACAAGGTCTGAGACGTCACTACAATGGTTATGCGTGGGTCCGCTGATACCCGGCGGAGGATGACATGGTCAATGAACGATCACGATTGATGGACCGCCTGGCTCAAGGGCGCAGCGGGCTTCTGCGTCAGCTTCTGCACCTGATCGGTGGAAGTTGACCGACGAATCCTTCCTGGACAGCTGGACGGTCAAGGATCTGCTGGCCCATGTCGCCGGCTGGGATTGCTGGGAGAACGGTCAGATGGGGCGCCTCGTGGCGAGTGAGGAGCCGGAGGACGTTGGGCCCGAGGGGTTCAACAAAGCATTCGTTGACCAGTGGAAGGGTGAGGCCTAAACGAGGTGGTCCAGGAGCTGCGAGCTGCGCGAAGCGCATGGCTCACCTGGCTCGACGGGATCTCGGACGAAGTTTTCTTCCGGCGCCGGCCCCACCATGGCAGGGACTGGTCTTTCCCCCATTCCCTCAGGGTTGTGTGGGAGCACGATGCGGAGCACGCAGCCCAGATCGAAGCCTGGCGGAGGGCGTCCGGCTCCGGGTCCGGCGTGGGTCCAAAACTGGTCCTGCTGGATGCCCTGGAGGGGGCGCGCCGGTAGCTCAAGTCCGCCTCGGCCTTGGTTTCCGCTGAGGCCCGTACCTCGCGCCGCGTGTCCAGCGTCTGGACTCTCAAGGATCTCTTGGGTCACCTGGCGGACTGGGAGAGGGTTGACGTTGAGGGTTTGCGAGACATGGCCCCTGGGCGGCCGCCCGACGCGGAAGAGGTTACCGATATCGACGGATGGAATCACGAACGCGTCGAGGCCCGACGAAGTCAACCCTGGGACGATACGTGGGCCGATTTGCACGATACGCGAGCGGAGTTGATCCACATCTTGCAGGGGATGGTCCAGGAGAGACTCCATCGTCGGTACCGCTTTCCCTGGGGTGCAGAGGGCACGGCGAACGACTGGCTGACCGCCTTCGTCACGCACGACAGTGACCATGCTCGGGATAGTCGAGAAGCCTTGGCGTGGCCGGCGGCATTGCAAGGCGCGAGATCGTAGGCTGGCTTGATGGAACAATACCCCACGTGTGGCTGAACACGGCGTGCTCCTCGAATCGTCTCACGATTGCCGTCACGACTGCCTCCGAGGCGGCTTGTCACGAGCCGATCACCTAGCCGCCCTCGAGACCCCGTTTGCTCTGGTCCGTTGGCCCCTGTGCCCCAAAGCCGAACCTCCAACCAAACTCAAACCCAATCACACCAAACTCAACCCGGAATCCAACCTCAGCCGTCGTTCGGGATGGCAGCGGTATGGTATCCTAAGAATGTCGAAGGATGCCCGACGGGATGGGATATGGAGTCCAAAATGACCCGCGTCAGAGAGATGGAAGGGCCGCCGCGCAGGTGGTTCGTTCGAGGGTTCAGCGCGGGTTCTTCCTGGGATTCACCAGGAGAGCGTCGGTTGCTCTGGGTCCAGCTGGCCCGCGCGTGGCGGTGTTCGCTGGTCGTCAGTTGACGGTGGAGGGACTCACGTGAGATTTGGAACCAGTGGGAGGTGAGGCTGTGCGAACTCGTTGGATCCTTTCTTTGCTCGCTATGGCGGCCCTCGGGGGAGTGGCCGCGGCGTGCAGAGGAGTTCCGTCACCGATGCCAGCGTTGACGCAGAGGGCTGCCTGTACGCCGGTTTCAACGACCGCCTCGACCATCGAGCCGGCCATCGTGGGTGGAGCAGCGTGCCCGGAGGCGTTTCGAGGGTCCCAGATCATCACGAGGAAAGTCGACCTGTCAGTCTTGGAGGTGCTGACGTTGACCCTGGGGTCGACCCCCTCGATCCCCTGCGCGTGGCAGGATCCCGATGTATCAGAACCCGGAGTGCTCCATCAGACGAACCACGAGCGCATCTGGCCGGCCGAGGGGGTCACGCCCATGCCAGGTGCTCCCGGAACCGAATTCTGGGTCTGCGAGCCCGTCACGCGGGGGAGAGCCGAAGTCTCGGTCGCGTGTACGTGTTTGGACGAAGAGGGGGCCGAGCGGGTTGTGGAGGGTAGGCTGGTCGTTCAGGCAACCGTCAAGTAGTGTGGCGGGAATCTCCATCGCCGACTCCCAGCGTAGCCGCGCGGGCTTGGTAAGAAGCGCGGCGTCACTTGATTCTTGCAGGACGTGGACGAGCCTTCGCGAGTTGAGCGAAGGGATGAGGCGTTCAACCTGTTCTGTCGATGCCCGTGATGCGATGAGTGCCGCCGAAATGCGCTCAACGGAACGCAAACGAAGCTCAAACTGAATCCAAAACCTGGGACGGGGCTTGTGTGCTATACTATAGCCGTTGTCAGAACTCCTCGATGTCACCAAGACCGAGGTGGTCTGATACACGCTCTTGAGATGCCTGGTCGTCACGCCCGCAAGGGATTATGATGCTAGACGCGGAATGCCCCTTCCATATCGTCGGTAGAGCTGCCGAGCTGGCCTCTGAGCTTGAGCTCGGCCCGATACCGGAGGACTTCGAACCCGGGCAGCTTCTATGGCGGGAAATCGTAGCGCTTATTGCCGAGGAGTTCTCCAACCACGGGGAGCTGCTTGAACAGCTTGACGACGTTGGGGCCACGCCGGCGGGGGAGCTGTGTGAGCACTGCGCGGTGCTGCACGAGGCCGGCAAAGAGGATGCCGCAGACTGCCCGGAGCGTTGGCTGGCCGAGCACGAGCTGTGGGCGGCGGCGCTCAGCGCGGCCGAGCGCGCGTACCAGCGTTGGCTGGCCCGCCGCGCGATCCGCCGGATGGCGGCTGAAGGCTCGTAGACTGACTCGGATGGCCTGCTACTCACCTGCGGGACAAGCTCGGAAGTGGCCCCGCTTCGCTGGAGGATGTGGAGGCGCCACGCAGCCGTCCTCGGCGGCCGACAGATTTGGCTGTTTGCTCGTCAGCCCCTGCGGTGACCGGTGCTGACAGGTGCTGCGCCCGGCCTCACCCCGTCAAAACGTCGGGTGGTGTACGTGTGTGTGCGGGCGACTCACCGACCACTTATCGGGAATCCTTGTTTGATTGAGTGAGCGGAACTCGCACTCTCCGGCCGTCCTTCCTCACCTGCACCCGGTAGAGGTCCTCCGAGCAAGCCACACGGTCGATGAAGAGGACGCCGTCAAGGTGATCGAGTTCGTGGTGCACGACTACGGCGTCGAAGCCCTCAAAGGTGTCTTCGAAAGGGCAGCCCGTCTCGTCGAGACCAGCAACGCGCAGGAAGTGGGGTCGCGCCGTCTGCCCGTAGAGCCCAGGCAAGCTGAGACAGCCATCGAAATCGCGCTGCTCGTCACGTGCCTCCAGGATCTCCGGGTTGATCAGAGGCAAAGGGGGCCCGGGTGTGCCCTCGTCAGCTCCGCCGCCCAGCCGTACCACCACCACTCGGCTTGTGATGCCTATTTGCGGCGCTGCAAGGCCGATTCCCTCGTTGTGGGCGGCGAGCGTCTCCTTTAGGTCCCGCACCAGGTTCTCCACTCGCCGCGTGATGCGCCCCACCGGCGCGCACTGTGCACGAAGGATCTCCCGCCCCTCCGGATAGATGACGATGTTCCTAACCGCCACAGTCGCTACCCCCCGTGACCGGCAACCCGAAGATCCATCCACTGACGGCAGAATTGGTTCACTATCTCACCGACGATTTCGACCTAGAGCTGTCCTCAGTCACGACTCTTCGTCCACGTGACGATTCAGGCGCCGCAAGTAGAACGTATGCTCACCATACTCGGCCCGAACCAACTGGTCTTCCTGGAGGAGCCGTTCGACGACGTCCCAAGCTGCGTCGGCTCGCTGGAGGAACTCGCACACGGCATCCTCCCGCATGGGGTGGACCGCGGTGATGCTCAAGAGGTCCTCCTCTACGTCCCCGGTGAACGCGAAGGCGTTCCCCTCGTACCCGATCAAGTACTCTACGCGATCGACCCGCTCGGTGATGATCTGGTATGCGCGATTGATCCGTTCCTCGCCCGGGGCGCGTACCCAGTCCACCGAAGGCGGGCGGGTGGGGATCGCTAGATAGGCTACATCCGGCGCAATCAAGCCGAGGCGGTCCGCGATGCGCTTCAAGGAGTCGTCGCCATCGTTCAAGCCGTGCACCAGCATGGTCTCAGTGGCTAGCACGCCCCGGTAGTTGCTGGCGAAGGCGAGCGTACCTTTCTGGATAGCGTCGAGATCCAGCTTGCCGTGAGGCCGATTCACCTTCCGCCAGACGGATTCCGAGGCAGCATCAACTTTGACCGAGACCCAGTTGGCCTTCCCCAAATCCTCCCTCACTTCCACATCGGTCAACAGAGAGCCATTGGTGATCACCGCTGTTTGGATACCGAGCGGGCTGAGCATCTCGATTTCCCGCCCCAGGTTCACGTCAAGGGTTGGCTCTCCATCTGGGACAAAGGTGAGGTAATCGATATGTTCACCCCCGGCGCGGGCTTTCTCCACCTTGGCCCGGATCTCCTCAAGGATGCGTTCCGGTCGATAGAAGACCTGTCGCTCTAGGCGAAGCGTGCTCGGACGCTCCAACTGGCAATAGACGCAGGCGTACGGGCAGATCTTCGGCGGGATGTTGTTGATGCCCATGCTACGACCGAGGCGCCTCGAGGGCACGGGTCCAAAGGCTATCATGCTCATAAGTCCTTTCGCTCAGAGAGGCCGACGGTCGATTCGAGCCGCCCCCGCTCAAGGCCCGGAACCTTAATCCTGATCGCGTTGAGATCCTGGTTCTTGCTGCAGAAGCTCCTGGCACGGAGCAGATGAGAACCCTCACGAGGAGACGGGGCCGCGTACGGTTGTCCCACGACGAGGGTTCCCGAAGTGAACGCTACGAACCCGTGTCTCTGTGACATGCGCTCCCATTCGAGCAGGGCGGGGTGGTGCAGCGATCCGAGCGACCACAGCACGTACTGCCCGCAGGCCGGGACGTCCGCCCGCTCAGCACGGTCGCTGCGGTCAGCAACTTGTCCAGTGCGCTGCCCCCGCAGTCAGGACAGCGCACTGTGCGGTCGGCTCGGACGAGGGCCTCAAAGGTCTGTCCGCAGGTAGCGCAGCGATACGCATAGATCGGCATGGTATCCTCCCCAATTGGCTGGCCTCGCACGAAATCCGACCAGAGTGTCTCCACCACCATCCGTCGGAGTGCGGCGTTCGCTCGGCGCAAGGCTGGGCGGGTTCAGCGTCCGCGCCGCCGGCGTCTCTCTCGGCGACCGCGTCCGTTGGCCTGTCCGGTCCCGGTTATCTCCGTTCGGTTTCTATCCTGAATCTGGTCAACCTGCCCGCTCTGCGTCAACCAGTGGCCGACCAGGCGGGCCAGGGCCCCGGCAGCCTGCGCCACCAACCCGGCGCCCACTACCGCGACCACCGGCGCGACCCTCGGTACGATGGGCGATGCCTCCCGCACAGCGGGTGTGGGTCGAGCCCCTGAAGGTACGAGCTCGCCTTCCATCACCGGCTGAATCGCGTCCTGATGGCAGGTGTCGACACACGCCAGGCAGCTTGAGCAAACGGTGCTGTCCACGTGTGCCACATCGTCGATGAGAGCTATGGCTCCAACCGGGCAGGCGTCGACGCATGCTCCACAGCCGGTGCAGCGCTCCACATCCACCCAGACACTGGCGTTGTCATTCATCTAAGCCTCCCTATGAGATCGGTATCGTGTGATCTCTGTGCG
The DNA here is from genome assembly GCA_964542755.1 of uncultured Anaerolineales bacterium. Classification (GTDB taxonomy): domain Bacteria; phylum Chloroflexota; class Anaerolineae; order B4-G1; family B4-G1; genus SKLM01. The sequence goes on from CAZIWL010000072.1 coordinate 9,371, forward strand.
GTGGGGATGCCGCTGCCTCCCGAGGTTCGTCCAGCCCCACAGCCATCGCGATAAATCCGCCCCACCGTCCCCATGGCTGGTTGAAGGGCCAGGCGGCCGGGTAGAGCGTCGTGACCCAGTTGAGTACCCGGTCGCGCGGGGCAGGTCGTAGTGGCCCACCGTCGCGAGGTGCAGTGGGCGACAGCCGCCTGCCGGCGCCGGGCCTGCGCCACTCCGAAGGGTCATCGTCTGCAGGCGAGTCTTGCGCCGTAGACGCTCCCCGGGTACCGTCCAGCGGGCCCGTCCCATCAAGTCCGGGGGGTCGTGGTGCAGTGGAACGTCTCCTCCGTCCGGGAACTACCTCTCGGCAGCGCCGTCTCTCCCCTGTGGATGGCGGAGA
>CAZIWL010000072.1:9849-21348 GCA_964542755.1 uncultured Anaerolineales bacterium
TCCGTCCGGGAACTACCTCTCGGCAGCGCCGTCTCTCCCCTGTGGATGGCGGAGATAATGCGTCCCTGCTGTGCAAGACGACACATGAGCCTCACAGAGATGGCCTGTACTCACGGAGCCTAGTGTTTCATCCAGGCTCATTTGATGGCTGAACACACACACGTGTGAAGCGAAATCGCTCATCACAACACGCATGATCGAGCACTAGGACTGCCGCCTCCTTGACGCGCTAGGAGCGCATCTTCGCCAGTGCCATCTCCGCCGCGTTGAGCACGTGGTATGCGATCGGTGACGCCGTGAGCGCTGGATGGGTGCCGATCTGGAACGTCGCCATCTGCTCGGCCGTCATGCGGCTCTGTACGCAGGCTGAAATGGCGTTGATGATCTCACCCGCCGTGGCGTCGCCCATGACTTGCCCACCGAGTGCCACGCCAGAGTTTCGCTCGAAAACCATCTTCACCTTGGTGTTCGTAGCACCCGGCATGAGACCCGGGTGGCGGTTGACGCCCTCCATAGACACCGGGATGATGTCGTATCCCATGTCCTCCGCCATCGACTCGGTGAGGCCGGCGGTCGCCAGGGCGTGGTCACCGACCGCGGTGGACCAGACGCCGACCGTCCCCACGTTCTCGCGCTTGATCCCGAAGAGATTGGCCCCGGCAATGCGGGCCTCGGTGGCGGCGATTGAGGCCAACTTCAGCCTGGACGGCTTTCCACCGAAGAAAGAGATCTTCTCCGCGCAGTCTCCGCATGCGAATACGCCGTCGGCCGATGTCTTCATCGTCCGGTCTACCTGCACGCCGCCGGTTGGGCCGATCTCAAGGCCGGCGTCCTTGGCCAGATCGATGTTTGCCACAGCTCCCACGCCGACGATGACCGTATCTGCGTCGATGGATGAGCCGTCCGCAAGCTCCACCCGCTCAACCCGGCCGTTGCCAGCGATGCTCTGCACGCGTGCCGGGGCGCTGACGTTGACACCGCGGGATGCGAGTACTTCCTCCATCGTGACGCAGAATTCCTCGTCGTAGGCCAACATCAGGCAGTGCGGCATCATTTCGACGATGCTCACGTTCTTGTCGCCGGTCTTGTTGATCTCGTCACCGAACTCGATGCCGATGAATCCGCCGCCTATCACCACTACATCCTCGGCGGCCTCCAGTTGCTCCTGCAGGTCTTTGAGGTAGTCAACATCCTTGACCACTGCGTAGACGCCGTTGAGATCCTTGCCAGGAATGGGGGGCATAGCTGGGTCGGATCCGGTGGCGAGGATCAGTCGCTGGTAGCTGACCTGGTCCGTCTCCGTCTCCAGAATCCTCTCGTCAAGATTCAGGCTCTCTGCTCCGCTGACCAGCAGATCAATGCTGTGCTTTTCCAGCACGCTATCGGGGATCAAGTTCTTCTCCGGCGCGCCCACCGTGCCGAAGATGTACGGAATCCCACAGGGGATGAGGACCTGTTCCTCCTTTCGTATCACCAGCACCGATTTGTCCGGGTAGTGGCGGCGTGCGGTGATGGCTGCTGTGAGGCCTGCGGCACTGCCTCCGACGACGACGATATCGGCCCGCTTCATAGTCTGCTCCTTGGGAAGTGATGTGATGTCGGACCCGGGGCGGGGTTCAGAGCGACCGTCCCCGTGCGCATCCCGGTCGGTCAAGACAGGGGTGCCGGGTGCAGGGCGTCGGTTTGTTCCTGGCACCGCCGGCTGCCAGCTGTGACGCGGCCGCGCCTGGATGGCGACCGGCGACAGTTGCGCTCCGGTCGGCGGCGCGTATAATGCGTCGGCCTTCCGGCGGCGGATGCGTGGTCCGCCGCCCGGTTGGGCGCTCGGGGCGGGTGACAACGTCTGTCGCGAGTCCACCCGCCCCGAAGGATACTAGCGGTCGTGATTCAGCGTATGCGCCGCTCCATGTATCGCGTTAGGTCTCGCCCTAGGCCTCACCCTGCTCTAGCTCCTCGATGCGGTCTGTGATGGCCTCTAGCGACTCACGAAGCCACTCGGCCTGCTCTCGAAGATACGCGACCTCGTCCTCCGCTCCCGCCGGTGCGCCGAAGGGCGCGTACCCGGCACGCGGCGGACCAGCTGCTGGGGGGTAACCGTGACGCGCCCAGAGGGGCATCCCGGTGGCTCGGTAGCCGTACCGGAATCCCCGTCCGCGACCCCAGCCTCCGCCCCATCCACCGGCCCGGCCACGGGCCCAGCCCAAGCCCCAACGCGGGCCTGGAGTGGCGTAGCCGGGAGCATCGTAGCCGGAACAGTACCCGGCACCGCGTCCCGTCATAGGGCCCATGCCCATCGGTCCTGTTCGATCTCCTGCTGGCATCTTACGTTTCCTCCTTGCTTTCGTAGGCTAACCTGTCGCTGCTGCGTAGGATCCTCGGCTCTCCGGCCCCACATTGGGCCCTAAGAGCAGTTGATTGTGCCCGCCGCTGGGTAGGTGACCCTAGCGTCTGTTCCTCCCATCACGGCGGTCGCTGATCTAGCCCCGACCTCGGCCGCGGCGGCGACCGCGACCGCCTCGGAACCCTGCGCCGAATGGGCCTCGTCCGAGACCCAAGCGGGGGCGGATGCGCCCGAAGAAGGGGCGCCTCGCCCCACTTGCGGGCGTCTGGGACGGCCCATAGGTTTGAGCCTCGGGGCCGTACGGGCTGCAGGGCCCGCGTCCACCACCGGTCATGGGTCCATTACCGCTTGGTCCAGTTCCGTCGAATCCTGGCATGCTGTCTTACCTCCTGTTCCTATCTGGGCGCCAGCACCGTGTGTCCTGTGGTGCCGGTTCATTGACTTGCATCGTTCTCCGTCCCTCTTCAGAGTCGTCGTCGAGGCCGGCTACCGGGCCATCGCCCGCTGAATCTGCGCAGAGTGCGCCTCCTTGCCCCTGATGGCTGGACGGCCCTCCCCGGGCACGGACGCGCGGGCCGCTCCATTCGATGCAGCTGCCACAAGCTGGGTCGGGCCCAGGCGCGAGCAGGACCCTGGCGCCACGGGGCCACCCGAGGTCCGGGCTGGATAGGGGTGAAGCCGTCGCTGGGCCCACCCAGGATGACGTGTTTTTCCCGGGCACGGGGTGCCCGGTCCGGATGGCCGACGGCGGACTCGTTACCCTCGTCGGGCAGCCTCATGACGCAGTAACCCTCGCCGCGGCCCGTGAAGGGGCCTTCGCCTCTGGGTCCTGTCCCGTCGAATCTCGGCATGGTCGTCATCTCCTCCCTGGTAGCGGTCTTCTCTCGACTCTCGTCAGTTGTAGGAAAGCCGCGTCCTCTCGTCCGCCAGCGTCGGTTGAATCCTCTCCCTCCAGGCAGGGGACCTCCAAGTCCCGAGCTCGTTGTGGGTATCGTAATAGCTCTGCGGGATGGGATGGGTCCCTACGACGACCTCCAAATCGTACTTTTCCGGGATGAAGTCGCAGAACGCCTGGATACGCGGACACGGGGGGTAGCCAACCACCAGGCCGGTTGCCAGGTGGATCACCTCAGCACCGTTCTTTTTCATCTCGGCTGGCGCGTACTCGACGTTACCGCCTGGGCAGCCCCCGCAGGTGGCGTAACCCACGAGCTCCACTTCCTCGCCCTCGTACCGCGCGAACGCTCCCTCCCGGTTATGGAGGGATCGCAAGCACTTCCCCCCGGCGCAGGTATGGTATCGGTGACAGATGATGATGCCGATGCGTGTCATGATGGGTTCTCTCCAAGGTTCAGTTCCGTAGCCTGCGAGTCTTGCCCCTGTCGGAGAATCGTACTCCCCTGGGGCACGCCGACGTCCCTTGCAACGACCGGGCACTTGGTCTGAAGCAGGAAGAAGACGCGCCGTCCGGCCTCGCTGAGGCACTCATAGTTCGCCTGTCCCTTGGCGATGATCAGAGGAGCTTTCCGGAACGTCTCTCGAAAAGCCCTTGAGCACGTCGCCAAGAGCGTCCCTGCAGCGTCGGACCCGTTAGCCACGACCTCGGCTTCTTCGTCCACGCCGGCGGCCAGGGCGTCCTCCATCGTCGCGTCGTTCGCGATAGGGGATCCCTTCACCACATAGGTGACCGGTGCCTCGATGAGGTTGATCAATGGTCGATCACAGACCGTCTCACCGGCATTGTCCGCAAGAAAGAGCACCCAGTCCGCGTCATCCAGTGCGGCTCGTAGAGCGTCGACGTCGTTCACGGTCAGCGGGCGACTGAGCGCCCGGTCCATTTCCTCTTGGAGATCGACCTGTCTGCCCGGAATCGCGTCGATGATGTTTCCGGCGATGCTGAGCCGTACGGCGGTCTCCAGCGGGTCTGAGGCCCTATCCACCAGGTCGTTCATCCACGGGAGGAGCTCCAGGGCTTCTTTTGTGCTTCTCGCCTTCGTTGCTCGATACGGGTCCGCGTTGCCCGTCTGCTCTCTGACGATCCGGTGCACATTCTGCCCCATCCGTGGAGGCATGCTGGAGGGTTTCACGTGCTGTAACTTGACGAGCACGCTGTGGACGATGGCCCGCTGTTGCGCCTCGTCCGCACCAGCCATGCGCGAGGCCTCCAGGGCCTGGCCGAGGAAACAGGGGTAGCAGTCCAGATAGGTCCTCATACTCCGTCCTCTTCCGTAGGTTCATCTGCCGCCACACGTTCGACCAACTGCACGGCGATCGGCTCGAAGGCCTCTCCGCCGTATGCCTCGATCTGCCCCACATCACAATGGTGTGAGAGCTCAGGATCGAGCGGAAGTCGACCCAGGAGCGGCACCCCGAGCTCGGTCGCAGTGTAGTCGGCCTGGCTGGGCCCGAAGACCTCCAGCCGCGCCCCACAGTCGGGGCAGGTGGCGTAGCTCATGTTCTCCACCAGTCCGAGGATGGGCGCCTTCATCTGCTCCGCCATACGCGCGGCCTTACGCACGACCATACCCGCCAGATCCTGCGGTGACGTGACCAGGACGACGCCGCTCAGCGGGATAGACTGCATGACTGTCAAGGAGGCATCCGACGTGCCCGGCGGGAGGTCGACCACCAGGTAGTCCAGGGTGCCCCAGACGACCTCGTCCCAGAACTGCTTGATCGCGCCACTGATCAGGGGCCCGCGCCAGATCACCGCCTGGTCCTCGTCCGCGAGAAGCAGGTTGATCGACATCAGCTTGATACCCCCATCGGTCTCCACCGGGAGGATGCCTCCCGCCCCGCCGATCGGACGCTGGCGCAACCCGAACATCTTCGGCTGGCTGGGCCCCGTGATGTCCGCATCGAGGACGCCGACGCGGTATCCTTGCCGATTCAGCGCGACGGCCAGCAAGGCAGTCACCGAAGATTTCCCTACACCGCCCTTTCCGCTCAAGACGGCCACCACGTGCGCAATATCGTTGCCAGCCTGGGCGGGTCTTGGGCCGCCCTCGGCTTCTGCCATGAAGGCTGCGCGTTGTTGCTGGTCCATCTCGACCAGTCGCACGTCTACCTCTAGCTCGGGCTCGATCGGCCGTAGGGCGCCGCGGACGCTTCCAAGGAGGTCCTCCTTGATGGGAATCTCCTTGAAGGGCAGCGCGACGGTGACACAAACCTGCCCGTCGCCCGACGTGACGTCGGTTACCATGCCCAGCTCAACTAGGCTGCGACCTATCTCCGGATGCTGTACCCTGCGCAGCGCGTCCCAGATGCGTTCTTCGAGTGTCATAGGCTCCCTCGCAAAGCCGTCCGCAGTCCCGTGGGATTGGACAGCCAACAATCGCCTTCGTGGCAGGGGACGCAAGCCTCCCTCCTGCCACAGCAAGCGTCAGTGGTGTTCACCCTCGCCCTCCTCCATATGCCGCTGATACGTCTCAAGCACGTTGTTGATCATAGACTGGGTTTCCTCCAGGTCCCGGATCCACCAGCGGAGCACCTCGTCGCCGAGCTCCGTCAGCTGGTAGACGCGGCGCGGTGGCCCTTGCGTCTGCTCCTCGTCCCACGTGGAGACCACCCAACCCTTCTCCTCCATACCCCTGAGAGCGCGGTAGACGGCGCTGGTGTCGACTTCATGAAGGCCGTACTCCTCCAGGCCGTCAATCAGCGTGTAACCGTGCCCCGGGCCGTGATGGAGCAGGAGCAGGAGGGTCGGCTCGAGAAATCGTACGGCACGGCGCGAGTAGCCGCGCTGTCGCCAGCGGCGACCGCGTCCTCGACCTCGTCCGGGCATCATGTTCTCCTCCGTCGTGTCATATCGTTTCCTCCTTGTGCTGAGAGTATAGCACGCTATGTGTAATTTGTCAATAGACAGGCAACAGTATCAGGAGTCTGGACAGTGTGCGCACCACCAAGGACACAAAGATCACGAAGGACGCGAAGGCCGAGAGCGGGTCGTATGCTGACCCAGGGCGGGTCTCCATACCCGCCGCAGGCCGGGACCGCGGCGTGGTTGGCGGTGGAACCGGTGGGGGAGGTGGTGCGACGCACTTTGCGCGTGCGTCGCACGTGAATCAAAGGCTTGGGGCAGGGTGCCCTACAGGTCCGGCGACTCACCGTCCTGCGGCTCGTCGAGGGGGCAGATCTGGTCGACCGTTATCCGAGCGGTGTTGTACCCGTACCACTCGAAGAAGACAGCCTCGTCCGGACGTTCTGCCACCACGTCCTCCATGGCTGCACAGGCAGCGACGACGTCGCCGGTCTCCTCGTAGACGCCGATCAGTCGCTGAGCAGCCTCGGTGTAGATGTTCGGCACGACGAAATCGTGGGCGCGCGCCTGGGCCAAGACGGCTTCCATGGCCTCCACGTCGCCGCGCTGGGCGTGCACCAGCATAGCCTCCACGGCGGCGTAGCTCACGATGCGCTCCTTCCCAACCTCCTCGATAGGCACCATGGAATCGCTGAAGTCCGGATCTTGGACGACGGCGCGGGCAAGCTCCAGCGCTCGGTCCCAGTCGCTGTCTGCAAGCGCCGAGTTAGCGTCCAGCATGAGGTAATAGGGATGGTCCGACGGGGCCGGCTCGTCCTCCACGAGGCGGTAGGCGTCGTCTCTCCAATCGAAGAGGAGCCGGTGCGGCCGCTGGAGGCCAGCGCCCACCGACCCGAACGTGCCGCCGAAGAACGAGAACTCCAAGGCTCCGTCATCGTCGGAGTCCTCGACCGTCAACTCGGTGTAAGCCTGGCTGATGGGACCATCAGCGAGATCGTGCCAGCGTGCCCCATCCCAGCGGCCGACGGTGAGTCCGATGAAGCACGTGTGGGCCCCGCACCACAGCTGCTGGAGGAGGACTTCTGTCTGTCCGTCGGCGTTGATGTCGTTGATCTGCCGAAGCTCCGCGTTCTGGAACTGAATCTCGTAGGGCGGCGAACCGCGTACAACGTGACCGGGCACGAAAAGGTCGTCCTTCACCTCAAAGAGGATGAGATAGGAGGGACACGAGGTCACGCCGCATCCACGCCCCGGTACCGGTACACTCATGACCCATTCATCAGCGCCGTCCGCATCGATATCTGCCGGCTCGGCCCAGACGACGGCGGATGGGTCCCCCATGGAGTCGTCCGCGGGATTCGACCACTCAGTGAGGGTGTTCAGGACCTCCTCCACGCCGCGCCCGCTGTTGAGCATCGCCGTGACCAGCGCCACGTAGTCCCTCACCCAACTGTCGGACTCGTCGACTCCCATCTCGGGCGGGGGAGGGGGCGTAGGTGCGAAGCCCTCCGGGGGCGGCGTGATCTGTCCCTGGGGGACGAGGGCCTCCCCGGGTGGCGTTGGCTGGGGGGTGGGCGAGGCCGCTGGGCTTGGCGGAGCGTCGGTCGTTGCCGGTGGGACAGCCGTTGGTCTGCTGGTGGGCGCGGGCGTCGCCGTCGGTGGGACCGGTGTCGGCGCCGCTCCAGCTCGTGTCTCCGGCGGAGGAAGAGGCGTGGGCGATGGGGCCGGCGTGGGGATTGCGACACAGCCCATCGCGATCGCCAGAATCAGCGGTGGGATCCACACAGTGCGTCGAAGGGACAGTTGTTTGCTTGGCATGAATCTATGCTCCTTGAAGCGATCTTACGTTGGTAGTGTGCGCGCCCCCATGGTAGCAGCGGGTGGGGCAGATGGCAATCTTCGTTGAACGCCCCGAGCACGGGGCTCGGGGCGCTCCAAGTCGACGTCTCCAAGGTGTCTATTGACGCGTCAGCTTCCGCGTCTCGCTTAACCCTGGAGATTACTCCGTCGCCAATACGATGTCCGCGCAGGGCTCGCCGCAGGCGTCTACCACGTTGAAGACTGCGTCGATCTCCGGCTCGATGGTCATCAAACGCGTGCCCTCCGCCAGATCCAAGGTGACCTCCAGCGAATGAAGCTGCGTGAGCTGAACTACCTGACCGGACCGAATCAGCTCCTGAGCCTCCGCCCACGGAATCCTGGTCTCCGCAGCCTCGGGGATCTCATTGTCGACGTCGAGCGTGAACGTCTCACGCAGGCCGTTGACGTCTACCGTGTAGGTACCCGCCGGAAGGCCCCGCACATCGAGCTCTACGCGTTCCTCGAAGGGAACCAGTGCCTGCGTACAGGTGGCTTCGGCGTCGCGCACGGTGGTGATCTCCACGTCGAAGGTGTTGCTGTCCTCGTCGAAGGACGTGCGGATTTCGTCAATCTCCGTGCAGCCGTCCCTCAAATTGCCCTTCGCCACGGCGCTTACTTGCACCGGGAAGGATTCCATAATCATCAGGGTGATCTCGTCGACCTCTGCCTTACCGCGAATCACGCTGCCGGGTGTCTCGACCGGTCCCGACGTGCCGCAGCCGACCAACAGGGTCACCAAAAAGGCCCCAGCGCCTAGTATCCAAAGCAAGTCTTTCCCAGACATGATCTTACCTCCCATGACTTTCTACCACTCGGAACCATCCGAAACCAGTTCAAACCTTGGTCCTACTCATCTTCCTAGACGTTCTTCGGGCAGCCAGGGTTCCACTGGGAGGCAGGAAGACGGTTGATTGTAGACGTGGGCGGCCCCGTGGGGGCGGGCTATGCCGGTAGCCTTGGTGGCATCTGATAGCTCCCACTCCCGTCCCCTCGGGTCAGGACGAGGCTCGCGGCGCTGCCGACCAGTACGTAGGGGGGGGCGGAGGTCGTCGTTCTGGAGGCGGGGAGGTGAGGCTAGAGTAGGCGCGGGGATACCGTGTTAGTCTCGCCCCTCTCATAGGCGGTATCCGGCGGCAGGTTCTTGCGGCGGGCGGCCTCGCTAGCCAGTTGATCGGCGCGCTCGTTTCCGGGGAGGCCGGCGTGTCCCTTGACCCAGCGGAACTCAACGTCATGCTTCTCGTTCAGCTCCAGGAGACGCTGCCAAAGATCGATATTCTCTGCCATCTGCCCGTTTGCTCGCTCCCAGCCGTGCCGGCGCCACCGCTTTGCCCAGCCCTCCGTGATGCCGTTCACAACGTAGGCCGAATCGCTGTAGAGGACGGCCGAGTAGGGCCGCTTCAGGGTCTCCAGGGCCACGATGCAGGCCATGAGTTCCATACGATTGTTCGTGGTCCGTCGATAACCACCGGACAACTCCTTGTGGTGCTTGCCCTGGCGGAGGACGACACCGTAGCCTCCCGGTCCGGGGTTTTTGATAGCACCGCCGTCCGTGTAGATGACGACCCGGTCATCCTTCTCTGCGCGGGCCGACAGGCCGATCCCTGTCTCCCCAGCGGGGGTCTCCAGGGCATCGAGTAGCCGGGCTCGTCGCGCGACTGGCAGAACCTGGGGGTCCAGCGAACGAACCCAGGTGGCGGCTTCCTCCCGTCGAGTGAATCCCTTGAAGACGGCGCCTGGATAGCCCTGGACCAGTTTGGCAGCGCCCTCCTCGCCGGACCACGTTCGATAGACGCCTGGTTTGTCGCCTCTGACGACGACGTAGAGTCTCTTCTTTGCCATCGGTTTGTTGTGCTGCCTTCCTTTCAGTGGGTGTCTTGGACTTGGTGTCACGCGCCCCTTCGCGGCTGAGGTTGCGACGAGTGGACCCGGGACGTGCTCGACCATGGTACACGACGTCGGTCAGGCCCGCCAGTCGATTCGCGTTGGAGGCTGGGCGGGACGCGGATGCTGACGGAATTGCTGAAGCGGTCACTGCCAGGGCGCCGGCGGTGATGGGGAGGTCGTAGCGGCGACCTTGGTTGCTGCGTGAGAGGCATCGAAAATGGGGGTAGATGGGCCCGCCTGGGCCGTCAGGTACGTAACCTGCCCTACGTGTCACATACAGGGATCGCAGAGGTCGGTTCGGTCTCCGTACCCGACAGATCCGCCCTCGGCCGAGCGGCGGGTACCAAAACCACCTCACGTCCGCTGGAGGGCTAACCCTCAGGACGTGCTCAGCACCGTCGAACCGGGTCCGACCGTCACCGACCGACGTTCATCCACTGGGTGAGCCTCACAGCGGGGTGCAGCTAGGTCTTCACCACCAAATCTCGACTCAGTCCGGTCAGGCAACGGCACGCGCCCTCCGTCACCACAACGATATCCTCAATCCTCACGCCAAAACGACCGGGCAGATAGATCCCCGGTTCCACCGAAAAGACCATGCCCGGCTCCAACACCTCCGTATTCATGGCCGAGATCCAGGGTCGTTCGTGAACGTCCATACCCAGACCGTGGCCGGTCCGGTGCACGAAATAGCGCCCGTATCCCGCTTCGTGGATCACGGACCGTGCCGCGCGATCCACATCACACGCGTGTGCCCCCGCCCGTGCAGCTTCTCGGCCGCGCCTATTCGCCTCAAGCACGGTCTCGTACACGCTTCGCACCTCGGCCGATGGTTCGCCAAGATGCACCATCCGCGTGATATCCGAATTGTACCCATCCAGCGTGGCGACGATATCCAGCACGATGGTATCCCCCACGGCCAACCTGCGCTCGCCGGCCTGATGATGGGGGAAGCCGCTGTTGGGCCCGGAGGCGACCAGGGTGGCGTGGACCTCCTCGGCCCCATCCTCACGGAAGTAGCGGGCGATGCTCTCGCCCACCTCCCGCTCCTTGACCCCGGGATCGCAGCGTTCAATCCCGACCATCATTGCCCGGTCTGCCTGGGCCGCGGCGCGTGCCAGGGCTTCGATCTCCTCTGCCGACTTCCGTGCGCGCAGCGAGCCCATCAGATCGCTGGCCGTGGTAACTCGATCCGGGGTCGCTGCCTCCTGCAAGGGCAAGAGCGCATCGGCTCGCATCGCTCCATCAGCGGCGAGCAGAGCTTGCCCCACGCCGCCCAGTGCGTCCAGGGCCTGCTCGAGGGCCTCTCCCGGCCCCTGATCGTCCTTCCAGGCTGTGCCTATTACACCCGTCCGGGCCTCCATTTGCTCGGCGTTCAACTCTGGAACGACGAGCCTTGTGCCTTCCTGGGTGATCAGGAGTAGGCACAGCCGTTCGTCCGCCAGCGGCGAAAACCCCAGCAGGTAGCGCATATTGGACGTGGGCGCGATGGCGGTCAATCCAACTCCGGCCCGGGCCATCTCAGCTCTCAGCCGATCCAGCCGACCGGTGTATAGGTCACGCGTCATAGCGTTTCCTCCCTAGCAGGTTGTGAGTGGCCAACCGCCCTGTCGTCCCCAAGAGAAAGGGTCAAAGGATGCCGGGTATGAGCATG
>CAZIWL010000073.1:0-4541 GCA_964542755.1 uncultured Anaerolineales bacterium
CAGCCGTCCGATTGTGATACCATGTCACAACATAGGCCACAGCCGAGACAAAACGGAAACCAACGCGACTCCGTTCCAGAAAAGCAAGTACTGGCTCTCCTGAAAAAGGGTGCTCACGGTGCTTGGCCGTCGAAAGCTACTTTCCGTAAAGTCAATTACCAGGTTCGTAGAAGTGTACCGGGCTCTATGATAGGCGTCAGGGTCCAGGGATGGATAAGCACGTCGTGGCGGCCCGTGGTGGCAGAGGGAATTCGCCTTGGAGGTGGCTACTATGCTCAGATGGATTTTGATTCTGCTCGTGCTCGCGCTCGTCGCGGGTGTTCTAGGATTCGGCGGGATTGCCGGCGCGGCGACGAACATCGCGAGGATTCTCTTCTGGGTCTTCCTGGTCTTGTTCGTCCTCGGCCTCATCTTCGGCCGCGGCCGGCGGCGCTAGGCGTGTGTATCGCCGCAGCGCGCACGATGGCGGACTGGTCGTGGACTTCACAAGGGCCGCGCGGCGAGTCCGCCCTCAGGGGACTCCGCTCGGCGCTAAGGTGTCGAGCGGGTCATCGTGTGGCGCGTAGCCACGGATCGGAACCGCGCTTGCAGCTTCTTGGGGGCGCTGGTGCGTGAGGCGATGGTCGACGGGCGGATGATCGTGGCCGGGCCCGATGCACCCGAGGTCGCCCGATGTCCCGCCTGCGGGTCCGAGGTGCGCAAGCGCAAACGCCGGACGATGGACAAAACCACGAGCTGGTTCTACCGTCATCCGAACGGCGCCGGGAAAGGCTGTCCCAAACGGTACAAATTCGGCAGTTGATGCCGGTCGCACGAGCGGCGCAGCGATGTCGCTCGTGCCGCTGGGGAACGACGGCTAGCGGGCCACCGGCCGTGTCGCGGAGCGGGCCGGTTCTGGGAACAGTCCCGGCTAGGACTCAAGGCCGGGCCGCGACGCGAAAACGAAGAAGAAAACGAGCTAGTCCAGGGAGGAGCTGTTGGCCGCCCTGGGGTTTGGTTGGACGAAACCGCGTGGTCAAGCGGCGTGGGTAAGTGGGTAAGGAGAATCAGCCGTGTCAGAGCGACGCCAAGAGCAGCAAATCGGATCAAGAGAAGAATCTCCGGGACGATCAGCCGAAGCCACCTCGTCCGCCAGCACGCCGAGCCAGGCCGGCGGAGGTCAGAACCGGCGGCAGCGGCTGGCCAAGATCACTTAGATCGCATGGCTCGTCACCAGCGTTCTGGAGGTTCTCATCGGCATTCGAGTGCTCCTGAAGCTGTTGGGGGCGAATCCCCAGGCCGGCTTCGCGCAGTTCATCTACGGCATCACGGCCGTCTTCCTGGCGCCCTTCGCGGCGCTCTTCCCGTCACCGTCCCCCTCGGGCTCAGTGCTGGAGTTGTCGTCCCTGGTGGGTCTGCTGGTCTACGCACTCCTCGCCTGGACCATCATCCGCATCACGTGGGTCACTCTGGAGGAGCCGCCCAGGGGCGGTGGGGGACCGGGCGCACCAGCCTAGAGACACGATTCATCGGCAGAGCATCGACAAAGGAGTAGGGATATGCTCGGACTGAGCAAACGCGTCGCACTCATCGTGCTGGCCGTCTGGCTCGTCGCCACCGGCCTGTTCGCCCTGATTGATCTCACCTTCACCGGCTCGGGCCTGGTCCTCAATATTCTCGCCATCGCGGCCGGCGTCCTCATCCTGCTGCAGGGGGATGGCTGGTCGGCGAGGATCGGCATGATCCTCCTCGCCGTCTGGCTGGTGCTCAACGGCCTGGTCCCCATAGCTGGGATCAGCATCCAGGGCATCAACCTGGTGCTGAATCTGCTGGCCATCGGGGCCGGGGTGCTGATCTTGCTGGAGAAGTAAGAGGGAGAAGATCCGTGGCTATTCAAGTGTTGCGCTTCCTGGTTGGCGCCGCGCTGCTGATCCTCGGCCGGCAGCTCTACTGGCTCTTCGTCGCCGGCGTCGGGTTCGTCGTGGCGATGGACTTGGTGCCGAGGCTGGTCCAGGTTGAGTCAACGGCCCTCATCCTGGCGCTGGCGCTGGTCGCCGGCGTCGTCGGCGCCCTGCTGGCCGTCTTTCTCCAGAGGGTAAGCATCGGCATCGCCGGTTTCTTCGCCGGCGCGTACGCAGCGTTGGCGCTGTTGGATGCTCTTCAGGTGCAAACGCCCGTCGTTTGGTGGGTGCTGGCCCTCGTCGGCGCCGTGATCGGCGTGGGTCTGACCCTCGTACTCTTCGAATGGGCCTTGATCATCCTATCGGCGCTTGTCGGAGCTTGGATGGTCCCCACCTCGTTCAGCCTGGGCAGCGGCGTAACCTGGCTGGCGTTCATGGTCCTTTTGGTCATCGGCGTGGCCGTCCAGGCGGTCATGATGCCGGAGGGAGAGCCGGCTGCCCGTACATCATAGACCGCGACCCCCGACCCTAAGGGTTTTCCACACCACCCTCGGCGTCCCAGACTCATCGACCAGCGCACACCCTCGGATAACCCGCAGAGACCACGCAAACCCTTAGGGTCTGGCCCTCCGGCGCCCTGCAGATCCCCCGTGTGCCTAAGATACTGAGGCAACTCGACCGGTCCACAGAAACCGTCAGCGTCGCGTTTCGCAGCATCGTGACCGGTGAAGTCATCCACACCTCCCGTTTGACAACGCATCTTGCGGGAAACGTGGTAGAATACCCCATCGATGGCAGGCTGTCACTCCATCTACGCCCTTGCTCTTGACCGTCCGCTTGACATCGACGGACGAATCTGTACCATAGAAGGTATCGTAGGGAGTACCGCAAGATCCTAGGTCTCTGGAGGAACGAGAGATGTTTTTGACGTGGAACCCAACCTACTGGCTGTTCGCCGCGCCAGCCCTCATCCTGGCTCTATTCGCCCAATGGTTTGTAAAACACGCGTATAACAAATATCTTCAGGTACGTAACGGTGCCGGCATCACCGGCCTCGAGGCCGCCCGACGCCTAATGCAGCGTCTGGGTCTCCATCTCAACATCGAGCGGGCCCAGGGCACCCTGTCCGATCACTACGACCCGCGGAGCAAGACGCTGCGGCTCTCCGAGGGCGTCGCCAATCGCCCTTCCATCGCCTCGGTAGCCATCGTGGCCCACGAGCTGGGTCACGCCCATCAGGACGTCCAGGCCTACACGCCGATGCGCATCCGCTCCGGACTCGTGCCGGTGGTCAACTTCACCTCGTGGCTGGGACCGATCCTCTTCATGCTGGGCTGGTGGCTAAGCCTCCGCCCGATTGCATGGCTGGGCGTAATCGCCTTCGGTGGTGCCGCCCTCTTCGCCCTGGTGACGCTGCCCGTGGAGATCAACGCCAGCCGCCGTGGTCTCCGCCTCCTCGAGGAGACGGGCATCCTGACCAGCCGCCAGGACAAGAAGCAGGCACGGCGCGTTCTGACGGCGGCGGCCCTGACTTACGTGGCGGCCCTGGCCCAGGCGATCTCGACGCTACTCTATTATGTCTTTCTCCTCGGCGGAGGTCGCCGCCGCGACTGATCCGAGGATCTCCAACGCGGGTGCTCTCCGGGCGCCCCACGACAGCGTGGTCTGGCGCGACCGATGCGAGACCCGACCAGACCGTCGTGGGGCGACTCGTGAGCTCGATCTGCGCAGACGCGCGGCGACGAAGGACGAACGCTCGCGCAATTTGATAACCGAGGGGGGGACGGTGGAAGCCACAACCATGCAGCGCCAATCGGTGCAGCGACATCGCCCCCCTACTACCAAACTCTATAGCCCTACCCCCTAACCTATGACACCCTCCCCCCAGACCATCATCCCTGACCGCTACCAGACGGTCCCACGTACCCTCTCCTTCGTGACCAACGGGGCCGACGTATTGCTCCTTCGCGGGGCCCCCGACAAGCGGATCTGGCCCAACCTCTACAACGGGGTCGGCGGGCACGTTATGCCGGAGGAGGACGTGCGGGCAGCGGCCGCCCGCGAAATCCGCGAGGAGGCAGGGTTGCTGGTGGAGGACCTCCGTCTGCGTGGTGTCATCAACATCCCGGTGGAGGAGCCGAACACAGGCATCATGGTGTTCGTGTTCACGGCCACATCGCCGGATCGGGCTGTGCGGGCCTCCGAGGAGGGCGTGCCTGAGTGGGTGCCGGCGGATAGCGTGCCGGAGTTGGAACTCGTTGAGGATCTTCCGGTGATACTGCCCAAGGTGCTTGCCATGGAAGCGGAGGATCCACCCTTCTTCGCGTTGTATCAGTACGACGAGCAAGGGGCGCTGCGGATTACGTTCGCTGAGTAACCACGACCCGTCATAGGCGCGTTACGGAGAGCAAGGTCTAGACCCCACACCTCGCCACCCGTTCGACCACCCACCTCCCTCAAGCGGTGCGACGCACCTTCCAGGTACGTTGCACCTGTCCTCCCTTCGCCCGTGGGCAACGTACGGCCCGTTTCCACACCCGCCACCCTTCGCGTCCTTCGTGGCCTTCGTGGTCTACATAAAGCGGCTGATGACCTGCGCCTCCAGGTGCATCGTCACCCGGTCGCCGACCTGCAGCTCCTCATACGGTTTGCCCCACATGC
>CAZIWL010000073.1:4641-21285 GCA_964542755.1 uncultured Anaerolineales bacterium
TGCATCGTCACCCGGTCGCCGACCTGCAGCTCCTCATACGGTTTGCCCCACATGCCCCGCGACGGCCGTGGGAAAATACCCACCTCCGTCCCCTTGTCCGTGTACCGGCGATCGACGGCGGCAAGACCCACCAGGAACCCCTCCGTATCCTGCGCACAGGAGGTCACCTGGCCAATCACACGGCCCCGGGGATCCGTCACCGCGTCGCCCTGCTTGGGTACCCGCACGCCCCTCTCCTCCACGCGGAAGCGCACGACCTCGGTCTCCCGCTCTGCAACGTGCTCGGCGTACGCCGCGCGTCCAACGAAGAAGGGCTTGTGCATCTTCACGTGGCCCGCCAGCCCCGCGTCATCCGGGCGGAGGTCCAGTGGCCCGGCCAGCTCGTGCCCGTAGAGGGGCAGGCCGGCCTCGATGCGCAGGCTGTCGCGCGCTCCCAGGCCGACGGGCCGGAGGCCGAAGGGCTCCCCCACCTCGAGCAACTCCGTCCAGAACGTCTCTACGACATCGGGGTGGAGGAAAATCTCGAAGGACATGCGCTCGCCGGTATAGCCGGTCCGTGCGACGATCAGGTCGTAGACGCCCCCGGGTGCGCGCGACGAGGGCACGTGGGCATCTATCAGCTCGGTGCGCTTCATCATCTTGAGCCGCCGGCACAGGGCGTTGGCCGCCGCCGAGGAGGATCCGGCATTCACCAGCGCCAGCAAGATGTCGAGCGAGCGAGGCCCCTGGAGCGCCAGGTCGACCAGCCAGGCGTAGCTCTCCTGAGGACTATGCAGATTCCGCAGATCAGCCTGGAAGCTGCTGCGGGCCCAGGGACGGTCCGCGTCAATGCGAACCTCCCGATTGTTGACCGCCTGGAGCCAGGCATAGTCCTTCTCGGCGTTGGCAGCGTTCACCACCACCAGGAACCGGGAAGCGCTCAGCCGGTAGACGATCAGGTCATCAACCACGGAGCCGTCGGGCGCCAGGAGGAAGGAGTACTGGGACTCGCCGGGCTCCGCCTCGCCGGGGCCGAAGTCAACGGGGCGGAGAGCAGTCACGTCGTTGGCGGTCGCCAGGTTGAGAAAGTACGTCGCATGGGGGCCCTTGACGTCGAAGACGCCCATGTGCGACACATCAAACAGGCCCGCTGCGCCGCGGACCACCTTGTGCTCGTCGCTGATGGACGTGTACCAAAGGGGCATCTTCCAGCCGGCAAAGGGCGCCATCCGCGCCCCCTGCTCCTCGTGCCAGTCGTGGAGCGCCGTGGTCCTCAACCGATCCGCCCCATCGTGCTCCTCGTAGGGCGACCAGTCGAAGCCGGGCAGAGACTCGCCCTCCCCCTCGTCGTGGGCCTCCGCATTGAGGCCGATGTAGTAAGGTTTCCGGGAGATGCTCGGAGACACAACCGTGCCGCCAGGCGGTTCGCTGCCCCCAAGGAACTCATCGCCGGGCCCCAGGTCGCGCACCACCACCGGCCCGGGCAGCTTCGCCTCGATCAACTCGTGATCGAAGAGCACGAACCCATCGGAAAGGTGACGCAGCCAGGCGACCACGCGCTGGACGTCATCCGAGGGAACCAGGAGGCGGTACCGGTTGTAGCCGAACCCAACACGTTGAATGTGCACCTGGCTCAGCCGGCCTCCATCAGCGTCCAGGAGATCCACCTCGCGCCACTCGCCTTCGCTCAGATCGTTGAGGTCCACGGGCGTGATCTTCTCCACGAAGGAGGCGGCGTCGTTCCCCTCGAGTTCGATGAGACCGACCTGACCCCTACGCTGCCGCAGCTCCGGCACGAGACAGTGGTGCGGGTACCCGCTGCAGGGAGGTTCGAAATCGATCCCGGCCTCTCCCGCCAGGTCCGCCACCTCCAGACGGAGCGTCTCCAGGACGTCAAGCGGGATCTTCCCGCGATACGCGGGGCCCCCGACGTACGTGTAGCTGAAGGGCTCGATGGCCTTCACGGCCCGGGCCACAATCGAACCGATCTGCTCCATCTGCTCCTCGCGCAGACCGCGTTGCGTCACCCAGGGCGTTCCGAGGCGGATGCCGCTGGGATACGCACCCGAGGTATCCCCGGGAATGGTGTTCTTGTTGACCACGATGCCGATCAGATCGAGGATCGTGGCGGTAACCCCGCCCATCAGCGGTGTATCATCCCGCCCGCGCACCGTCTTGCAGTCCAGCAAGAGGAGGTGTGTGTTGGTGCCGCCGCACGGGACGCGCAGCCCCTCGTCGGTCAAAGCGCGAGCGAGGGCCTTGGCGTTGGCCACCGTCTGATGCTGGAGCTGATGGAACTGCTCCGTCTGCGCCAATCGGAAAGCCGTCGCCATCGCCGCAAACTTATCCACATGAGGCCCCCCCTGCAAACCAGGGAAAACCGCACGATCAATATCGCGAGCGAGGTCAGGGTCCGTGGTCAGGATACAGGCCCCGCGCGGTCCGCAGAGGGTCTTATGCGTGGTGAACGTCACCACGTCGGCATCGCGAACCGGTGTGGTGTAGGCCCCCGCCACAACCATACCGGCAACGTGGGCGATATCGGCCAGGAGGTACGCCCCCACCCGATCGGCGATCTGTCGGAACTTCGCCCAGTTTGGCTGGCGGGGATAGGAGGTGTAGCCGGCGATGATCAGCTTCGGCCGGTGCCGGAGCGCCAGCTCCTCGATCTCGTCGTAGTCGAGGAGCTCAGTCTTCTCATTGACCGTGTAGGAGACCGAGTTGTAAAGCTTCCCGGAGGCATTGACCGAGCTGCCATGGGTCAGGTGCCCCCCGTGGACCAGGGAGAGGCCCATGATCGTGTCGCCAGGTTCCAGGAGGGCCTGCTGCACCGCAAGGTTCGCCGGGGCACCAGAGAGGGGCTGGACGTTGACGTAGATCTGGTCGGCGGAGATCGTGTCGGTGGCGAAGGCCTCCGCGCAGCGCCGCCGGGCCAGGGACTCGATCACGTCGGCGTACTCGACGCCCCGGTAGTAGCGGCGGTCACCGTAGCGCCGGTAGTAGGCGAGGTGGTGCTCGTAGTCGAGGATCTCCTCCTCGTTGAGCCAGCGCATCTCCGGGTTGGGATACCCTTCGGCGTAGATGTTCATCAGCGCGCAGCCGAGGGCATCCCGCACAGCCCGCGGGGAGCTGCTTTCCGACGGGATCATGATCAACTTGCGAGCTTGTCGCTCCTTCTCCAGATCGATCAGGTGGGCCACCGCCGGATCGAGCTTGGCAAGCTCGTCTCGAAAAAGGAAATCACCGTCAAAGGCCATGCATCCTCCCAGAAGAGAATCCTAAGCCCCCCCTTGAGATCCAGAATTGGGTCGGGCGTCTCATCCACACATCGATTGTACTCTCACGCCTGGGCGTGTCAAGATTGGGGCGAGTGGGGACGTGTGCAGGTCCTGGCCCGACAGGGGTCTGGTACCAGGCATCTGCTGGACGATGCGACGCATCACCACGGGGACGACGGTGGGGAGAGGACGCTGCACCTCGCGCACCCCGCGAATCGGGATCTTCGGTTGCGCACACGCTCCCTTGTGGCGCAGATCTCGTCAGCATGCTAGAATAGCGGCCCGCTGATACTGTTCGTCCAACAATCAAGAGAAGGAGGATTCTTGCGTCGGAAGTTCATCTGGTTGGTGTTGGTTTCGCTCGGTGCTTTCTTGATCTACTCGTTCGCTCCGATCTCCCTGGCCCCCCAGGGGCGGGTGGTGCTTGCCGTTCTCTTTGTCGCCGCTGCCCTCTGGCTCTCGGAGATTCTGCCGCTGTTCATTACCTCATTCATCATCGCTTTCTTGCTCATCGTATGGGGAGGATTTGGCACCCAAGAGGTCTTCCGCCCGTTCTTCGACCCCATCATTGTCCTCTTCCTGGGAGGCTTCATCCTGGCTCGAGCCTTCTCCAGGTACAAGTTGGACCAACTCATCTCCGAGCGTATCCTCCAGGTCATCGGTAGAAAGACCAATCTGGTCATTCTGGCACTCATGTCCCTATCGGCGACGTTGTCGATGTGGATGTCGAACACGGCTTCGGCGGCGCTCCTCCTCCCCATCTCGGTCGAAATCCTTCAGGCATCCCGGGTAGACGAGGACGACCCACTTTGGAAGCGGTTCCCTCTAGCTGTTGCCTATTCTGCCACGCTGGGTGGTCTGGCCACTCTCATCGGCAGCCCGCCCAACGCCCTCGCACATCGCTTTCTGCAAGAGGGCGGCATAGAGGTCTCGTTCCTCGACTGGATGGTTATGATGCTGCCCCTGGTCATCATACTCCTGCCCGTCGTCCTGGGGGTGCTCAGCCTTCTCTTCCGAAGCAAGGTCGACAAGCTAGAGATCCATCACCGGGAGTTGCCCAAACTTGATCTGAAAGCCAAGGTAGTCGCCGCGACGACGGTCGTCTGTATGTTTCTCTGGCTCACGGGCGAGCAGACAGGTTTGAGCTCCTACGTAGTTGCTCTGATTCCGATCATCCTTTTCTTCACTTTCGACCTTCTCGGGGAAGACGACCTGAAGGCACTCCACTGGGAGACATTGATCCTGTTTGGGGGTGGCATCACATTGGGGGAAGCCGTGAGCGCCTCTGGCGTCGATACCCTCATCGCCGATTCCCTGGCTACATTGATCACCGGCCTTCCCTGGCTGGTTCTGCTGATCGTCACGGGATTCGTTGGATTGATCATGACTATAGTGGCCTCCAATACGGGCGCTGCCGTCCTGATGATGCCCATTGTCATGGGCCTGGCCCGGCAGCTGGGTTTGGATCCCCTACCGATCGTGTTGGTCACGACCTGCGGCGTCTCGCTCGACTTCATCCTCCCCGTGGGCACGCCGCCCTCCGCGCTGGCCTACTCCACCGGCCGCATCAGAACCGATGAGATGGCTAAGGCGGGACTTGTCCTGACCGTTTTCGTCATCCTGGTGCCTGCCCTCTATGCGTACTGGCTGTTCTAGCCCGCAAGCGAGCCTCAGCGCGAGCGACCCTGAAGGCCTCCAACAGTGCCTACTTGTCAAACACTGCCGATACCGGGAGCTTCATCTGGTGCGGTCCAGAGACCCGGGTGAGACTTTTCAATCTGGCTCTGTTTGCCATTCACCTCACCCATGCTAAACTATGTTGGTCACAGTCTATGCGGCCACGATGAGCTGAGTCAGACGTCTGCCAAAAAGAGGAAACACTTGCCCTCACCCCACCACTCCACCTCGACCGACATCGGCATGCTCAACGAGCAGCCGCTCCACGCGGCCCTCAAAGCCTACTACGCCACCAACGATGCGGCTCGGGAGGTGGACGTCGACGGCTATGTCGTCGACGTCGTTCAAAACGACCTCCTGGTGGAGATCCAGACCAGCAACTTCTCGTCCATCAAGTCGAAGGTGATCTCCCTCGCCCAGCGCCACCCCCTGCGGCTGGTCTACCCGATCCCACGGGAGAAGTGGCTCATCAAGCTGCCCAAGAAGAAGGGCGGCAGGACAAAGCGGCGGAAGTCCCCCAAGCACGGGCGCGTGGAGGAGGTCTTCAAAGAGTTGGTGAGTTTTCCCGACCTCCTCTGCCGCGAGGCGTTCTCCGTCGAGGTCGTCTTCACGCACGAGGAGGAGGTCCGCCGGCACGACCCGACGCGTTGGCGGAACCGGGGGTGGGTGACCGTGGAGCGGCGCCTGCTCGATGTGGTCGACCGGCAGCTCATCCAGCGGCCTTGTGACGCCCTGTCACTCCTGCCGGAGACGCTGCCCGAGGAGTTCACCACCGCGGACATGGCTGAGGCTATGGACGGCCCCCGATACCTGGCCCAGAAGATGGCCTACTGCCTGCGGAAGATGGGTGCCATCACCCAGATCGGCAAGCGGGGCCGGTCCAACCTCTACATCACGGCCGATGCATAACTTCCGGCGGCGCATCTACCGAAGCCCGGGCGAGCTGATGTGCGACGTACACGCCATCCTCGCGGACCGGCAGCTGCTGCGGACGACCATGCGGGGCGGCCTGGACCCGGCCTTCCGCGAGCGGCTGATGCTGGTCGTCACCGGAGTCAACGGCTGCCGCTACTGCTCCTACGCCCACGCGCGCCAGGCGCTGGCAGAGGGCCTATCAGAGGAGGAGATCGAGCGTCTCGGCCGCCGCACCTTCGAGGGGAGCCCATCCGACGAGATACCAGCGCTCTTCTACGCCCAGCATTGGGCCGAGACAGACGGTCACCCCGATCGAGCGGCGCGGGTCTCAGTGGAACGGGCGTACGGCGAAGAGCATCTTGCCCGCATTGAGATTATCCTCCGCATGATCCGGGTCGGCAACCTTCTGGGTAACACTTGGGATTTCGTGCTCCACCGCCTTACATTTGGACGACTCGGTGGTACCGGAAAGACAAGCTGACCCACATTCCCGTGAACGTCGCCCACCGGCCTGAAGAGTCGCTGCCGGGTTCCCGTCGCCGCCTTTCCCCACGCCCTATGCTGCCTGCTTGCGGCGGCGCGACCGCCCCCAGTCGATTGCCACTTAAGCCACCCCCGTGCTAGAATACGCACCTGTACCGACGACAATGATAACTGCGGCCAGACGCTCAGACGCCGCACAAGAAAGAGATCTAAGAGAGCTATGATCGAAACCTGGACCCCAAAGCGCGCCTTGTTCATCTATGCCCACCCGGACGACGTGGACTTCTCTGCCGCCGGAACCGCGGCCAAGTGGGCCCGGAACGGTAGCGAGCTGACGTACGTGATTATGACCGACGGGAACGCCGGTAGCCACGACCCCGACATGTCGAAAGAGCGGCTAGGCCAGATCCGCCGCGCGGAACAGCGCGCGGCAGCCGCGGTGGTCGGCGTCAGCTCCTGCATCTTCATCGGCTGCCAGGACGGCCTGCTGACCCCCACTCTCCAGCTCCGAAAGCGGCTGGTGCGCATCATCCGCGAGATCCGACCCGAGGCCGTAGTCTGCGGCGATCCCCGGCGCTACTTCTCCGGGGACACCTACATCAACCACCCTGACCATCGCGCGGCAGCTCATCTGGCGCTGGACGCCGTCTTCCCCGCAGCAGAGATGAACCTTCTCTACCCCGACATGCTTGAGGAGGGCTTGCACGGTCACAAGGTGAACCACGTCTACATCTCGACCCGAGATGATCCAGACTGCTACGTCGACATCGGCGACACGGTGAACCTGAAGATCGAGGCGCTCCGGCAGCACGCGAGCCAGATGAACGGCTGGGATCCCGGGCCTCCCATTCGCGAGCGCCAAGCAGTCCTCGGCGCGGAAGCGGGCTGTGAGTACGCCGAGGCCTTCCGCCGTATGGTCCTCAAGCCAATCGAGGAAGACGCGACATGAGTATCCTCTTCGAGCCCATCCGCATCGGCACCCTGGAGCTGCCCAACCGCCTCGTCCGCTCGGCGACCGCGGAGCGCATGGCCGACGCAGACGGCCGACCGCGCCCCGAGCTGCGCACGATCTACCGGAAACTTGCTGAGGGCGGTGTGGGCCTGATCATCAGCGGGCATCTGTACGTGCATCCGTCGGGGAAGGCCCACCCAGAGATGACGGGGATCCACAGCGACGATCTGATCCCGGACCTGAGGGCACTCTGCGAGGCGGCGCACGACGCTGGAGGGCGGATCGCCGCACAGATCAACCACGGAGGTATGCAGTGCAGCTCTGATACAGTGGCCGAGACCGTAGCGCCGTCGGCGGTGGATGCGCCGTTTCTCAGTCGCCAGCCACGGGCGCTGACGTCCGGGGAGGTCGATGAGCTCGTCCAGGCCTATGCAGACGCAGCCCGTCGGGCCCGGGAGGCGGGCTTCGACGCTGTGCAGATTCACGGCGCTCACGGATACCTGGTGAACCAGTTCCTATCGCCCTACACAAACCGTCGGACCGACGCGTGGGGCCCAACGAGCGGGGCCGACGCCAACTCGGATCCTGTAGCGGGCCGTACCCGCTTCCTCAACGCCGTCTGCAGCGGGATCCGCCGCGAGGTCGGTCCTGAGTATCCAGTCTTCATCAAGCTGGCGATGATGGACGGGGTGGAGGGCGGACTGAGCGCCGAGGATGGCGCGCGAGTGGCCGCGAGGCTCGAGGGGATGGGGCTCGACGCCGTGGAGATCAGCAGCGGGATCGGCGGGGGCGAACCGCTGAACAGCCGCGGGGCTATCCGCAAGCCTTCGGATGAGGCCTACTTCCGCCCCCTGGCACAGCAAGCGCGGCGGACAACCTCGCTGCCCATCATCCTCGTCGGAGGGCTGCGATCGCGACAGGTGATGCAGGACTTGCTAGAGACCCGGGACGCGGACCTGGTGTCCATGAGCCGACCGCTTATCTGCGAGCCCGACCTGCCGGAGCGGTTCCGGCGCGGGGAGCAAGAGAGGGCCCGCTGCATCTCCTGCGACCAGTGCTGGCCGGGCGCGTACGGCGAGGGGATTGCGTGCGTAGTAACCGGGAGCGAGTAACGGGACTCGAAGAGCCTCCCACTCCTCTTTGTACAGCTGGAGACCGTCTCTTCGGAGTCCACACTGCCTCCCGGTGAGTCCAGTTCCTCGGGTCGAGCAGACGGTGCGAAGCATTCTGCGGGTGACCGACTCTCGGGCAACCACGATCAAGGAAGCCGATCGGGGTGATCCAGCCGACCAGAGCCCTCCGCTCGCCATCGTCCCACCCACTCCGCCCACAAGTCGCAAGCTGACCGGTTACACCCAACCGCGGCCAGCCCTCGACGCTCGCGATTTGCGAACCTCCGCCCGTCGTGCTTTCACTTCACCCGCTTGGCTGCCGGAACCCGGGAGCGGGTCTCGGAAAAGTTGGCAGATGGTCCCGCAGCAGCAAGTATTCTGTGGTATAATCGGAAGTAGAGGACGACGCATCTCGCCGACATTGTCGCGACCCGTCCGCGGCCGATGAATCAGTACAGCGCCGGGCACGCCCCCGCTCCGCGAACCCATCGCAATCGTGCGTACAATCCGACAGCCCATCGGCGAGACCTCCGGCAGCGGCCCATGTGAGGCCGTCAACAACCGGGACATTGGCAGAGCGGCGCGCAGCCTGAACGCGGCCAGCAGAGGAGCCGAACTCGTGGGCGGCCGTCTCAAGCTGCGCAGTACCATCGGATGGTGCTAGAGCGAGGGAGGTTAGGACGATGAACGTCTACCGGCTGTCCAAGCGTGATCGTGACCTGCTCCTGACCGGCGCCGACCTGGAAGCCGTGCTGGCGGACCGGGAGCGGGAGAGACTCGAGAGAGACGAACGGACCGAACCGCGTCTTGCAGCAGCGTCCGTCGAACGCCTCTGGGTCTATGAGGCGCAGTCTGAGAAGGACGAGGGCTATGCCGATATGACACCCATTCAGGCATGAGGCATACCGCAGGAGGGACGCGCAAACTGAAGGGAGCGGCCGGCTAGCGGGGGCGTGCACGGCCGGCGACCAGCCCAAAACAGACAGTGAAAGGCGCCGACATCCGGCGGGGAACGGTTCGCGAAACCAGAACCCCGCCGCGGCCGGCGCTTTCTCGTGCGCAGAGCACACGTTGGTGTGGCGCGGCAGGGACCCTTTGTCGGACAACCGGATCACGATCCAACCAAGGTGTGTCGAAAGTAGTGCTTTTGTCGCAGTGGGAGTAGACTATTGCTCCGATGCGTACTGGTCCGAGACCGAGTATGATAGCCAAGTCAGGGATTTACGGGACTCATCGAGCTGCCGATTACGTCGGGGCATGTCGATCCTGGCAAGCAGGGACAGAGGGACACCCAGCCATGAGAGCGGCTTCGATTCCAAAGGGCACATCGCGGACGGAGCATCCGGTGTCGGAGTGCCAGGCCAGCTGGGCTGGGCACGTCGATCAAGGCGATAGGCTGTCCACACGAGTGACAGCAGGCGCGCGTGTCTCGCGCCTTCCTCTTCATGACCCCGTATTAGGCGAAGAACCGAACACGTATCATCGGACACTGGAATGACACGGGCGCGCGTGCAGTTCTGGAAACGATATCGCCACGACATGGCCGAGGCTTACGGGCGCATTTCGAACGGCGGCAGCATCGTTCAAACGGCCTGCGGACCCATCCAGTACACCGACTTTGGCCAGGGGCCTCCTATGTTGATCGTCCATGGCTCTGGCGGGGGCTATGACCAGGGTGAATACTTCGCCAGGCTCATCGGAGGGAACTACCGATGGATTGCTCCGTCTCGGTTCGGGTTCCTGGGCACTCCGGTACCGGAGGGAGCCGATTCATCGATGCAGGCTGATGCCCATGCCTGCCTGCTCGAAACGCTGGGTGTTGAGCAAGTGGGAATCGTGGGCATATCTATGGGTGGGCCCTCCTCCCTGCTGTTTGCTGTGCGCCATGAAGAGAGAACGAAGTCATTGACCCTGATCAGCGCCGCCAGCCGTGCCATCCCACCGCGCCGGCCTCTGGTCGCTGCACTTTTCAATGTCTTCCTTGATGATTTCGTCTACTGGTCGCTGGTGCACGTCATGCCCGGCATGCTGCTGGCGGCGCTCGGAGTTCCAGTCGGCGTGCAGAGGGAGCTCACTCCCCAGGACGTGGTGCGATTGACTGGGTTTCTAGATACCATCCAGCCGATGGGGGCTCGCAGAGACGGACAGATGCTCGAACAGGCAATGTCAGAGATCCACGCGACTGCGATCCGTGAGATCCGCGTGCCCACCGTCGTACTCCATGCTCGCGACGATACGCTCGTGCCCTTCGAGCACGGTGAGTTCGCCGCCCGGAGCATCCCGGGGGCAGAGCTGATACGCATGGAGAAGGGAGGTCATCTCGCACTAACCCTCGATGTGAATGCCGCTCAGAGACAGAACCTGCGTTCGTTTTTGGATCAACATAACAGAAGGTAAGGAGGTGCCGAATGTGGATCGTAGTTCTTGTACTACTACTGCTAGGTGCGCAGCTGAACCTCACTGCCCTTGTCCCGCTCCAACCCGGGGATAACCCAGCCCCCTGGTGGGTCGGCGGCCGCCTGCTCTGGCCGTTCGCCGTGGAAAGTCAGGCACTTCTGCCATTCGCCGATTCACTGAGAGAGTTTGCGCCGCTCATTGGAATCGTGTCGGGTACGCTCTTCCTCATGGCCGCAGCTGCGCTCTTGCGCTGGGTGGTCCCGCAGAGCTGGTTCAGCTGGCTCATCGTGGGTGGGGCTGTGCTATCCATTGTCCTCCAGCTGGTCTGGTTCTCAGGCTGGGCCGTTTTCCCGATCCTGGTGGATATCGTGCTGCTCTGGGCCGTGTTCGGGCAGCAGATCACCGTGCCGGGCCTGCGCGGATAGCGAGCGCTAAGACCCCTGCATCTCATCTTCCGACAGGGCCTGGTCGGCCCTGTCGGAAGGAGGAAGACATGTCCACGCCGCGCGAGCTGCTGCTTGACAGCCCACTACCCTCAGCGGCAGAATCTCATCAACCTATGGGCCAGGACCAGGCCTGGGCCGTCTTCTCCGCGCATGCCTTCTACGCCCTGACCCATGCCGCCTAGGTTTTCCTGTTGGTGTTGATCGCTGCTGGTCCATCGGCGCTGGGCTTCTCGCTGCCCAAAGCACTCCCTATCGCCGCGCTGCTCGTCAAGGTTGGCGCCGAGCTCATCCACAGCGTGTGAATCGTTCTGCTCCTCATTAGTGCGCTCATATGGGGGTTTCATCGCGTCCGAGACCACTACGGCCTCATCGAGAGGGTTATCCGCCTGAAGCGCGACAACAAGAGCACGGGATCCCTGCCTACCCTTCGAATCCGGGCGCGAAAGGCAACCACAATGGATTGGGCAGTGGCTTTGCGAGGTGGCAGGCAAGGCGGCGACCGGGTCCGGAGCGCACCGGTTTCCGGCACGACTGTGCGCTGTCCGTCCGCCGCAGCCGCGTCCCGGGCGAGCCTCGTCTGCAGGTCCTCGCGCGGGATGTCAGACGCGTCGGGGCCGCGGAAAGGAGTACATGGATGGGATCTTGGCAGCCCGGGATCGGGGTTTCTGCCCGCTCTGAGCACGCCACCCCATCCTACAGGCCTCGATCGCCGGCGATGAGCAGGGTTGGTGATGCCCCGGATCCTCTCGCCCCTCCTTGACTCACCCTGGCACGGCGTCTGCCGAATCGCATAGACTTGAACGCATCTAGATGAAGGTGAAAACAATGTCAAGACACATCATCCGTCCCCTGCTGACTTCACTACTGGTCGGTCTATCCGCCTGCGCCCGGGCGGGGCCTGCTGCCCCGAGCTCTGTTCCTCCTGCCACGGCTGCACCCACGCTGCCTGCCACGCGCACATCCATCCCCTCTCCCGCAGCTGCCCAGCTCCCCACAACGGAGGCAGATCCAGCGGGTCCTTGTGTGGTGGTGGCAGCCGCCGAGACGACCGTCTACCAGCGTCCCAGTCTCGATGCGGGCGTCTTCGGCATCCTGGCAGCCGGAGACCGGATCGTTGCGACAGCGGTCACCCATGATGGCTGGATTGGCTTCGACCCGGGAACAGCCCAGGCGGCGAACGTGGGTATCTTCAGACTGCGCTGGGTGCAGCGAAGTAACGGCGTTTCGCTGGAAGGGGCATGCGCCGATCTTTCTATTGTGGTAGGACCCCCTCCGGGCGTGTGCTTCACCATGGCGATGGAGGAGATACCCATCCAGTCAGAGCCCAGCGCCGCGTCCACAAGGATCGCCACGATGAAGAGTGGGGACTACGCCGCGGTTGTAGGCAGAGGCGGAGACTGGTTCCAGGTGGACCTTGGCCTCGGGAGTCTGGGTCTGAATCAAACCGGATGGATGAGCAGCGAGAGCATCAACTTCAACGGCCCCTGTGAAAGCCTGCCGCTTGTGCTGACCCCAACCGGGTCGACAGGGTCCTACACAGATCCCTTCGCCTACTGCGCGGCCGTCGGCACCATGGATGCGCCGGATGAGCGGTACGCAGGCCCGGCGGCGCCCGAGGCCGTCATCGAAGGCCTGCGAGCCAAGGCAGGCATCGCCGAAGACGCGCCGGATGACTGGGTCGCGCCCGGAACCGTATGGCGCTGTATGGACGGCGACGTCTGGGCCTGCTTCGTGGGTGCGAATCTGCCCTGCTCCGCGAAGGCAGATACCAGCACAACGCCTCGCCCTGAGATGGAGGATTTCTGCAGCGAAAACCCGGACGCTGACTTCATCCCGGCGGCTGTCACCGGTCGAGCAACGGTGTATGAGTGGCGCTGTGACGGCGTCACCCCCGAGGTGGTGCAGCAGCTGGTCACACCAGATGCCCAGGGTTTCCCGTCGGACATCTGGTTTGAGCTGACTTCTCCGTAGCCTGGCGGCGTTTCGATGCGGAAAAGACCCTGAGCGAAGCCCCCCGCTGCCACGCGCCGTGCTTGGTCCTCCGCGACAAGCCCGTAGATGGACGAGGCCAAGGAGAAGTCTCTTCTCGATCTGAGCGAGGCGATAAACCTATGCTTCACTCGCCTTCGCTAAACGTCAACCCATACACACAAGATTGCCTCATTGAAGACCGAGACCGGAACGATTCCATCGGCCGGCGGAGGTCAAGACGGACAAGCTCATCATAAGCAGTCTCCGATGGACTCGCCGCGATGACCATCAACACCATCGCGAAGGTGTAGAGTTGCCCATGCTTGTCGCTTCGACGGATCAGGGCCCTTTCCTTCCAGTCGGCCCTTCATCACGGGTTCGGATCGCAGCATCGATGAGCCCACCACGATGACCGAGCCTAACCAAGTGAAGTGCATTGGAGGCAGCCCATAGTCTGGAGTATGCGTGCCAGGGTGGGCGATCCAAGGAGGGTGAAGCGTGTCGGACCTTACAATTGATGACTTCTTTCGGGGCAAAGAGGACTCAAGAAAGCTCTTCGACGCCATCTCGCGCGAAGTTGATCATCTCGGCGACGCGACGGTTCAGGTCTCGAAGAGCCAAGTGGCCTTTCGTCGCAGGAAGAGTTTCGCCTTGGTCTGGATACCGGGCCAGTACCTCTCGAATCGTCGAACGGCCCCGCTGGTGCTTACCTTGTCCTTTCCGACACGTGACGCATCCCCGCGATGGAATGAGATCACCGAAGCCGGGCCCAACCGTTTCACGCACCATCTGGAGCTGTATCGCAAGGAAGACGTCGACGACGACGTGCGCCGTTGGCTGCGAGCGACTTGGGAGCAGGCCGCCTGACGAGCGCAGTCGGCCTGCTTCTCGGCGACACCGGGCTCCTCCATCAACCAAGAGGTTCGCACGCGCGAGGCTTTGCGCGCAGGCGCCGCATTGGCAACCCCAGGGCAACGGAGCACGGGAGAAAAGAGGATGCATCTCAAGGTCTGCCGCTTGGTCTACGAGGACACTCAGGGCCTCGGTCCGGACGACGTGCTTTCGATACGGGAAGCTGAGAGGATACTCGGCTCCAAGCTGAGGAACCTCCTTCAACTCGTCGATGAAGGGAGGCTGACCCTCCTCATCGATGCCGATGCGCCAAGGGGCTGGGCATGGCGCTGGCTGCTCCTGCGCTCTGAGGTGGAGAAGATGGCAGACGAGGGGCCGTCTGGCGGACGGCATCGTGGACTGGAGCGATAGTGACTGGCTGGGTAACCTTCTCGCGCAGCAGGCCGGGGGATGTCGTCCCCGGTGCCCGGTCGAGGCGCATCAGCCCAGCACTGCTTCCTCCGTCGGCCGCCAATCTCCAGAGGACTGAGCCTGCCCGAATGTCGCGCACCTCACCCCCTCTGATTAAGTGGCCCGTGGATTCCCCCGAACGGCGAGTCCGCGAGCTTCCTTGCCTCTTGCACAGGAGAACCGAGAAGCGGGAGAATCGCCGGACTCCCCGACTCTCGTCCCGGGTCTGGATTCCCAAAGTCAAGATGATCGGCCCGGCAGGCCGAAGTGCAGAGCAGAGTATCAGCTCTGCTCCGCTAATCTGCTGGACTTGCCCAAGGCCCGATCTCAGACCACGTCCGCTTTCAGGTGCGTGATCGAATCTATGGCCTACTCCAGTTCACGGTGACCAAGGCCTGTTTCATCGGCCTGATCCGTGCACTCACCGTCCGGGCCAGCGTCGGCTGGCGCGCTGTCTGTCTGATCACCGGTACAGTGGGCGCGCTGCTCTCCATGGTGGTCTTCCTCGAGGTCCGCGAGCGGCCCCTGGAAGCTGTGGGCCAGAGATGGCGGAGCTGGAGACGCTCGGCATCCACCGTGTTCCGCTGAAGACGGCAGTCGACCTCTTCCGCAGGCTCAGCCTACGGCTGCTCTTCGCCCCCGAGCTTCTTCGCCGGCTTCCCATGGAATGTGATGAACTGCTGGTCATTCCATTGCCTGGATACGGAGCGGAAATGCACACCCGATGCGGTGTTCACGACTATGTCTCTGGACGAGTTGTTGATGACCGCTGACCGCGGGGTGGTCGGCACGCTGAGCGACTGGCTCTTCAAGCGCACCCGGAGAGGGCGTCTGATCGTCTCGACGGTGGACGTCCCGCTGGAAGCCGTATGCTCCCTCATCCCACTGTGCATCCCCGTGCGAAAAGAGAGTGTTCCCTCGCCTGCCTGAGCGTAACCGTCCTTGTCATCCCGTATGCGTCCCCAACAGGCGTTCCAGCCTCTGTAACCTCTTCTGGTCTCAGCATTACAGCGTCGAACTACGGCCCAGTGGCCCGAGCTTGCTCCGGCGATTGTGGGCTTGCCGATGGTGAATGCCGGATATATACTTGCGGTCACGTAGTGGGTTGATACAACCTCACGATCTAGTGGAGCAAGGAATGAGTCATGCTTAGGCCAGGAACCGTCCTCGACAACAAATACACGATTGAAGCCGTCATAGGACAGGGCGGCTTTGGGTACGTCTACCGTGCACGTGAGCGGCTGACCGGCGAGACCGTTGCCATCAAGGAGCTGGTCTCCAGCCTCCTGCGCGATCAGCAGATGATACAGCGCTTCATCCAGGAGGCGCGCGCTACACTGCGCCTCACGCATCCTAACATCGCTCGGACACACGGTATGTTCGCGGACCGCGGCACGTACTATCTAGCCATGGAGTACCTGCCGGGTGGTTCTCTCGCGGACAGGATGAAGGCCGGTCCGCTGTCCATCGGCGAGGCAGTCCGCATTGCTCGTGAGCTCTGTGACGCTCTGGCGCACGCCCATGAAGCAGGCGTAGTCCACTGCGACATCAAGCCTGCCAATGTGCTCTTCGACGAGCATGGGCGCGTGCGCCTCGCCGACTTCGGCATCGCCTACGTGTCGTCACAGCTTATGACCCGTCAGTTCTTCACCAGTGCGGGCACGGCGATGGGAACCGTGCGATACATGGCGCCCGAGCAGCTGGAGGGGGTCCGCGACGACCCGCGGGTGGACATCTATGCGCTGGGCGCCATGCTCTATGAGATGCTGGCGGGAAGGCCCTACCTCGATTTCGAGACCGAATCGTCGATGGCCACCCAGATGCGCAACATGCAGCGCATCCAGACCGAGTCACCCAAGCCTTTGCGCGAGATCAATCCCCGAGTTCCTGAAAGACTTGCGTCGGCTATCGAGCGAGCCCTTAAGAAGCAACCTGGTGACCGCCCGCAGCGTGTCGCTGCCTTCAAAGAGCTGCTGACGGTTGAGCGAGAGCCCCCAACCGCCGGCCGACAGCGGGTTCGCCCGCCTTCCACCACACAGCAAGGCCGGCCTGCTTCCAGGGGCCCGAGTGATCGCCCTGAGCCGGTCCGCAGCAAGAAGAGGTCCGGGTCGCGCTGGCTCGTTGTGGGATTG
>CAZIWL010000074.1:0-21096 GCA_964542755.1 uncultured Anaerolineales bacterium
ATGCGGCTCCGCCCCACCGGACGGCGGACCCGAGCTGTCTCTTGACAGCTGCGAAGCAAGATGTATCATGGCGCGCATCGTTATTGAGAACCATTTGCATCAAGCAAGCGCGTCGACCAGTGTCTGTGGGACAGTGGCGCGGCTAAAACGAGGTGAACCATAGTCTTCTTTCCGAAGCTTGGGCCGGATTGGCTGAACGGTTGGATTCTCCTGGTCGTCTACGGGATCGTATTCGGCGCCACGCTGCGAAGCTTCCCAAGGGAGGTCGTCGCCCGACTCTACGACAGATCGAATTGGACTCGAGCCCAACGGGGTCTGACCCGTCTGGGAAAGGTGCTCTCCAGTATCGTCTTCGTCTTGGTCGCCTTCTCCCCACTCCGCGTCGGCAGCCCGGCCTTCTTCGTCGGCACGGCTCTCTACTTCCTGGGGCTCGTGGGCTTGGTGGTCGCCCTCTTCGACTTCAAGGCTGCGGAGCCGGGCCGGCCGGCTACGCGCGGGTTCTACCGCGTGTCGCGGAACCCTCAGTGGGTGATGCTGATGACGATGTTTGTAGGGGCAAGCCTCGCTGTCGGTTCCTGGGCTGCACTCGGGGTATTCGTATTGGCCGCCGTCTGCTATCACTTCCGGATCCTGGCCGAGGAGCGGTCCTGCCTTGAGATCTACGGCAGCGCCTACGACATGTACCTGGAGCGTGTGCCCCGGTACATACCGCCAGGGCCGAGGTCCCGGCACACAGCGTAACCTTGATGGACATCACCGGCGCCCCAGGGACGCACTTCATAGAAATCCCTTGCCGGAGCCGAGGGAGGAAATCCGCGTGCACTCCGGTCGCCGCTTCGTTGTGCCTTCTCCGATGAGGCCTCCATTGGTTGGATGGTCTTCCGGGCAAGAGAATCGAGAACCAGCAGGAACGTGGCGATGCCTCGCCGTGACAATGCGCACAATCCTCCGGTGGGTCTCTACGCCGACGTGCCCCCGGCGCAAGCGGAGAGGCTCTTCTCCTTTCGGAGCAACCACGCTTTCGGCCTTGTCCGAACCGCAGGCACGGCCTGGCGTTCCATCGGATGCAGGCGGGGGGAGCGAGCGCTGCCGTTTCTCCCCGGCGCCTTCCTCGAGACAGACACGTGGTTCAACCAGATCCTGACCCTGGAGAACGGCTTTCGCATCATCGCCCCGACGCCTGCGCCCTGCAAGGGCTCTACGATCCTGAGATGGTCTGCCACGCCGTGGTGCGTCCTCTGGACGCTGAAGGGATCAAGAAGCCGACGGTGGTCGGCATCTCGGCCGGGGGCGGCGTGGCCCAGATGCTGCTCCTACTGGTTCCCAAGCGCATCGACCACGTGATCCTCCCGCACTGCGGCGTCCTGCGCAAGAGCGGCGCTGCGGACCGGAGGACCAGATGGATGCTCTCGCTGATCAGGCTGCTGCCCCTGGCCGTTCTCCGACGCATCCTCAAGAGAATGACGACGGGCGACGTACCTGCTCCAAGCCAATGGGCCGCGTTCCACGAGGCCTTCATGAACGGACATCCGATCCTAGAACTCAAACCTGCCCACGTGAAACAACGTCGCGAACGGCGAAAGGGGGAGCTGGAGCTCCCCCCTTCACAAACCTCAACTATGCTCTACCGTCAACCGGTCCAGCGTTGCGGATTACCAGTCCATCCCTCGTCCGCGGCTGCCGCATCCGGCTCCGACGCCACGGCCGCGGCCCAGACGGCGCTCTCGAGGCAGGAAGTCGTTATCTAGGCCCTCCAGCATCCACTCGGCCCGCTCCTCGGTGATGCGTCCGCTCTCCACGGCCTGGCGAATACGCTCCTCCATCATCTCCGCGTGAGCTACCTCGAGGGCCTCACGGATCTCGTCCACATCCACGTCCTGTTCCTCGGCCAGCTCAGCCAGGGTCTTGCCGCCGTGCAGCCCTGAGAAGAGCGCTTCAGGATCCAGCCCCAGCGCCTCGGCCACGGCATCATAGCGGGTCCAAAACGCCTCACCAAACTGCCCAAATAGGCCACCCTGCGGGCCGCGCGGCTCCCAGGTCTCGCTGAAGCGCTCAGGGAGTTCATCGCCCAAACGCTCCAGGATCTCAGACTTCTGCTCCCCCGTCAGCCGGCCGTTCTCGACGGCCTCGTCCAGACGATCTTCGGCCCCCGCGAGAACGGCACTGACGACGTCATCCAGATCAACGCCCTCCTCCGCGGCGAGTTCGGCGATGGTCTTGCCCTCCTGGAGGGCGCTAACGAGCTCTTCCTCCGTCAGGCCAAGAGCTTCGGCCGCGGCCTCCAGGCCCTGGTGTAGCGGCCCGGCCTGGAATGGCCCACCGTGCATGGGACCTCCAGGCATCCTCCCGCCGACGCGACTGCCGCCGAAGGGACCGCCACCCTGGAACATCGCCCCTTGAGGCGGCAACGATCCATCTTCCTCCTGGGCTTGCGCGTGGGCCACACCGACGACGCCGGCTACCCCGACGACGCCCGTGAGCAGTACCAGCGCCCCGACGGAACCGACCACAATCATCCACGTCTTGTTCTTGAACACAGCTTACCTCCTTGAATCTCCTCGCAACTCGCTTACGATGCAGAGTCTACCAGAATTGTGTGAAGAATCCGTGAAGACGGGATGAACATCGTGTGCAGATTCTGCCCGCACTCGGGCACGATCTCCGCGCACCCTATTTGGCGCTGCGGGCGCAGCGGAATCCGGCGCTGCTTGAACGCCCGCTCGGCCGCGACAAGACGTTGCGGGCGCTGCCGCTGAGATTCCACGCAAAGGACGTGTATGAGCCGCCTCGCTGCACCTTATTCTCCCCCGAAGGACATCCCGTGGGATCGACCTGTCGATCGGCGGTGTAGTAGCACGCCCAATCCGCCACCCACTCGAAGACGTTACCCGCCATATCCAAGGCGCCGCACCAACTGGCCCCCTCGGGGAAACTGCCTACCGGAGCTGTCCTGTCATATCCGTCGCACCCCTCATCCACGCCCTCGGCGACGCTGTCGTTGCCGGCGGCACTGTCATCGAAGTTGCCGCGCCGGCAATCAAATTCGTCTCCCCACGGGTACTCGTAGCCCCTTTCGCCCCGCGCGGCGTACTCCCATTCGGCCTCGGTCGGCAAGCGCGACTCGGCCCACTCACAGTATGCCGCCGCGCCGTACCAGGTGACGTTGACCACCGGATGGTCGGAAAAACCAGGCTTGGGCTGGAAACGGCCTCCCTCCCTGATGATGACCGCGTTAGCGCCATCCAGACCGAGCCAGGCTGCTCCCTCCTCCTGCTGGTTCCCCTCCTCGCTGAGGAAGAGGGCGTACTGCCGGTTCGTGACCTCTGTGCGATCGAGCAGGAAAGGGCTCAGCTCCACGGGATGCGCGGGCTGCATGGTTTCCCCTTTGCCGTCGTCGCCCATCTCGAACTCGCCGCCGGGCACGTAGACCATGGTCCCGTCGTCTATCGAGCGCGTAGCGGTGTCGCCCGCCTTAGGCAGCGCGGCCGTTCGAGTTGGCGTGGGCCGCCGTGTCTCCGTGGGCGGGATCCGCGTCGCTGTGACCGTGGGGGCTGCCGTCGGCGTGGATCGTGCACCCGTCGCCGCCGCACTCGGCGCTGGCGTCGACGTGGAGCGGAGCGTGACGGTAGGAAGAGGTGCTGCACCCAGGTTACTCCGGCTCAGGCCCCGCAGCGCCAATCCGCCCCCCACGAGGACAACTACGGCAGCCAGCCCTCCCAGAGCCCAGACCGTGCCCGATCGGGGACGGCGCGGCGGTCCCCCACCCTCTCTCGCATCTTGAGCAGGTCGTGCTGTGCCGGACACAGGTATGCGAGGCTGCTCAGGTCTCTCTTGCGTGAGAGACAAGCCGGAGCACCGCCGCGCACCGGGTCGCTGGATCCTCGTGCCATCGGCGTCTGTGGGCGTCCTGTCCCGCCCGTCCTCCACGACCTGGGTGGGCAGTGCCTCTCGGGTTCGGCGCTGGGCCAGCGTTGCCCGCTGGAGGGCAGCCCTAAGCTCCTCGGCACTGCCGAAGCGCTCCTCCGGGGCCTTCCGCAGCGCGCGCTCAATCGGCCGGCTCAACGCTTCCGGAACGCGCGGATTGACCTGCTCAAGAGGGCGCGGCACTTGACGTCGGATCAGGCTGATGTTCTCAGCCTGGGCCACGGGCGTCGTCTCCGTCGCGAAATCGAGGTACGGACAACCGGCGGCCATGCGGTAGAGAAGCACGCCCATCGCATAGATATCGACACGCGGGTCGTCGCGCACGCCCGCCAGCTGCTCCGGCGCCATGTACTGGACCGTACCCATGCCCATCCCGGTCGCAGTGAAGAACTGCCGCGTCATCGTATCCGCGGAGACGTGGGCGATCCCAAAGTCCGCCAGGCGCACCACATCCGCCTCATCGAAAAGGACGTTGGCCGGCTTGATGTCGCAGTGAACCACGCCCCTGCTGTGGGCGTAGGCCAGCGCCTGGCAGAGGTCGCTCCCGATGCGTACAACCTCCTCCAGGGGCAACGGCCCGGCCTTCAGTCGGTCAGCCAAAGAGCCCCCGGACAAGTACTCCATGGCCAGGTAGTAGGTGCCTCGATCCTCAAAGACGGTGTGCGTGCGGGCGATGTGCGGATGCGTCAAGCGGAGCGTGGCCCGCGCCTCCTGGATGAAGCGCTGCACCATCTCGGGGTTGCCGACGAAGCTGGGCACCAGCTCCTTCAGCGCCACGATCTCCCCTGTGAGGCGCTCCCGCGCCCGGTAGACGAAACCAAATCCGCCTCGACCGATGGCTTCCTCGATGCGGTACTTGTTGTCCAGCGTCGTTCCCGGCTGAAGCATAGGGTCCTCCTCTTTGGGAGCCGCCGGGCCGGGCAGCCGCCCGACCGCATGAGCGTAGGATGTGGGATGACAGAGATGGCTCCGAGCCACGTATTCTACCCCGCAACCGGCACCTGGCTACTCTAATGGATGAACGTCAGAGGTCTCCCCGTGAGCATTTGCCCTGGCCTATAGTCGTGGCAGAAGCACGGATCGAGAGATGCCGTCCTCCGTGCCGGGGCCAGAGGGCCGGTGTCAAGACCGTAGGCCGCTGACCAGAGAAGCAATCTGGCTGGGGTGAGTCGATTGGCGGGCGCCGCCAACGCGGGGGGCCATCTCCCCCACGGGAATGGAGACCCCCTGACGAGAATCAAGGGACAGCGAACGAGGGGGATGATCGCGCGCCGGGGGGCGGTCTCGCCAGCGCTGTTCAACCCAAGAGAGCGGCAAGCTTCACCCCGGCGCTCCCAGAAGGCGACGTCGTGACCGTGGAGTACGTCGCCCTAGCGCTCGGGCAGATTCTTCACCTCACCGGCATTGGTCACTGTCCTCCGCCGTTTCCTCTTGGGTCTTATCGGGTGGGCCACCACCCTCGCCCGCATTCACGTGCCCGGGAAGCACGATGTCGTATCCGCCGTACCCACCGATATAGAAGCGGATGCTTCGTGTACCGGGCTTCTGCCGCTTCAGGAGATCGTGCGACAGATAGACGACCAAATCGTCCTCAGCCTCATAGCGGACGTAATCCTCGGGGCTCTCTGGCTTCGCCATCCGACCGGATGGTCCCTTGAAGAAAGTTCATCACCCCATACAGACCCAGGTCCAGCGGATGGTCAGGACCCCCTCGCGCTCCCGCACGTAGTCTCGGGCCCACGCCGACGGTATGCTCACCTGATGCTCAGTCATGGTCTTCCACCTCGTAAGGACAGATAAGGGTGCCCTCCGCACAGCTCTGGCATTCGACCTGGATGGTCGTATGCTCGATGCCAAA
The DNA here is from genome assembly GCA_964542755.1 of uncultured Anaerolineales bacterium. Lineage (GTDB taxonomy): Bacteria > Chloroflexota > Anaerolineae > B4-G1 > B4-G1 > SKLM01. Next base: position 5,783 of record CAZIWL010000074.1, read on the forward strand.
CCTCTCGGCGAGCGTCGTTTTCAGATCATCCATAATCTCCTGGGCCTCGCTGAGGGACTGGTCGTCCAGGACAACGTGCGAGCTGAGGGAGATGAATCCCGGGCTCACGGTCCAGATGTGCAGGTCGTGGACCTCGGTGACGCCATCGACGCCGTTCATCGCTTGCGCGACAACGTTGGCAGTCATGCCCCGGGGCACGCCTTCCACCAGGATGTGGAGCGAGCGGCGCAGGACGTTCCCGGAGCCGACAAGGATGATGACCGCGATGAGCAGACTGACCAGAGGATCGATGGGGGTCCATCCCGTGAGAACAATGATTATGCCGGCGACAATGACACCGACCGATGCGAGAGCGTCGCCAAGGACGTGGAGGAAAGCGCTGCGCACGTTCAGATCCTCGTGATCGTGTTCGCGCAGGACGAAAGCGACCACCAGATTCACCACCAGGCCGATCACAGCGACGACCAGCATCGGTCCTGCCTGGACGGGTTCCGGGTCTGAGAAGCGAGTTATGGCCTCGCGGAAGATCTCGAATGCCACCACAAGCAGAGAGGCACCATTCACCACGGCGGCCAGCACGCGCAGCCGGTGATAGCCGTACGTGTGACGCTCGTTGGGCGGCAAAGAGGCCAAGCGGATAGCCACGTAGCTCAGTGCCAGCGCGAAGACATCAAAGAAGACGTGGGCTGCATCGGAGAGGAGGGCCAGGCTGCCCGTGAAAAAGCCACCGACGAGCTCGGCGAAGAAGATCAGCCCGGTCAGGCCGAGGGAGAGCAAGAAACGGCTCTCGATCCCGACAGTACCCTGGCCGTCGTGGTCGTGGCCCTCGTGGTCGTTCATCATAGCCTACGTTCGTATGCAGAATTGCGAGGTAACCGCGTGCGGGTGCCTTCGATCATTCGCTTCGGCGCCCCAGTCGGGAGTGGGTTTCTCTTGTCCATCCAGAACCAGGCATGCCAGGACTAGCTCGTTGGCCGCCTGGGATCACCCACCTTGCTCCTCCCTGCGCGGATTACCTCCCGACCTCTTGACCTCTTCGTCGATCACCAGAGCCGGCGTATTGATCACATCGCAGGCCATGGTTTCTTGCATATCCTTGACGTTCATGAAGGTAGCATCGAGCTCAAGCTCATCCGCCGGCGCGCAGGTCAGGGCCTCAAGCAGCCACACTCTGGACAGCAACTGCCCAGAGCTTGATCTCCACGAGTCCTCCCTCGGGGTGCGCACCGAGGGACTTCCCCACCCTAGCAGCACAACACCCTCTTCTTCATATTCATATCACTGCATATCGTACACTGCGCAGCCAAGTGTGTCAAGGACAGGGTTTCACTCGGCAAGGGGAGTCCCCGGTTAGCCATTGCCCACGGGGGCGCCCATGGCGGACCCAGACGTGCCGTCGCTACGCCGTACCCTCCACAGGCTCACATGTGACGTGCACGTAGGCGAACTCGCCCCGCGGAGGCATCAAGTCGATGACCTCGACGACCTCGAAGGGTACCCCATCGAGTTGGATCCGCTCACCGACCCGCGGACGCCGGTCGTCGTTCACGATGGCTCCCGGATGGGAACTCCCGGCAACCACGTAGCTTATCTTGTAGATCACGGGCCGCCCCCGCTCGATCCCAGGCGTAGGTTCCGGTGGCGGAGTTTGAAGGAGAGATCGAGGGCCAGATTCCGCATCAGCAAGTGCCCGATGCGCGGATCCTCGTCGCAGAGGCTCATCAGTGCCTGGCCTGGTATGGCGTAGAGCCGGGTGTCGTCCTCAACAGAGCACACCGTGGCGGAACGGGGGCCTTGATCCAGAATCGCCATCTCGCCGAAGACCTGGCCGGGACCCAGTGTAACGATACGCTCCATAGGCCCAGAGCACACCGCGTCGGATGTCCCTTCCCGGGATACTTGCACCTCAACCATGCCTTGGCGGACGATGAAGACGCGTTCACCAAGCTCGCCCTCCTGGACGACCACCTCACCGCGCTCCAGAATCAGGTGTTCACCCAGCGCTGCGACGCGCGTTAGCTGGTCCACGGTCAATCCAGAGAAGAGCTCGCTCCGCCGCAGTGCGTCTGTGAGCTCCGTCATCAGACTTCACCCCCCTCGCGCGCGAAAGGCTTTGGCGCGCTCGACGTAGTGGTCCGCGGCGTGCTTCAGACGGGTCAGCTCCTCGTCTGTCAGCTCACGGACCACCTTCGCCGGCACACCCAGGGCCAGGTGCCGCGGTGGAATCTCCTGCCCCTCGGTGACGACGGCACCGGCGCCCACCACCGCCTGCTCACCGACCCTGGCACCATTCAGGAGGATGGCACCGATCCCGATCAGCGCACCGTCGCCGATGGTCGCACCGTGGAGAACGACCCGGTGGCCCACGGTCACACCCGCCCCGACGGTACAAGGGACCCCCTCGTCGGTGTGAATCATCGAGAGGTCCTGCACGTTGCTGCGCGGGCCCACCACGATAGGATCGTTATCCCCGCGCAGGACGCAGCCAAACCATACGCTTGCCTCTGCCTCCACCTTCACTCGCCCCACGATCGTCGCGTTAGGCGCGACGAAGGCGGTGTCGTCAATGAACTCCGGATGGTGGTCAATATCCAAGGTCTTCTCCTCCACCGAGGGTCCCGCACGTACCCTGGTGACCCCTAAGCAATCCCTTTCTTATCGACGTACCCATTGTACCACAGATGGAGGGCGTACTGAAGCCCCAGGGGAAGCGATTGCCGCGTTGGCGAGGGACGACGGCATTGGGAGGGTTCCGGGCATCGGATGCTGCGAAAGCGGAGCGGATGGCCGACACATGGATCTTGGCCTTTCGTTCCGCATCGAGTAGAATCGTCCCAGCAGTCAGGCGGGTCATGGCGCGAGCGCGGCAAAGTGTGATCCTACGGTCGAGCCATCGTCGGGCGTGATCGTCCAGTCCCAGGCCAAGGGCCGGAGACGGTCACGCTGCGCCGTGGACCGTAAGCCGGGACGGGGCGGGACAGCGTCTAGCCACGACGCCCCAGCCCATCACCGACAGAGGAGCAGCCTTGAAGAAGATCTTCTATCCCGACAGCGTCGCCGTCATCGGTGTTTCCGAGCGGCCCGACAATCTGGCGACTGAGATTCTGCGCAATCTGAGCCAGTTCGGCTACAGCGGAGATGTGTATGCCGTTGGGCGGTGTAAGGGGCGGGTCGAAGGCATGCCCATCCTCCCGTCCGTCGACGCCCTCCCCACCGATATCGACCTGGCCGTTATTCTTACGCCCGCTGCGACGGTGCCAGGCCTCCTCGATGCGTGTGGTCGCCGGGGTATTCGCCACGCAGTGATCGAATCCGGAGGCTTCACGGAGTTCTCCGCCGACGGTCGGCTCCTTGAGGAGGAGCTGAAAGCAGTGGCACGACGGTGGGGGATCAGGTTCGTGGGACCGAACTGCATCAGCGTGATCAATATGGAAAATGGTCTCTGCCTGCCTTTCGCCCGCCTCGACGCCGAGGGAGCGAAAAGAGGCCCTGTCTCGGTCCTGGCCCAGAGCGGCGGGGTCTCCATCACCTATTTGATCCTGTTGAGTGAGGCGGGCCTTGGCGCGAACAAAGTGGTCAGCATGGGGAACAAGGCAGACCTGGACGAGGTCGACTACCTGAGCTACCTCCTCGACGACCCCGGGACGGAGATCATCTGTCTCTACCTGGAGAGCATCGAGAACGGCCGTGAGCTGTTGGAGCTAGCCTCCCGTTCCAGCAAGCCCGTGATTGTGCAGAAGGCGAACAGGGGTGACGCCAGCGCGGAGATTGCCTTCTCCCACACGGCCGCGCTGGCTAATGATGACGCCGTCGTCGACGCGGCGCTCCGTCAGGCCGGCGTCGTACGCGCCGACAGCTTCAACGAAGCTGTGGCACTGGCCCAGGGCCTGAACCTGCCTCCGGTCAAGGGTAAGGACCTGCTCATCATATCCCGCTCCGGCGGGCACGCTGTGGTCGCCGCCGACGCGGCAGAGGCCCACGGCTTCCGCTTGATGCGCATCCCTGAACCCTTTGCCGATCGCGTGCGTGAGCTCTTCCGGGCCGACGTGATTGCCCCGACGAATCCCCTGGATCTGGGGGCGATCTTCAACTTCGAACTGTACGGGCAGATTGTCGAGGAAAGCCTTCGGGCGCTTGAGCCCGACGCCATCCTCCTGGTCCATACATACAGCCCAGGGCTGGAATCCGCTGTGTCTGAACGGCTTGCCCGCCGCCTCGGGCAGCTGACCGCGGACGTAGAGAGACCGCTAGCTCTGTGCGCCTTCGCCCAACACGAGCAGATCGAGCGCCTGAGGCGAAAGACACCACTCCCCGTGTTCACCGAGATCGAAGCGGCCGTGCGGGCGCTTGCGGCGTCGCTCGCGCGACAGAGGGATGCGGACCGACTCCATCCTTTGCCCTCGGTACCGGAGGAGAGGCCGGAGAAAGTCGAAGCGCTACTCGCAAACCCCGGCGCCTTGACCGCCGACCGTTCCCTGGATCTCTGTGCTTCCTTCGACATCCCGTGTGTCGAGTCGGCCGTGGTGGAGGACGAGGAAAGCGCGTTGGTAGCGGCGCACGTCCTGGGCTACCCGGTGGCCTTAAAGGGCCTGACGGCGGCGGCGGCGCATAAGACCCAGGCGGGGCTCGTGGCCCTGGACGTGGAGTCGGCCGAGGAGCTCCGGACTAGCTTCGGACGCATTACACAGGCCCTGGAGCGCGCGAAGAGCGAGGACGAGCCTTTGCGGCTGCTGGTTCAGTCGATGGTCACCGACGGCCTGGAGGTTCTCATAGGGGGCAAGCGCGACCCAAGCTTCGGTCCGGTAGTCGCCTTCGGCCTGGGTGGGACGGCTGTCGAGGCGGTGAAGGACGTCGTGTTCCGTATGGCCCCCGTCGATCACGAGGAGGCCCGGCGGATGACGGACGAGATTCGCGCACGCCATCTCCTGTCCGGGGATCGCGGACGCCCGGCGATCGACCGTGAGGCAATCGCGCGGGCGCTGGTCTCTATGTCGGACCTCCTGACCTCGTGTCCGGAAGTTGTCGAAGTAGAGGTCAACCCTTTTTCAGCCCTGGAGGACGGTGGTGCGGCGATAGATGCACGCGCGCTCGTCGTGGGCCAAAGAGCTTGACGAAACCATCCTTTTCCGTTACAATCGCTTCGCATTTTCGTGAATGAATCGGGTTTCATGTAAAGATGTTTGAAAACCTAACCGACAAGCTACAGTCCGTCTTTCGTGATCTGGGCAAGCGCGGCATCCTGCGTGAGGATGACGTCGACCAAGTGCTGCGAGAGATCCGTCTTGCCCTCCTTGAGGCGGACGTCAACTACAAGGTCGTCAAGGACTTCGTTGGGCGAGTCCGAGAACGTGCTGTGGGCGCTGAGGTGACCAAGAGTCTCAGCCCGGCACAGCAGGTCATCAAGATCGTCCACGAGGAACTGATCGACACACTGGGGCAACCAGGACGCCTGGAGCTTGCCGGCCCTGCTCCGTACGTCATCATGGTCGTCGGCCTGCAGGGCTCGGGTAAGACGACCACCGTCGCCAAGCTCGGTCAGCATCTTGCTAAGAAGGGCCGGTTGCCGATGATGGTTGCAGGCGACACCTACCGACCGGCAGCGGGCAAGCAGCTTGAGGTGCTGGGGCGCCAGCTCGACCTTCCCATCTATGGGGAAGGGCAGGGCGAGCCGCCTCAAATCTGCGCGCACGGCGTGCGCGAGGCGCGCCGCCGAGGTCGGGACGTGGTGATCATGGATACCGCAGGTCGGCTCCAGATCAACGACGAGATGATGTCCGAACTGGAGGCCGTCAAGCGGACGACGGCACCCGTGGAAATCCTCCTCGTGGCTGACGCCATGACGGGACAGCAGGCAGTCGACGTCGCGGAGGGGTTCCACGAACGCATTGGGCTGACGGGCCTGATCCTGACAAAGGTCGATGGCGACGCCCGAGGCGGCGCAGCCATCAGTATGCGCGCCGTCACCGGTGTGCCGATCAAGTTCCTGGGAACGGGGGAGAAGACAGACGCTCTTGAGGTCTTCCATCCCGATCGACTGGCGTCTCGGATCCTGGGCATGGGCGATGTCCTGACCCTGATTGAGCGCGCCGAACAGACATTTGATGAGAAGCAAGCCAAGCAGATGGAGCAGAAGATCCTTGAGGCTAGCTTCGACCTTGAGGACTTCCTGGAGCAGCTACAACAGGTCAAACAGATGGGCCCGCTGACACAGATCCTGGAGATGATTCCCGGCATGAGGGGGGTAGCGGGGCAGGTGTCTGCTGAGGCCACTGACGAGCAATTCAAGCATATTGAGGCGATGATTCTCTCGATGACACCCGAGGAGAGACGTAATCCGCGGATCATCAAGGGCAGCCGGAAGAAGCGCATCGCAGCCGGCAGCGGCACCACAGTACAGGAGCTCAACATGCTCCTGCGGCAGTTCCGCCAGATGCAGCGCATGATGAAGCAGTTGGGTCAGGGCCGAGGTGAGATGCAGCGGCTGATGAGGATGTTAGGATAGGTTGGTGGATTAGCAGATTGGGAGATAGGTGGCTGGTTTCCAGTCCGTAGATCTTCGAATGTGCCAATTTCCCAACGAAACTGTCGTCATAACTAAGCAATCTGAACAGGAGGAGTATGGTCAAGATTCGTCTACGCCGTGTCGGCTCTAAGAAGCAGCCGAGTTTCCGTGTCGTCGTGGCAGACTCGCGATCTCCGCGTGATGGGCGGTTTATCGAGGGGATAGGTTTCTACAATCCGCGCACAGAACCGGAGACCCTGCGTGTTGACGAGGCGAGAGCACTGTATTGGCTGAGTGTTGGGGCGCAGCCCACTGAGTCAGCGACGCGGCTCCTGACGACGCTGGGTACACTCCAACGCTTCGAACGGCTGAAGCAAGGTGAGTCCCTGGAGGCCCTGGTGGCCGAGGCTGAGGCAGAAGAAGACGCAGAGGAAGAGGCCGAGGAAGAAGGCGGCCCTGGGGGCGAAGAATCAGCCGTTGAAGCAGAGGATCTCGAGGAAGAGACCGAGCCTCAAGAGACTGAGTCCCAAGAGGCTGAGGAAGCGACCGACGCTGAGGCTGAGCTGGAAGAGGACGAAGACGAGGCATCCGAAGAGGCCGACGAGGCCGAGGAGGAGGACTCAGAGAACTAGCTGGGGCTTCAAGAAAAGCAGCCCCCACAAGCGTGCGGAGATCCCAGCGTCCGGCGCCGATTCCGGTTAGCACGCATAAGGCTGACATCGCAGTGGAACTCTGCTCCTTCACTGCATCTTCGCGTACACACGTATCCGTCCACGTCATCACTAAGGAAGGAGGAGCACCGATGGCTTCTTCGATGAAGGATTTGGTTGAGTACATCGCCAAGGCTATCGTGGATGAACCGGAACAGGTGCACGTCTCCGAGATCGAGGGTGAGAACTCCGTCATCTTGGAGCTCCGTGTCGGACCTGGCGACATGGGCCGGGTGATTGGCAAGGGCGGGCGCACGGCCAACGCTATGCGCCGCCTGGTGCGCGTCCTGGCGGCCAAGCGGGACAAGCACGCCAACCTGGAAATCGTCTAGATTGAGGGTGCCCAACTGCAAACCGGATTCTACCGGCCAGTGAGCAACGCGCATCCGCCCTATGACCCGGGACGAACAAGCAGATAGCGGCAAGAAAGGCTCGGCGGGAACCCACCCTGGGCCTTCTCATATTGTCGTGGGAGAGATCCGGCGTCCGCACGGGATAAGGGGAGAGGTGCGCGTCGAAATCCTCACTGACTATCCCGAGCAGGTCGACCGGCACGAGTACGTCTACCTAGCTCGTCCTCAGGCACCGGACGATGTGGAACGGTACGCCCTCGAGTCGGTGCGGCCTCACAAGGGCGTTCTGCTCATCAAGCTTGAGGGCGTCGAGGACCGAGATGCCGCCGAAGAACTCCGGGGGATGCTTGTGGAGGTGCCCCTGGAGGATGCCGTACCCCTGGAGGAGGGAGAGTACTACCACTTCCAGTTGATCGGCGTGGACGTCGAGACGGAGACTGGCGAATGGCTGGGCCGTGTGGCCGACGTGATCGCCACGGGCGCGGCCGACGTGTTCGTCGTCCGCGGGCCGCGCGGTGAGATCCTTCTGCCCGCGATTGAGGACGTGATCCTGGAGCTCGACACGGAGGAGCGGGAGATGACGGTGCAGCTGCTGCCCGGCCTGCTGGAGGACAGCTGACGGTGAGCGACCTACGCTACTGGATCGGATTCAACGAAGTTCGGGGCATTGGCCCCCTCAGGCTCAGGGCGTTGCTGGACACGTACGGGAGTATCGAGCGTGCCTGGCACGCACCGCCGGAGCAACTCCGCAGCGTGGGGGTCGACAGCCGATCGGTCAAGAACCTGCTCAACGTCCGGTCCAAGGTCAGCCTCGATGAGCGTCTAGAGCGGCTCCAGGAGATGGGCATCCAGGTGTTGACATGGGAGAGCCCGGGCTATCCCCAGCTTCTGCTTGAGACCCATGCCCCGCCCCCCGTGCTGTACGTGAAGGGAGAGCTCAAGGAACAGGATGCCTGGGCTGTGGCCGTGGTGGGAACGCGCCGAGCATCGACGTACGGACGCGAAGTGACGCGCCGCCTCGCCGGCGACCTGGCTCGCAACGGGATCACGGTTGTCAGCGGCATGGCGCGGGGAATCGATGGCGTGGCGCATCGCGCCGCCCTGGAGGCCGGCGGACGGACCATCGCCGTCTTCGGCTGCGGCATCGATCACATCTACCCCTCTGAGCACCGGAAGCTCGCCCAGCAGATCGCGGCTCATGGGGCTCTCATCAGCGACTACCCCCTGGGGACGCCTCCCGATGGAAGGAACTTCCCACCTCGGAATCGGATCATCAGCGGACTGAGCCTTGGCGTGTTGGTCACCAACGCGGGGAAGACGAGTGGAGCCTTGATCACGGCCGACTTCGCTGCGGAGCAGGGACGAGACGTATTTGCCGTGCCGGGGAGCATCCTGTCGCAAGGGAGCATCGGGCCCAACCGATTGATTCAGGACGGAGCCAAGCTGGTCGCCCGAGCCGAGGACATCCTTGAGGAACTCAACTTGACCATGGTGGCCGAGCAGAAGCAGGCCCGGCTCGCTCTCCCCGAAGATGAGACGGAGGCCGCCCTTCTAGGACAGTTGTCGGCCGAGCCCATGCATGTGGACGATCTCCAGCAGCGAATGGACGTGCCTATCTCCCAAGTCACCAGTGCCCTGGCTATGATGGAGTTGAAGGGCATGGTGCGGCAGGTAGGAGGGATGAAATACGTCATCGCACGAGAAGCCGGGGTGTCGTACACAGTGGAATGAGCGGGCCACAAACCTCACAGCTCATCAGCTCCTCGACACTTTTTCCCTGATCCCCTACCGACCGCAGGACAATCAGATCTTGGGAGGACGAGATTCATGGCATTCTATGCACTGATCATGGCCGGCGGAACTGGGACGCGACTCTGGCCGGCCAGCCGGCGGGACCGTCCCAAGCAGACGCTTGAGCTCATCGGTGACCGGACGATGTTCGAGCACACAGTCGACCGAATCACGCCGGTCTTTCCCCCCGACCACGTTTTCGTCGTCGCGGGCAGGGAGCACGTCTCCGATCTCGCGGATCAAGCACCTGAACTGCCGGCACAGAATCTGATTGTTGAACCATTGGGACGCGGGACAGCGCCCGCCATCGGCCTGGGAGCTATCCATCTCCAGCATAAGGACCCGGACGCCGTGATGGCCGTGCTCACCGCCGACCATTTCATCGCCGATGTCGAGCGCTTCCAGGGCGTCCTGGAGGCGGCTGCGGAGGTGGCGAGGGAGGGCCACTTGGTGACCCTGGGCATCGAACCATCCTCCCCATCTACAGGCTACGGATACATCCAACAAGGCGCAAAGATGGAATGCGGGGGGGACTTCGACGTCTTCCAGGTAGAACGCTTCACCGAGAAGCCGGACCAGGAGACCGCCTTGCGGATGGCCGAGAGCGGTGAATACACCTGGAACAGCGGCATGTTCGTCTGGAGCGTAGATCGGATTATGACGGAGTTCCAGTGCCAGATGCCCGATTTCTACGTCAAGCTGGCGGAGGTCCAGGGCACTCTTGGAACCGACGCCTACGGATCGACGCTGAAACGGATCTGGCCCACGATCAACAAGCAGTCCATCGACTACGGCGTGATGGAAGGCGCTGGAGATGTCGCCGTGATACCCGTCGACATCGGCTGGTCCGACGTAGGGAGTTGGGGGAGCCTGGCCGAGCTGCTAGCAGAGCTCGGCGAGGCGGATGAGGACGGTAACGTCATCGTTGGTGATCACATCGGCATCGACACCCAACGCACAATGGTGTTCGGGAGTGAACGTCTGATCGCCACCATAGGATTGGAAGATATGGTCATCGTGGACGTGGGGGACGCGGTGCTCGTCTGCCCGATGGACCGCGAGCAAGACGTCCGCGAGTTGGTCCATCTTCTGGAGCGCCAGGAGTCGGACGAGTACCTATAGACTCGGCACCACGAAGACGGGCGTTTTTGGGAGGCCCTCTCCTGGAACCAAGGTTCCGAGAGGGTCTCGTTGGGTTGAAGTTAGTTATGTTCCGCGTTAGTATTGTGTTCTGAGGTCAATGTATGAAAGCTTATTGTTTGAAATGCAAAGCCAAACGTGAGATGAAGAGCCCCGAGCCGGTGTACACCAACACGGGGACACCGGCCACGAAGGGCGTCTGCCCGGAATGCGGCACCAAGTTGTTTCGCATGGGCCGCACGCCTGCCCACGAGGGACTGGATCCCGAGGAGCACACGGTGATGTCGAAGGCCAGGGCACGACGGGAAAAACAGCCCGGCCTGGTCATCGTCGAATCGCCGGCTAAGGCGCGCACGGTCAATCGCTTCCTGGGCGACGACTACAACGTGCAGGCCTCCGTCGGTCACGTGCGGGATCTGCCCTCCAATCGCATGGGGGTCGACATTGAGGATGGTTTCCGACCGCACTACATCGTCCCCTCCAAGCGGAAGGACGTGGTCCGAGATCTCAAGGAGGCAGTCAAGGAGTCCTCTGAGCTCTTCCTGGCAACGGATCCGGATCGCGAGGGCGAGGCAATCTCGTGGCACCTGTTGGAGGTGCTCGACTCAGTCATCCGCTGGCGACCCGTGCACCGCGTCGAGTTCCACGAGATCACGGACGAGGCCATCGAGCACGCCTTCTCCCATCCCCGCGAGATCGATCGGCAGCGGGTCGACGCCCAGCAGGCGCGGCGTATCCTCGATCGTATCGTGGGCTACACCATCAGCCCGCTGCTGCGAGACAAACTCGGTCGCCGCGGCATCTCCGCCGGCCGCGTGCAGTCGGGCGCCCTCCGGCTGGTCGTGGAGCGAGAACGGGGGATCGAGGCCTTCGTGCCGATCGAGTACTGGTCCCTGGAGGCGGAGCTGGCCAAGCAGGAGCCGGAGCCAGACTACCCGCCCAGCTTCATCGCCAAGCTCCACCGCATCCGGGGCGAAGAGGTGGACATCCACAGCGAAGAAGATGTCCAAGCGATCATAGACGACCTGCGGCGATCAACCTACGCGGTGGTCAGCGTCAAGGAGGGACAGCGTCGCCGGAGACCCTATGCCCCCTTCACGACCAGCACGCTCCAGCAGCAGGCGTCGTACAAGTTAGGCTACACCACGCGACGCACGATGGCTGTGGCTCAGCAGCTGTATGAGGGGATCGATCTGGGCGACGGGCCGATAGGCCTGATCACGTATATGCGCACCGACAGCGTCAACGTGGCCGAGCAGGCCCAGGCCGACGTGCGCGCGTACGTGACCGGCGAGTACGGCGACGAGTATCTGCCGCCCGAGCCGCCGCAGTACAAGACCAAGTCCAAGTCCGCTCAGGAGGCCCACGAGGCAATCCGGCCTACGAGTGTCTTCCGCACACCGGAGTCCATGAAGAAGGTCCTGGATCGGAGTCAGTATCAACTTTACGAGCTGATCTGGAGGCGCTTTGTGGCCAGCCAGATGGCTCGGGCGATCTACGATACCATCGCCGCTGAGATTGAGGCTGGGTCTTCGGGGGACGAGGGAGCACTGCCCTACCTCTTCCGGGCCAGTGGTTCGACGCTACGCTTCCCTGGGTTCTTGGTCGTGTACGAGGAGGAGAAGGACGAGGACGAAGAGAGCATCGAAGAACGGAAGCGGGAGGAGATTCCGCCGCTGTCCGTCGACGAGCTGCTCGACATGGTGGACCTGCTCCCCGATCAGCACTTCACGCAAGCGCCGCCGCGCTACTCCGAGGCAAGCCTGGTCCGGGACCTCGAGGAAAACGGCATCGGGCGGCCAAGCACGTACGCGCCCATCCTTTCAAAGATTCAGGAGCGCGGCTACGTGGAGCGCCGAGGGAGAAGGCTGTATGCCACCGAGATTGGCATGATCGTCAATGACCTGCTGGTCGAGTACTTCCCAGACTACGTCGACCTGGGGTTCACGGCCCAGATGGAGGATGATCTTGACCTTATCGCCAGTGGCGAGCGGGAGTGGGTGCCCATTCTCGAGAGTTTCTACGGACCTTTCGCCGAAACGCTCACCGAGGCTCGTGAGCGCATGCCTGAGGTGGACATCAACAACCAGCCAACGGGCGAAATGTGTCCCAAATGCGGGAGTCCGCTCGTCTACCGGTATGGACGGTACGGGAAGTTCATCGGCTGCAGCAACTTCCCAGACTGCCGCTTCAGCAAGCCGATACTGGTACCAAAAGGGGCCAAGTGCCCTGAGTGCGGCGGCGATCTGGTGGAGAAGAAGACGAGACGGGGCCGAACGTTCTACGGCTGCTCCAACTACGACCCGGAGAACCCAGAGTCCTGCGACTTCGCGGTCTGGAAGCGGCCACTGCCCCAGGCGTGTCCCAAGTGCGGCGGCCTGCTCACAGAAGTGCGCCAGGATTGGGCAAAATGCGAGGCCTGCGAAGAGGAAATTGAGATCGTCGACCTTCCCGAGGAACCTGAGGAGTCGGCTTCGTAACGGGGGGACCGTTTGTACAGAGACGCCGGTGCGCACGTGGTGCGCAGGTATTTGTCCTATGCCGGACTGTGTGATAAGATTGTTGTGCACCAAAGCGGCCGATCGGATAGCCCGCTTAGCAATTTTCCCGTGCAACTCGCAGACGCCAGGGGGTGAAGATGGACAACATCCTGCAATTCATTCGACAGCGCAAGGTCCTGGTAGCCGCGCTCGGGGGCGTCCTCGTCGGTCTGCTCCTCGGTCTCGGCATCGGATGGGGGCTTTGGCCGGTCCAGTGGACCAACTCCACACCCGCGGAGCTCCGCTCGGATTTCCAAGAGACCTATGTCCTCCTGGTGGCCGAGGACTACGCCGAGAGCGGGGATCTCGAGCTCGCGCGCGACCGCCTAGGGATGGAGCTCTGGGAGGAGAATGAGCTCGCCCAGGCCCTGGCCCGGGTTGAGCAGGCCCAGGATGGGCAGCAGGCGCTCGACGTCAGGAAACTGGCTCGCGACCTTGACGCTGAGGCACCGGTTCCCGACGAAGGCGACGGGGAGGAGACCACCGATCTGGGCACGCGACTGCGCCCCGTCACCCTGGTCTGCGGGGTGGGGCTGCTCGTCGTCGCCCTGGTCGGAGGGGGGCTGTATCTCTACTCTCGTCTGATCGAGCGACGGGAGGGACCCGAGGCATCGCGACAAGAGATCCGTTCGACAGCCAGAGGAGATGCGCCACCCGATGAGCAGGTCGCGTGGGAAGGCCAGGCGCCCAATGCCCAGTTCGTCACCACGTACAGCCATGGAGACACCCACTATGATCCCTCTTTCAGCATAGAGTTGGAGAGCGGCGAGTTCATGGGGGAATGCGGCGTGGGCATCTCCGAGTTGATCGGATCGGGCGATTCCGACAAGGTCACAGCGCTGGAGACGTGGCTGTTTGACAAGAACGATATTCGGACGGTGACGAAGGTCTTGATGTCCAAGTACGCCTTCGACGATGAAGCGCTGCGTACGAAGTTAGCCCCCAAGGGTGAGCCCGTTCTGGTCGAGGAGGGAAAGGACGTCATCCTGGAGACGAAGATGCTCCGTCTGCGGGCGCATATCGTGGAGGTAGATTACGGGGACGGGGATATGCCGTCCAGAAGCTTCTTCAACAGCCTGACGGTGGAGCTGGCTGCCTGGGTGAAGCCGGAGGCCGAGGGAGGAGAGTCACGCATTCCGGTGAGCGCTCCGGGCGCGTGAGGATGACGACGAAATAGGCCCACCGGCCCCGCTGCCGCTAATCATGGGGCGGTCCGGCCCGCTTGCCCCGACGATGATGGAGGCTCCTGAGGCCGTGCATACGGGGCGTTAACAGAAGAGCGCCCGCTCGATTCTTAAGGTTTGATTCTATACCCCCGTCGCTTTGATTGCGGCGGGGGTTCTGCTTGGGTGAAAGGCCCGGTACGATGCTGCGTACACTCTGGCACCGTTTCCTGCGTCTCTTCTTCCGCTTGCTCTACAACGAGCTGGCATGGACCTACGATGTGGTGGCGTTTGTCGTCTCGTTGGGCCGATGGAGGGCTTGGGGACGGACCACGCTTCCCCATCTGCAGGGCGGCCGCGTCCTGGAGCTGGGACATGGGCCCGGGCATCTTCTGGTGTCGCTGGAGGAGCGCGGCCTCGCACCCTTCGGGGTCGATCCTTCGCCCCATATGGGCCGGCAGGCCAAGGTGCAGCTCCTTCGGGCCGGCGCGAGCGTCCCTCTCGTCCGGGCGCGGGCCCAGGCGCTACCATTCCGAGCCGCCAGTTTCGAGAGCATCGTCGCGACCTTCCCGACAGACTACATCATCGATCCACGGACCCTGGGCCAGGTGACGCGTCTGTTGAAGCCGACGGGGCGATTGGTAGTTGCCGCGGCGACCAGGTTTGAAGGACAAGGCCCGCTGGCGAGACTCCTATCCTGGCTCTATGAGGTCACGGGCCAGAAAGAGCCGGAGCCAGGTGCCTTCTCATCTCAGCTCACGAATGCCGGGCTCTCTTGCCGAACGGTATGGGAGGATGTGGACGACACAGAGGTGATGGTCGTCATCGCAAAAAAAGCGCCATAGGTGAGCCAGAGGCCCGAGGGGACGGAATCTTCCCGCGGACTGGAATAGCTGGGGGCACTAACGAGTTGTCGCCTTGACCGGTGCGATGCACCACGAGCGTATGCTTGCCACGTCCGCGACAAGTCGTTAGCGCACCCGACTAGCTGCCATACTTGCCTCGCGCGTTAAGATATGGTAGAATGCTGACAACGTGGTGGGTGTGGCCTAATTGGTCAAGGCACCTGGTTGTGGCCCAGGCGATTGCGGGTTCGAGTCCCGTCACTCACCCAG
>CAZIWL010000075.1:0-14257 GCA_964542755.1 uncultured Anaerolineales bacterium
TCCTTGAGCAGGCGCTCCATCTGGTATGGGCCGACGATGCCCACGTTTTCCTCTACGGTGAAGGAGAACTCTCCTTTGGGGCTGCCATGTGGAACGGAGAGCGGCGAGATGTGCCCATCGATGCTATACGGCCTCAGGGCCTGACCTACACCGTTGCCCGCCAGGGAGAGAGGATCGTCGTCAACGACGCCATGAGCCATCCTCTCTTTGAGGATCGACGCTGGGAGGGAGCTATTGTCGGCTTGCCGCTCAAGGCCGGCGATGATGTGCAAGGCGTGATGAATGTTGCTTTCCAGCGGGCCCATGCCTTCACCGACGAGGAACTCTGGGTGCTCGATTTGCTCGCGGACCAGGCAGCAATCGCCATCCGAAATGCCCGGCTGTACGATGAGACCCGGGATCGCGCGTTGGAGCAGGAGACGTTAAGGGAGGTGGCGCTGGCGCTCACGACGGCCCTGGAGCGGGACGAGGTCGTCGAGCGTGTTCTGGCGCAGCTGCAGCGCGTAGTCCCCTACGACACCGCGTCCGTGATGCTTCTGAGGAATGACCATCTGGACATTGTCGGCGGTCGAGGATTTCCCGAGCTCTCGGACATCTTAGGCCTCTCCTTCCCTTTGCACGGCGAGCACCCCAATCGGTTGGTCGTGGAGACTGGGGAGCCTCTCATCCTCGAGGATGCACCCGAGGTCTTCGAGGCCTTCCGCGCAGAGCCCCATGCTGCTGCCCGGATTCGATCCTGGCTGGGCGTGCCCATGCTGGTGGGTGACCGGACCATCGGCATGATCGCCCTGGACAAGACGAGACCCGGATTCTACACACCTGAGCACGGTCGGCTTGCCCAGGCCTTTGCGGCACAGGCCGCTGTCGCGTTTGAGAACGCGCGTCTCTACGAGGCGGAGCAAGAACAGCGAGAGCTCTCCGAGCGACTCCGTGCGACGGCGCTCCTCCTGAATAGGAGCCTGAACCTGCAGGAGGTCCTGGAGATGATCCTCGAGCAGTTGGCCAGCGTCATCGCCTACCACAGCGGCAGTGTACAGATCCTTGAGGGTGGGGTCACGCGCGTGATCGCCACGAGAAATATGCCCAGGGGCGAGATGGACCGCAGGTATGAACTTGAAGTGCACCCCTACAACCGAAGACTGGTGGAGGAGGGAGAGCCCATTGTCATTGACGACATCCGGGATGACTCGAAGGGCTGGCGCGGGGGGCAGGGCTTGTCGCACGTGCGGGCGAACATCGGCGTGCCGCTCCAGGTTCGAGATCAAGTCATCGGGATACTCACAGTCGACAGTCGGCACCCCAAGGCCTATGCTTCTGACGACGCGCGGCTGGTGCAGGCCTTCGCACAGCAGGCAGCCGTCGCCATCGAGAATGCACGCTTGTTCGAACGGGAGAGAAAGCAGCGGAGGGTGTCTGAGGCGTTGGAGGAGGCTGCCGCTGCTGTCGGGAGCACGCTCGAATTGGAGGAGGTCCTAGACCGCATCCTGGAACAAGCATCGCGTGTGGTCGACGGTGATGCTTTCAACGTCATGCTCGTCGAAGAGGACCAGGCGAGGATCTGCCGATGGCGGGGATACGAGCAGTACGGTGCTGAACAGTTTCTCTCCACCGCCGAATTCTTCGTTCCCAATCTCCCCAATCTCCGGGAGATGTCCCAGACCGGGCAGCCCATGGTCATCGAGGATACGACGGCCTATGCGGGCTGGCTGGACGTACCGATCCAGCGTTGGTTGAAGTCCTATATCGGGGCCCCAATCATGGTGGGTGGGGCCACCGCGGGCTTCTTGAACGGAGATAGCGCCGAGCCCGGTCGGTTCGATGCAGAGGACGCCCGCCGGCTGGCGGCCTTCGCGGATCATGCCGCTGCCGCCATCGAGAACGCCCGACTCTTCACTGAGGCCGAGCAGCGGGCCCTGGAGCAGGAAACACTTCGGGAGGCCGCCCTGGCGTTGACGACGGCCCTGGAGCGGGATGAGGTGGTCGAGCGAATCCTGGCTCAGCTCCAGGAGGTCGTGCCCTATGACACAGCCTCCGTCCAGCTACTGGACAACGACCGGCTGGCAATCGTGGGGGGCAGGGGTTTCCCCAACCAGGACGAGCTTCTGGGGGTTAGCTTCGATTTGACCGATGACAACAGCCCCAACCACCGGGTGGTGCAGGACCGCAAACCGGTGATTCTTAACGATGCTCCGTCGTTCTACGGAGAGTTCTGTCGAGAGCCCCACGTGCGCGCGGAGATCCGGTCCTGGCTCGGTGTCCCGATGCTCGTAGGTGATCGGTTGATCGGTATGATCACCCTCGACAAGCAGCAGCCGGAGTTCTACACGGAGGAGCACGCGAGGCTGGCGGAGGCCTTCGCGGCGCAGGCAGGTATTGCTATCGAGAACGCCCAGCTCCACCAAGAGACGGTCCGTCAGCTGGCGGAGACAGAGGTCTTGCGTGAGACGATGCTCGCCGCTGCTTCCACCCTCGATTTCGACGAAGTGCTGGCTCGGACCATCGATGTCCTTGAACGCGAGATGGGTATTGAGTATCTTGGCTTCATGCTGCCCGTCGAGGATCCGTCGACGGGAGAATGGTTCATGGTCAGCCACGAGTGTCTACTTGGCTTTGAGCCGCCCGACGGAGGTTTCCGCTACCCGATTGACGAGTGTCTGACTGGACGCGTTTGGCAGATGGGCGAGCCCAGGATCCTGGGTGACGTTGAGCACGAGGGCCCTTATGCCGTCGCTGACGAGGACGTGCGGTCGGAGCTGGCCATCCCGGTGCGGGCTGGCGATGAAGTGGTGGCGGTGCTCAACCTGGAGAGCGGTCAACCACATGCGTTCAATGAGCAGGACCTCAGATTCTACAGTGCAATCGCTGGTCAGCTCGGTATCGCCATGGAGAATGCTCAACTTTTTGAGGCGGAACGGCAGCAGCGTCAGCTGGCTGAGGCCCTGGAGAAGGCTGCCGTCGCCGTCAGCAGCACCCTGGAGCTCGAGCAAGTGCTCGACCGCATCCTCGAGCAGGTCGAACAGGTCGTGCCGGGGCACAGCTTCAACATCATGCTGATAGAGAATGGCCGAGCGCGGGTGGTGCGATCGCGCGGCTACGAGAAGATGGACCTGGCAGAGGAGGTTGTTGAGCGTCCCCTACCTATCGCAGACTATCCCCACTGGATAGAGATGACACAGTCCGGAGAACCTGTGGTCGTAGATGATACGTCGCTGGATGCTGCGTGGAACGCGCGGGAGGGGTGGTTGTGGTTGCGATCCTACATGGGGGCGCCGATACAGGTGGGCGACACGACGGTCGGATTCCTTAGCGTGGATGGGACGGAACCGGGACAGTTCAATTCTGACGATGCGAATAGACTCAAGACCTTCGCCAGCCACGCCGCCACCGCCATTGAGAATGCTCGTCTTTACGAGAGGCTCCGCGACCATGCCGAGACGCTGGAGGCCCGCGTGGCCGATCGGACGGCCCAGCTTGAGGCCCAATACGCGCGGCTCGAGGCCATCCTGGACAGCACCGTCAACGGCATCGTCGTCACCGACCCCTATGGCGAGATGGTGCTCGCGAACCCCGTCGCCCGCGAGTGGTTGACCCAGTCCCTGTCGCCGCGCGAGGCGGGACTGCTGCGCCGAACAGTAGCACAAATGGCGGCCCGGGCCGACGAGAACCCCGAAGAGGTGCTGGAGCTGACGGGCCTGGATCTCCAACTCCGAGCTGCCACCATCCTGGAGCCCGGCGACGAGGCTGCGGCCGCAGTGGTGGCGATTCACGACATCAGTCACCTCAAGGCGCTAGATCGCATGAAGTCGCGCTTTGTCTCCAACGTCTCGCACGAGCTTCGCACGCCCATCGCCACCATCAAGCTTTTTGCTCACCTCATGCAGAAGCAACCTGAGCGGTGGCGGGAATACCTGGAACCCCTCGCCCAGGAGGCTGAGCATCAGGCCGATCTTGTAGAGGATATCCTGGAGATATCCCGCGTTGACGCCGGACGTCTGGATATCAAACCAGAGCCGACAGATCTGAGAGACCTTGTCGAGATGGTCGTCTCAAGCTCCGAGGCCCGGGCGCGGGAGAAAGGGATCGATCTGAGGCAAGAACGGGAGGGCGAGGGGCGTGCACCTGTCTCGATGGTTGACGCACAGCGCATGACCCAGGTCCTCGACAATCTGATCAGCAACGCCATTCGGTACACATCTGAGGGGGGTACCATCGGAGTCTCGACCGGGCAGGCGAAGGCGAGAGATCGCCGCTGGGCCACTGTGACCGTGGAAGATACTGGCATGGGGATCCCCGAGGAGGAACTGCCTGACGTGTTCAAGCGATTCTTCCGAGGTGAAAAGCCTCGCACGCTCCAGATCTCCGGCACGGGACTCGGCCTCGCTATCGTTAGGGAGATCGTCGAGCTACATGGGGGGCAAGTGACGGTAGAGAGTCAGGTTGACGAGGGTAGCCGCTTCACGGTCTGGCTGCCGCTGGCTGAACAGCAGATTGGAGGGAGTTGAGCGAGGATGGGTGAGGGAACACGGAACACGATGACGTGGGGCTCATGATGGAAGAAACTAAACGAATTCTCGTGGTCGAGGATTATCAGCCGATGGCGGCGGCTATCGAGAGTATTCTTGAGATCAATGGATACCGAGCGTCGACGGCGCCAAATGGTGTTGAGGCGCTTCATGTGATGGAAGGGCTGATCCCTGACTTGATCATCGCCGATATCCTGATGCCGGAGATGAACGGCTACGCTTTCTACGAGGCGGTACGGAAGCGGTCAGAGTGGCAAGCCATTCCGTTCATCTTTCTAACGTCGATGGCAGGGAGAGAGGACATCGAGAAGGGCCGCGCCCTCGGGGTCGAGAGCTACATCACCAAGCCCTTTGACCCTGAGGATCTCCTTGAGGCGGTGCGCGCCGAGCTCTAGGTGTTGGCGTCCGTCTTGTCAAGGGGAAAGCCGGTCCGCGCCTCCTCGAATTGCTGTGGCGTACCACGGCCCACGGGGACAACGGGAAGATTGCACCTAGGCATACACGCCGCGATACGCCTTGGGAAGCAGCTCTGCAATGTGTCGCATGATCATGTCGGTATAGGTACGGAGCTTCTCGCTGCGCACGTGACCGCTCTCGGGTAGGTGGAAGGGTTCGCCAATGGTGACCTGTACCCTGGGTCGGCGCAGCCTGAGGAGGTCACGCTTGATTTTCTCCGTGCCCGCGATCCCTACGGGAATGATCGGAACGTCGGCGCGGGTTGCCACGTACGCCGCTCCAGCCTTTCCCTCCTGGAGGGCGTGGCTCTCACCCGCCCTCGTCCCTTCCGGGGCCAGACCCAGTACCTCACCCCTCTCGAGGACCGCCAGCGACTCCCGCAGAGCGTGTCGGTCGACCTCCCCCCGCCGAACCCAGATCGCCCCTGAGGCCCCCAAAATGGGGGCGAAGAGTGGATTGGATCGGTGTTCTATAGCGGCCATTGCACGGATAGGGTGGGGGAACACAGAGGAGAGGAGGGGAATATCGAATGCGGAGAGATGATTGGTGACGAGCAGGTAAGGGGGACTGGACGGAATGTTATCCGCCCCGATGACCACTGCTCGAGTGGTTACCTTGGCGACGACGATCGCGATAGCCCGTAGAATATGGTACGCCAAACTACCCTCCCGAGTTGATGCCGCCGGCAGCGTGTCCGAGGGCAGCCGCGGCGAAATCCTGGGCCCCATCAGCGTGGGTGGTAAGGAAGACGGTGAACGGCATTTCCTCCCCCGGACCAAGGCCTCCAGTGCCGACGCCTGAGCCCCCCGACACCGTGGTGCGGCGGAAGCCGGTCACAGCCCCTGCGTCGTCATACGTGGTCACGATCACCTCGACGGATTCCGCTGACTGTGTTGCGCTTTCGTTCTTCACTCGCCCGCTGACCTCATATTGAGGATCCGATTGACGACCGTCCGCCCCAATTACAGACAGCGGGACGTACGCCGTGGATAACACGCCGGCATCCTGCCCCCGGATGACGTTCACCTGATAGCTCGTCCAGTCCGGCGGCGGCGACGTGAAGAGCACGCTGAACGGACAACGGGAGCCGGGCGGAACGAGGTCCATGGCCGCGAAGCTGTTCGTCGTCAAGAGCCGAGCCCCGGATCCGTCCAGGAGGGCCGCCTCCACCTGAATGTTGGTCAGCGTGAGATCTGTCGTGTTCAGAATCTCGCCCAGTCCCAGAAGGCTCCCAACCGGAGTCTGGTAGAACGCCACGCCCTGGACCTGTAGCGGCTGAGGCGTTGGAGTGGGCAGAAGTTGACCCGTCCCCGGTCCCTCATCCTCTTCCTCCACCGGAATGATGAGGCGCTGACCAACTTGCAGGAACTGGGGGTTTTCGATGCCGTTGGCTGCCTGCAGGGCCCCGACGCTGACGCCGAAGTCAAAAGCGATGGCCTGGAGTGTGTCCCCCTTGCCGACCACGTGGAAGATCGGGGTGGGCGTGATGGTCGGTGTCGCGGTGTCGGGTGGGGGTTGCCTGCCAACGGGGCTCGCTGAGGCCGGCGTGGCCTCGCGGGGCGTGCTCGTCGACGCGCCGGCGATCCGAGGCGTGACCGACGGCTCCGGCGTGACGATGCGTCCGCAGGCCGTCGCCACCACCAGCAGCCCCAACGCTGCGGTGAGACACTGTCTCGCCCTGTGACCGGCTCCCATGATCCAACTGCCCGTGGCTGCGGCGCCTGGTGTGTCTCCCTTCACGACCTGGCATTATACCACAGCCGTAGTCGCGGGCTAGACTGTACCCTTTCAAGGGGGTTGCATTGGGGCGATGATGGGTGTCCTCCGACCGAGGTTTGACTTTTGAGCTGTTTGACGGTATCTTATGGCTTGATTGTGTTGCTCCCACAAATGATGGCAGAAGAACTTGACGCTGCGAACCAGGGAGGTCACCATGGTTGAGGATCTACGCGAGCAGATGATCCAGGAAGAGGAGCTGGAGCTAGAGGAGCAAGAGACCCCTCGAGAGTTCCTCAATTTGCAGCCCTGGCAGCGATTGGTCCTGGCTGCGCTGCTTCTTCTCAACGTAGTGCTTTGCGGTTGTATGGGGCTGGTGATGATGGGACGCGTGCTGCCGCCCTTCTAGGCTCTTGGATAGCCCTTGGGCCCGGGCGGGGGTTCCGGGACTCGCGCTGACCCGTCACATCGTTCCCCTCGTTGCCTTGAGGCCGCCCCGCCTGTCTGGCGCGTCCGCCGACCACCATGCGCCTGTGTAACTCTGAGCCTTTACCCGACAAGCTAAGAAAGACTGAATGAATAGCGATACTACACTGGTCTGGACGTCTGCACCACGAAGGACGGCGCAGATTCGTTTTCCTGACGGTCGTACGTACGAGGCACCTGTCGGAACACCAGTTGAGCACTACTTCCAGACGGCTGTCGGAGAGCCGGAGGTGCCGTTCATCGCCGCACTCGTCAACGGCGAGCTCCGGGAACTGAGCTACAAGTTGTGGACCGATGCGTCGGTCGAGCCTCTGTTCCTGTCGGAGTCGGATGGGATACGCATCTACCGGCGATCCCTCTCCTTTCTGCTCATCACGGTCATCCGGGAGCTTTTCCCCGAGTCCTACATCTTCGTCGACCATTCGCTCCCCTTTGGAGGCTTCTTCTGTGAGGTTGGCGGGCGAAAACCTTTTGATGAGGACGAACTCGCTCAGATCGAGGACCGGATGCACGAAATTGTCGACAAGGACTTCAGCATTCGGCGCGAGCGAGTGTCTCTCGACCAGGCCGTGAAGATGTTCCGCGAGCGAGGCGAGAACGACAAAGCCAAGTTGTTGGCCCGCCGCGAGCGGGAGGACATCAAGCTCTACAATCTGCGCGATTCGCGAGACTACTTCCACGGCTATATGGTCCCCTCCACGGGCTACCTCCCGTATTTCACCCTTCACAAATGGCCGCCCGGGTTCGTTCTCCAGTACCCGCGCCGCAGCGAACCGACGAAGCTCTTTTCGCCAACCGACTACCCGCAGCTGACTGCCATCTTCCGCGAATACGGGAAGCGCCTCCGACTGCTGGGGGTCGGGTCCGTAAGTGGTCTCAACGAGGCCATTGATTCGGGGCGCATCCGGGAGACAGTACTCGTCTCCGAGGCGCTCCACGAGCAGCGCATCGCCCACATCGCCCACGAGATCAGCCAGCAGAAGAATGTGCGCCTCGCCCTGATAGCAGGGCCGTCGGCGTCGGGCAAGACCACCTTCTCAAAGCGGCTCTCCATCCAGTTGCTGGCCGAGGGCGTCCACCCCTTCCCCTTGGCGCTCGACGACTACTTCGTTGATCGTGAGAAGACGCCCAAGGACGAGAATGGGAACTACAATTTCGAGGCGCTTGAGGCGCTCGATGTTGAGCTCTTCAACAAGCACCTCCAGGCTCTGATGCGCGAGGAGGAAGTGCAGCTTCCGCACTTCAATTTCCACACCGGGAAGCGCGAGAAGGGGGAACGGGTCAAGCTGGGGCCGGACCACATCATCATCGTGGAGGGCATCCACGGTCTTAATCCCAAGCTGGTAGCTGGCGTCTCAGATGAGCGCATCTACCGGATCTACGTGTCTGCCCTGACGCAGCTCAACATCGACCGTCACAATCGAGTGCCCACAACCGATACCCGCCTCATCCGCCGAATCGTACGTGATGCGACCTATCGAGGCTACACGGCTGCGGACACCCTGGAGCAGTGGGAGATGGTACGTCGGGGAGAGAAGGAGTTCATCTTCCCCTACCAGGAGCACGCCGATATCATGTTCAACTCGGCCCTTGTCTTCGAGCTGGCCGTCCTCAAGAAGCTCGCCGAACCGCTGCTCCTCCAAGTGAAACCGTCCAGCCCGCGACGGGTGGAGGTCCGCCGGCTACTGGCGCTTCTTCAGTGGTTCGAGCCCTGCGATCCGCGGCTTGTGCCGGACAACTCCATCTTGCGGGAGTTCATTGGCGGATCCATACTCCGGGATTACACGCCCTAGCTCACCAGTTTGACGCCTACAGCTGTGGCCCACGTTTAGTCCCTGGGAGTACTGGCTGGCAGGGGTGACCTGTTCCTTGCCGACTCTCCCCATCCCCCACTCGCCCGAAGGGACGACGGGCGAGTGCGCGCAGTCACCTACTGATAGATCACCAGTCGCGGAAGTGGATCGAGCCCGATAACTTGTGCAGGGGTCATCACCGGCTCGTCGTACCGGTAGAAAATCTTGAAGCCCCCGTACTCGAATCCAGTCTCCCGTTTGTACTGATTGTAGTCCGCAATCTTCGAGCCCGGCCCCCCAAATCCATCGGCATCCCAGACGAGCTCGACGAAGGGATAGTCCAGAATCAGGTCTTTCCGATCGATCATGCGATCGTCGAACTGGTGAACCACCACCAGTTTCCGCTGTCCGGTCTCTCGAGCGATCTGATCCATCCTGGCCTGCACGTAATTGACCTGGGGCCCAGTGATCCGTCCCAGATCCTGCCCGGGGACCTCGCCTGGCGAGATGATGAACTCTGGATCGACCGCCAGGTGGACATCGGGTTCGCGCAGCAGCGGCTCGAGGAGGTCCACCTCGTGTGCTAGATCCGCCAGGCCTGGTTGGATATCCAGAATGGCCCACCCGCCGCGAGCTCTCACGGCCTCAATCCACGGACGGATCACGTTGTGAGATACGCGGTGGTTGAAGTCGCCGTCAGCCCCTGGATAATCATCGGCGATCGTCGTCACCATGTGGAACGTGGGCAGGATATCCGCGTCCGAGCCCACGCCCCAATCCATCTGGCGGTATTCTTGAATCTGATCCTCGAGGAGCTCGAGGGTCTCGTTGAGCCCGTATCGGCCGAGGATGCCCAGCCCGGGACCCAGGGGGGTCCCGTAGAAGGCAACCAGCCGGCGCTCCTCCAGCAAAGAGTCGGGACAGAGCCCCTCTTGGCCGTCTCGGCGCCGCTCCTTCAATCTCTCGGCCAGGGAGGGCACGCCGCCCGCGACATCGGGAGCGAGCTGCCAGCCGTCCTGCCATGTGGGTCCGACCGTCCAGATCCCAGAGACGCGATCTGAGCTCTCCGTCCCCACCTTCCTCTGCGCCGCGTAGATCGCGCAGCCGTCTCCCATCCACTGGACGTCGGTAATGGGTGCGGACGTCCCACCCTCGAGCAGTCGAAGCCGCTCCCCCGTGGCGCGGTTCCAAAGGACCAGCCCCGTTCTCGTGCCATCGAGGCCGCTGACGCTGTAGGCCAGATACGGCCCGCCCGGGGACCAGGCCAGGTCCCAGACGTGAAGCTCGCCGGACGATGCCAAGACTGTCTTCTCTCCCGAGGGTGCGTCGACAAGGCTCAACTGGCAGGATCCGCCCGTGCATCCAGATCCCGCCAGCACCCGTCCGTCGGGGGACCAGGCCTCCGGCAGCAGGCCTGCGACGACGCGGGTCTCCGCCTTTCCCGTGGTGTCGGCAATCAGCGTGTACGCACCGTCCTCCCGATCCGGGGGCACGGCCATCGCCCCGTAGGCGATCCAGCGGCCGTCTGGTGACCACAGCGGACGTCCGTCCGTCGCGACGACCGCCGGCTGCTCTGGCAGCGCGAGGGGCTGGAAACTTGGGAGCGGCACAGCGGTCAACTTGTGTCCGCCGCTCGGCTGCCCCGCAAGGAACGCCACGTGATCCCCTGCTGGCGACAACCCGTGTACTCCTTCGACTGGGAGCGTTCCGGTTACCGATACCTCCGGGCCGGCGACATGGGCCAGTGCCAGCGTGCCCTCCCCAGTTTTACGTACTAGAAGCGTTTCGTCGTCGATCCACGCCCCGCTGCTCGGCTCTGCGCCGGAGACAGAGCGGATGACCGACGCTTCGAGGTCGAAGACCCACATACCCGCCGGACGGCCGGGCGCTGTATCAGCAGCCCCGGAGAGAAGCAGTCGCTCGCCTCCGGGGGACCAGGCCGTGTCCTGGATGTCCCATCCCTCGGAGGGGTAGCCGAGGACGTCCGCAAGCCTTGTGGTCTGCCCGGTCGTGCCGTCCCATAGTTGGATCGACCGTTGGCCTTCCGGTGAGCCGGGTTCCGCTCCTCTGGCTGCCGATGCATAGAGCAGCCGGCGGCCCCCCGGCGACCAGCGCAGCGTCCCCGGGTCGTAGACAACGTCCTCGGTCACCACATGGACCTCGGCGTCCGCGGGCTGCACGACGATCAGTCTGCCGCCTTCGGCATACGCGACGGCGTCCGTGGAGCTGACGACGGGGGGAGAGAGTGGGAGGGGCGTTGGTGTGGGGGTGGATGTATGCCTGGGCGTCGGAGTCTTGGTCGGCATTCTCGTCGGCGTCTCCGACGGGGTTCCCGTTGGGGAGGCGAGACTGGCTGCCGATGTCGGCACCGTGCCCGGGTCTGCGCCCGAGGCCGTCGAGGTGACTGCGATGCCGTCTGAGGCCCGAGGCTCGGCCGTCCGTGGCGTGGGCTCAGGCTGCCACGGACCCTGCACCGCGACGACGATGAGGGCCAGGCCAAGTACGCCCACCAGCACGAGCAGGTAGGGTTGGATCGTGGCGCGCTTTGGCATCAAGACCTACTGTGCGCGCGCGGTGGCTGAACCACCTAACCCTCGGGGTGGGGAATGACGCAGATGAACCGGAGCGGGGCGTCTCCTAGATTCCGGTACCCGTGGGGCTCGTCCGGCGGGACGTACAGGGCTACTCCGGGATGCATTCGCTCCTCCTGCCCATCGGGGGTGTGGGCTACCCCCTCACCCTCCAAGACGTAGATCTCGTGCTCGTAAGGGTGTTGGTGCGTCTCGAAGACGGCTCCAGGCTCAAACTCGATGATGCGCATCGCGAAGTTCGGCGCCCCCTCCGGTTCGCCAACAAGCCACCGGACAGATTTGTCAGCTCCAACCGGCTCTTTGGCAACGTCGTGAGATTCTCGGCTTAGCACAGTCACCTCCTTGTGGAGTCATCCGTGGGCGCCAGGTTTCCCGCGCTGGATGGGAAGCCTCTCGCCCAGGCCTAGTACCAGGTTAGGTATAACGCGGATCGCCATGCGCTGGTAGGTCATCTCTCCGGCGAAGAAACGGACGAAGTCCGCCACGATGCGAGGGTTTCGCACCCCCATATTGAAGCCGCTGCGCGGGTGTCCATAAAACAGTTGGGCCCAGCGACGACCCCACAGCAGGTCCCGTCCGATCTCACGGTGTACCGCTTGTGAATAGTCGGCGACGCGGTCGTTCACGATCGCCTGGGCTGCCAGCCGTCCACTGTCGACCGCATGGCGGATCCCCTCGCCCAACAGGGGGTCCACCAGACCCGCCGCGTCACCGACGAGCAAGACGCGTCCCTGTCGGAGCGTCTCACGTGACAGGTGAATCGGCAGCGGATGCCCACGCAGTCGCACGCCGTCCAGGGGCACGCCCAGGTTCTCCATCTCGGACTCGAGCGTCGCGCGGATGTCGGATGTCGGCGTCTGGAACGTGCCAATCCCCACCGACAGGTGGTCAGCCTTGGGGAAGATCCATATGTAGCCGTCGGAGGGCGTTCCAAAAATGAAGAGGGCCGTATCCTCGTAGGCCTCCAGCAAGTCCTCTCCCGCGGGGACCTCGGCTTCGATCGCCACCCCCATCAGGTTGTCCCGACGGACGTTGAGCAGCCGAGAGACACGGGAGTTAGCTCCATCTGCCCCGATGAGGTAAGGAGCCCTCAAGGTCTCGCCCTTCTCCGTCGTCACCGTGACGCCCGATGGATCCTGATCGATGCCCACGACCCGGGTGTCGTCTCGGACGTCGACGTCGGCGTGGTTTAGGATGTGGAGGTCAAATTGGTCGCGCATGACCATCGCCACACCATTGGGTGGTACGGGTGCCACGACCTCGCGTCCATCCCGAAAGCGAAGGCGGACACGGCGCACCCACCGCTCGATGACTGTGGAGAAATCAAAGGGGAATCGGTCGAGCACCGCCCGGGGGATGCCGCCACCGCATGCCTTGTAGCGGGGCAGGGCCTCCTTCTCTAACACCACCGCCCGGCATCCCGCCTGGCCCAATACGTAGGCCGCCGAGGCCCCTCCAGGGCCCGCGCCGACTACGATTGCATCGTAGGACATTGAGCCGGCTATCGAGGTTGCTTCCAGAAGCAGATCATCTCGTCCGGCCTGAACGCGATCTGAACCAGCTCCCAGCCCTCATCTCCGATCTCGGTGAGCACGTGTTCGATCGCCTGCGTGAAGGGGTTCGGCCCCGCATCGAAGTAGCAGGCCCCCTTGTCGTCGCAGTAGAGGGCCGGAGGGATGTCGTCGACGGTCTCATGGAGCTCTTCGAGGATGTCGTCTTCTTGGTGGATCGTTATCCTGTAGCGCCATCTAGCCATGCTTCTCCTTCTTTCCTTGTCATCCAGGGCGCGTTTAGACGCGCCAGATTATACCACACATCACTGGCCCTCGACAGAGGGGCGGCTTGCGTCACCAAGCCGCGGGCCTGGCAAAGAAAGGGTCGCTCTGCGCAGACCCAGCCAAAAACATGTGACCGCTGTGCGCCCAGAGGCCTGTCCGCTGGCCACGACGCCCCCTTGCGTCGAGGGGGGGCGGGCATAAACCATTCCCCGCTCGCCGGCGGCTTGGGATTCCGGTTCAGAAGGTAATCGCGTCGAATGGACAGGCCGGAACACAGACGCGGCACCCCTGGCAGCGGCTGCCGTCAACGTAGGGTGGCTCGCCAGGGTCTACGATCACCATCGCCTTGGTTCGGCACACCGCCTTGGCGTTGCATCTGCTGCAGACGCGACACTGGGCGTCGTCCACCCGCGGAATGCGGACCGGGCTGCCGTGAGCCAGCATCGATGGCAGGCCTCCGCCTGCTAGCTACTCCAGTCCGGCCGCAAGCTCTTCCGGCCGTGCAAGTACCGGTCCACCGCCACAGCCGCCTCCACACCCTCAGCGGCCGCGATGGCTGCTTGCTTCACGTGCTTGCAGAGGACATCGCCCACGGCAAAGACGCCTTCAATGTTCGTCTGGAAGGTCTCGTCGACGACCAGGCATCCCTCTTCGTTCTTCGAGACCTGCTCGTCGAGAAAGTCGGTAATCGGTACGTTCCCTTGCAGGTAGATGAAGATGCCGCTGACTGGGATTATCTCTGTTCCACCTTGGGAGGCGACCTCTACAGCTTCGACCTGGTCCTCCCCCTTGATCTCTTGGATGCGGGTTGCGGGGTGCACCGTCACGCCCTCGTGGCCCGTCAATTCCTCAACGAGCTCGTCGGATGCGCGCAGCTCAGACTGCGGCGCCAGGACGTGAACCTCCGACGCGAA
>CAZIWL010000075.1:14357-20894 GCA_964542755.1 uncultured Anaerolineales bacterium
GGCCTGGTGGCGGATCTTGCGCACCAGCTCGGCCCCCTCCACCGGCTGCGGCAGCCCTGGATAGTTGGCGATCTTGGATGCCATGCCCAGGGCACCGGCCGTCAAGCCTTTGTCGATCACCAGGGTCTTCAGGTCCGCCCGGGAGGTGTAGATAGCTGCGCTGCCACCTGACGGGCCACCGCCAATGATCATCACGTCATACGTATCTGGCTTGGATGACTCCTCTACCACGAAATCAAAGCCCATACACTTTCCGCACCTCCTGGTTCGGTTCCAACAGTGCCAACGGCGGTCCTCCGGCGTGCGCCGCGAGGGTTCACAATCGCAGCTTGAGTGGCCCCTGGCGCCTGCGGAAAGGCCATCTCTTGCCCTCGCATGCCAGGGCTACTTCCCGAGGTAGCGCTCCGCCTCCATGGCCGCCGCGGCTCCCGTGCCGGCCGCGATAACCACCTGTCGGTAGTGTGGGTCTTGAACGTCGCCGGCCACGAAGACACCGGGGATGTTGGTGTGCTGCTTTTCCTTGGAGATGACGTAACCCCGCTCGTCCACCTCCAGTTGCCCGTCAAATACGTCGGACTTGGGTTCCATCCCCACGTAGACGAAAACGCCGTCAGCAGCGACCATGTCCCTTTCCTGGGTCTTCACGTTTTGCACGCGGACGCCAGTGACCGTCTGATCCCCCAGGATCTCCTCCACCACCGAGTCCCAGATGAAGTCGATCTTGGGATTCGCCATGGCCTTCTCTTGATAGATCTTCGTGGCGCGTAACTCATCCCGCCGGTGGATGATGGTCACCTTCTCTGCAAACTTGGTCAAAAACAGGGCCTCGTCGACCGCGCTGTCACCGCCTCCCACGACGATGACCCGCTTGTCGCGGTAGAAGAAGCCGTCGCACGTGGCACAGGACGACACGCCACGGCCGTAGAACTTGCCCTCGCCAGGGACACCCAGGCGGCGCGGCATGGCTCCTGTGGCGACGATGACGGCTTGCGCATGATACTCTCCACGGTCCGTGCGAATCACAAACGGGCGCTCCGAGAAATCCACCTCCGTCGCGCTCTCCTGAACAATCCTCGCACCGAACCGATCAGCCTGGCTCTGGAATCGCTGCGCCAGCTCCGTCCCACCGATGCCGTCGGGGAAACCTGGGAAGTTGTCTACGCCGGCCGTGGTCGCCGGCTGTCCTCCAGGGAGGGATCCACCCAGAAGACATGTCTGGACCCGCGCACGTCCCGCGTAGATGGCCGCCGTCAGGCCCGCCGGCCCACCCCCGATGATGACCAGTTCGTAGGCCTCATCGTGCTTCCTCCCCTCCCCTTCGCCGGACGACATCTTCGGCTCGAACTCCATTGCCATCATTCCTCCTGGTTAGCCATCGATTCCTGGAGCTTCTCCAGGACCAAAGATTCCGGCGCAGCCCCCTCTACGAACGTCGTCTCGTTGATCACCGTGCGCGGGACGCCCATCACCTGGTATCTGGTGGAAAGATGCGGGAACTCCTGGGCCTCCACCATATCCGCACGAACCATAGGGCTGGCCAATGCCATCTGGTGCGCCAACACGACGGCCTGAGGGCAGTAGGGGCAGGTTGGCGTGACAAACACCTGCATGTGGATCGGGTCCTTCAATTGGGACAAGAAGTGCTGCGTCTCATCCGTCAGGCCGGCGTCACCGCTGTCCACGCGGCGTATCGCCTCCAACAGCGAGGTGAACTCGTAACCCGAGGGAATGCCGTAGAACCGAATCCCGTAGTCATCCCCCTCACCCTCGCCGATGACGGCGACAGCGGGTATCTTATCGATGCCAAGCTCCTCAGCCAGCTCCTTGTCCTCGACGAAGTCGTAGACCTCCGCCGCGAGCTGGTCGGACACCCCTGCCACCTCCTCGACCAACTGGCGGGTCTCGGCGCAGAACTGACACTCAAACTCCTGCGTGAACATCACCAGCCGTACTGGGCTCTCCAGATCGGCCAGCTGTTGCTTAACTTGCTGTCTCACCTCTTCATTGAGCAAAGGCATATGTCAACTCCTGGAAATCGAGATAGGATCGTAGTCACAGTCAACTTCAGACCCACGTGTACGCCAGCTCCCGCTGAGATCCGCGGGTCCGGCTTCAAGAGCTAGGCAAGTCGCGATAGGGCCACGGCCAGGGCGTCAGCGATCTCCTCCGCCGACGCGTCGGACACGACACACTCGGTGGCGTAGGAACGAACGAGGGCGATGGTCGCTTGATGGGCCGCTGAACGTACTGCGGCCAGCTGCTGGAGGATCTCATTGCAGTCTCGATCCTCCTCGATCATGCGTGCCACGCCTCGGGCCTGACCCTCGATGCGCCGGACGCGCTGCAGCAGCTTGACCTTGGCCTCTCCGTCGGCTAATTTCACCGTTTCCTCCTTAGAAGCGTACAAGAAGCGTACACCTGGAAGCATACGTTGGGGAGCCTAGACCTGGAAGCACACGGCTTCCTATCGGGACACCCCTCATATGGGGCCGGGGCCGCACGAGGCGCCAGCCTCGCTGCCTGATCCGCCTCCGCCGAGGCCGAATAGGGAAATGGCTTTCTCCACCCTGGTGCTCCCACAGCGGGGACACGTGGGCGTCTTCTGCTGCGTCGCAGATCGCACGAAGAGATCGAAATCCTCTCCACAGTCCTTGCAGCGATACTCATAGACAGGCATAGACGTTCAGTCCTCCTTAAGTGCTCGATCGTCGATCCTTCAGTCTCAGTCACCAGACGGTAGTATACTTACCACCAGTATAGTATAGCACGCTTACGGAGGGCTGTCAATGGACAGCGTGGTGATGCGTGCCCTCGGGGCGATGCACCTTCCGGGTGCGTTGCACCTGATGGGCGTGTGCGACCCAGTACCCCCAGTGGTGACCACGTGGGGGGCACTTGTTCATTGAGCACCATCTTGTATACTTACCGCGGATGACGGACCGAGAGGCCTGGTGAATCGTCGCATCTCTTCGCAGCTGAGGAGGTTCGTTGGAGAGTCTGCCGCGCGACACGGAGAGGTGGGTGAAGGAGACGCTGGAGCCGACACTCAGATGCTTCCCCGAGCGTCGAGAGACGTTCACCCGCGCTCGACGCACGGCGTCCTCGTCGAGCTCTACGAGCGCCGGGCCTGAGCCGAGGGTTACCTGAGGGAATTGTCGGGTCGGAGAGCAAGGGGGCGGACGCGCGCTCGGCGCCCTTCACGACCCGGGTGAACTACGGCAGCCGGCCCCGGCCTGGCTGCGCAGAAAAGACCGGATAGATCTAACATCTTGGAGGAGACTATGAGCGAGGAAGCACGGGTGCGCGTCGACGCCGATGCGCTGGAGGCGTTTTGTGTCCATCTGCTGAAGAGCATGGGCGTGCCCGATGAGGACGCCCGCATCACGGCCGACGTCCTGGTCAGCGCCGACGTCCGCGGGACCCACAGTCACGGCGTGGCTCGAATGCGGCGCTACGTGAACGGCCTGCGGAACGGCATGATGATCGCCGAGCCGAAGACGGAGGTGGTGGCGGAGACGCCCACCACCCTTCTGGTCGACGGAGGCGGCGGCCTCGGGCAGCCCGTCTCCTATCGGGCCATGGCGAAGGCCATCGAGAAGGCGGCAGAGCACGGGACCGGGTTCGCGACGGTCCGCAACTCGAACCACTTCGGCATTGCCGGCTACTATGCCATGATGGCTCTTGAGCACGACTGCATCGGCATCTCGATGACGAACGCGTCGGTGCTGGTCGTACCCACCTTCGGCCGGGACGCTATGTTGGGCACGAATCCCATATCCGTCGCTGCCCCTGCCGGGGAGGAGTGGCCCTTCGTCCTCGACATGGCCACCAGCACCGTCCCGCGCGGGAAGCTCGAGGTCTACGAGCGCATGGAGAAGCCGCTGCCCCTGGGCTGGGCCACCGATGAGACCGGTGAGGCCAGCACCGATACCGGCGGCGTGCTGAAGAACCTGAAGGAGCGGGCCGGAGGGGGTCTCCTGCCCCTGGGAGGCGTCGGCGAGCTGCTCGGCGGTCACAAGGGCTACGGCCTGGCCCTGCTCGTGGACGTCCTCTGCGGCGTCCTGCCTGGGGCGGCCTACGCCAACTTGGTCTATCCCAAGGCCGAGGACGGGAGCCCACTCCCCTCGGCCATCGGCCACTTCTTCGGGGCCTGGCGCGTGGACGCCTTCCGACCGGTGGAGGACTTCAAGGAAGCGATGGACGACCTGCAGCGCCGGCTGAAAGACGCGCCCAGGGCGGAGGGACAGGACCGTATCTACGTCCACGGCGAGAAGGAGTACGAGACGGCGGAGGAGAACGCGGAGAAGGGCGTCCCGCTGAACCCCAAGGTGACGGCCGACCTCCGCGCGCTGGGAGAGGAGCTGGACGTGGCGTACGACCTGGAGTAGGTGGTTGAGGGAGGAGAGATCGTGAACGGTCTGGAGCCGATGGCAAGGCTGATGGTGGGCATGGGCATCGCCCTGGTCATCCTCGGTGGTCTCGTCTGGCTCCTGGCCCGGTCGGACGTCTTCGGCCGGCTGCCCGGCGACATCCGCATCGAACGGGACGGTTTCTCCTGCCTGATTCCCATCGCCAGCTCGATTATCCTCAGTTTGCTTCTGACCATCGTGCTCAACGTCATTGTACGGCTGATGAACCGCTGAGAGGAGGAAGATATGACGCGATTGCCAGGCCTGTTTAACGTGCTTCCGGCGCTTCCCACGCTGCTGGCTCATCTGGCAGGGGTGGTGGTGGCTATCGTCTTGCTCGTTCGCCAGCGCGAGCGATCGCTCCCTCCGATCCTGGCGGTCGTCGGGTTCGGTCTCCTGTTCGTCATCGACCTGGCCAATTTCGCGCGGGGCCCGCTGATCAACCTTATCTCCCAGCGCACGGCCGCCGGGGTCCGCGCGGGCGTGACCGGTGTCGGCTGCTGCTGCAGCATCGTCGATGTCGCCGCCACCGTCTGCCTGATCATAGCCCTTACCCAGGCGCTGTCGACGCCAAAGTCCGAGGGAGCGGCGCTCTAGCCGTGCGGACCGACGCCTTCGACTACGACCTGCCGCCGGAGCTCATCGCTCAGGAGCCGTTGGAGCCCCGTGATGCGTCGCGGCTGATGGTGCTGGATCGCGCATCGGGCGAGATCCAGCACCTTCGGTTCCACGACCTGCCTCGCTTCCTTGATCCCGGTGACCTCCTCGTTCTCAATCAGACCCGCGTCATCCGGGCGCGCCTATTTTCCCGCAAGCCGACCGGTGGGAAAGTGGAGATTCTCCTACTTCGCCGGATCGAGGGCGACGAGGGGGCGCCGTATGAAACATGGGAGGTTCTGGTCGGCGGCAGCGGCGTACGGCCGGGGTTGACCCTCACGCTGCTCGACGGCCCCGGCGGCAGTCCCATCGACACGTCGGCCGAGGTGGTCGGGGTGGGGGAGCGCGCGGTGCGCGTCCTCCGCTTCGACCGGCCCGTGCTGGCCCTGACCGGGGAGGTTGGGACGACGCCCCTCCCGCCGTATATCCACCGGAAGCTTGAGGATGACGAACGGTACCAGACGGTCTACGCCCGCGAGCCCGGCTCCGCGGCCGCCCCGACAGCCGGGCTCCACTTCACCCCGGAGCTGTTGATCGAACTCCGCGACCGGGGCGTCCGCTCCGAGTACGTGACGCTCCACGTGGGGCTGGACACGTTTCAGCCCGTCCGCGAGGAGCACATCGAGGACCACGATATGCACACCGAGGTCTGCCTCCTCCCCCCCGAGGTGGCGCAGGCCGTCAATGAGACGAAGCTGAAGGGCCGCCGCGTCGTGGCGGTGGGCACGACCAGCGTCCGCGTCCTGGAGACGGCGGCGCAGGGGGCCGGTGGCGGGGCGGATGGAGAGGCCTGCCCGTGCTGCACGGTGGCCCCCTTCGAGGGGGAGACCGATCTCTTCATCTACCCCGGCTATGACTTCCGGGCGGTGGATGCGCTGGTGACCAACTTCCATCTCCCGCGTTCCACGCTGCTGATGCTCGTCGCCGCCTTCTCCGGGAAGGACTTCATGGAGCGCGCCTACGCCGAGGCCGTCGAGCGCGCGTACCGCTTCTACAGCTTTGGCGATGCGATGCTGATTCTCTGACGTGCAGAGTCCTGTGCGAGTCGACGCGGTTATGCCGAAAGGGGACACAGATCCCGCAGATAGCACAGATTCAGCCCATTCACAGCCTCTCCGACCCCTCTCGTAACTCATTCTTAATGCTTCGTTAACCAACAAGCCGGCGATTGTCGCGTATAATCGATCCTACGCGCCCGGGGCTGCGGTGCAGCTCGGGGCCAAACGTGACGACGTATGCTGCGCGACACATCTATGGCATCACCCCAATCCTCCAACGGAGACCGGGCGCGACTGCTCGTTGTGGACGATCAACCGACCGTCCGCTGCAGCCTGCGTGACCTGCTCAGCTTGCGGGGGTACCACGTCGATGAGGCCAGCACGGGCGAGGAGGCCCTGGCGCGCTTCGAGGAGAGCCGCTACGACCTGCTCCTCCTCGACGTCCGCATGCCGGGCATGGACGGCCCCGAGGT
>CAZIWL010000076.1:0-13163 GCA_964542755.1 uncultured Anaerolineales bacterium
GGGGCGGACCACGTCGCCATGATGCTAGCCACGAGTATCGGACGTTCGGAGGGCGTCGTGCTGGCCCTCGATATCGGGACGAATACTGAGGTCTGTCTGGCCCACGACGGTCGACTCACCAGTGCCTCCTGCGCATCGGGTCCAGCCTTCGAGGGGGCTCACGTCAAGCACGGCATGCGGGCGG
The DNA here is from genome assembly GCA_964542755.1 of uncultured Anaerolineales bacterium. Lineage (GTDB taxonomy): Bacteria > Chloroflexota > Anaerolineae > B4-G1 > B4-G1 > SKLM01. Next base: position 185 of record CAZIWL010000076.1, read on the forward strand.
CCAGAGGGGCTATCGAGTACCTGGCCCTGGAGACGTGCGACGGGGAGTACCAGGTGCGCATTCAGACCATTGGCGACGCACCGCCGGTGGGCCTGTGCGGCTCCGGGGTGTTGGACGCCCTCGCGGAGCTCCGCCGCGTGGGCATCGTGGATGCCGGGGGACGGATGCTGGAGGGCCCCGGCGTACGCACGGTGGATGGAGTGCGTGAGTTCGTTCTGGTCGAACGCGAGGACGATGGGCAAGACGGGTCCATCACCATCACTCAGAAGGACGTCCGCGAGCTCCAGTTGGCCAAAGGGGCCATGCGGGCCGGCATACGGCTCTTGCTGGAGGCTGAGGATCTCTCTGAGGATGCCATCGAGGAGGTCTTGATCGCTGGAGCCTTCGGCTCCTACGTCGACGTTGAAAGCGCTATCGCCATTGGGATGCTACCCGACCTGCCGCTGGATCGGTTCCGCCAGGTGGGGAACGCAGCTGGGATGGGGGCCAAGCTGGCGCTGCTCTCCGGCGCGAAGCGCCGCGAGGCCCAGGAACTGGCCCGCCGGACCCGCTATCTGGAGCTCACTACCGCGTCTAACTTCAAGAGAGCTTTCGCGCAGGCAACGAGCATGTGCAGGACAATCGAGCGACCCGCATAACCTCAGATCCCTAGGGATGGGCAGTCGGGCGCCCGAAAAAAGTGGTCGGTACCGCCCTGTGGTCGCGATTAGGTCCGCGCCAGGGCGTGAGCTGGACCGGAACGTACGTCGGCAGACGACGTGCATCATATTACACTGTCTCAGAGGAGGAAACTATGTCGGATCAGCTGATCAAGTATGTGGCGAACATGCAAGAGAAGGAGGCTCTAGCGCTAACGAAGGAGCTGCTGGAAGCCGGAGTCCCTCCTATGGAGGTCCTGGATGACTGTCGGGCGGCGATGGATCTCGTCGGCAAGCGCTTCGAGAAGCAGGAGTATTTCATTCCGGAGCTGATCCTCGCCGGTGAGATCCTCAAGTCGATCACGGCCGAGGTCAGGCCGTACATCGAGGGGGAGGAGGAGGCCGCGGATGCTATTCCCGTGGTCGTTGGCACCGTGGAGGGCGACATCCACGACATCGGCAAGGACGTCGTTGTCTTCATGCTGGACATCAACGGCTTCGAGGTCCACGATCTGGGCGTCGACGTTCCGCCCCAGGTCTTCGTGGATAAGGTCGAAGAGACTGCTGCATCGGTGGTTGCGCTTAGCGGTTTTCTCACCTTGTCGTTCGACTCGATGAAGGAGACGGTTGAGGCGATCGAGGCGGCTGGTCTGCGCGACGGAGTCAGGATCATGGTCGGCGGCGGGGCCGTCGACGAAGGGGTGAGTGAGTACGCTGCTGCAGATGCATACGGCGGAGACGCGATGGCGGCTGTGTCGCTGGCGAAGAAGTGGACGGGAGGGAACGAACGTGGCTAAGAATCCTCTGGACAAGGGCAAGAGCAACGAGAAGTTGCTGGCGGAACGCCAGCAGCGGCTGAATGACGCGCTCCAATTGGAGCAACCGGATCGGGTGCCGCTTTTCATGCCAGCGGGCTACCTTCTCGCTGAGTACGGCGGTGTGACGCATGCAGAGCAGCACCATGACTTCGATACGGCTCAAGAGCTCCTCGAGGAGTTCGCGCTTGACTTCGAACCGGACTCGGTCCTGGGGCTCTTCAACAACCCGGGTCCCAGCCTGGTCCTGGGCGACCGCATGACCAAGTGGCCTGGCAAGCAGTTGCCAGAGAATGGCTCCTTCCAGTTTGACGAGCATGAGTTCATGAAGGCCGAGGACTACGACGACTTCCTGGACGATCCATCCGACTGGGCGATTCGGACCTACCTGCCGCGTGCGTTCAAGAAGCTGGACGGCTTCAAGTTCCTGCCGCCGTTCATCATGTGGTGTTTCGGCCACTACCACCTGGGCAATCTACCGATGTACGCCGCCCCACCGGTGCAGGAGTCGCTCGAAGCACTCGGGAACGCGATCCAGGTGGCGCTGAAGGACGCCGCTCACATCGGTGAGTCTACGGAGCGCATGGCCGCGTTGGGCTTCCCTCCGACGTTCCTCGCAGGCGCGCTGATCGAGGCGCCTTTCGACTTCATGTCGGACACGCTGCGCGGTATGCGGGGGATCATGCTCGACATCATGCGCTGCCCCGAGAAGCTCCTGGCTGCCGAGCAGAAGGCGTTGAAGTATCAACTTGATTTCGCGCTCAGCTTCTGCCAGGCCACGGGGCTCAAACGGGCCTTCATCCCGCTTCACCGGGGATCCGACGGATTCATGTCGCTGGAGCAGTTTGAGCGCTTCTACTGGCCGCAGCTCAAGGAGATGATGGTCACCTTGACGGAGCACGACATCATGCCCATCTGCTTCTACGAGGGCGTGTGGGACCAGCGGCTCGAATACCTGGCCGATCTGCCGAAGGGGAAGACCGCGGGTTGGTTCCAGCGCAGCGACATCTTCAAGGTCAAGGATGTGGTCGGCGATACGATGTGCATTATCGGCGGCATGAAGAACTCGCTCCTGAAGAACGGCACCGTGGAGAAGGTCCGCGCCAGGACCAAGGAACTGTGCGAGAGAGTTGGCGAGGGCGGGGGCTTCATCATGAGCACCGGCGTCGGGGAGATGGAGGGCAGCGACCTTGAGCTTGTCCGGACCTGGGCCGAGGCTGCCCGCGAGTTCGGCGCTTACTAGGAGGACGTGCGTCGAAACGGCGCTCCCTGTGGAAGGGGGCGGGACGCGCCGGGAAGCCGGGGTGCCTTGTGCACGTCGAGAGGGTGGGGCGCCAGACGCACCTCGCCTGCTCGGGATGCCTCGGGGACTGCGTCTCAGGCACCCCGGCTCAATGTGTATCTGTTCGAAGAGGATTATATGGGGGAATGCAACCGACGGGAAATCACCGGCAAACGGGCGACGCCTTCGAGGGCTTGGCTGATCCTGGTCGTGCTGCTCCTGTTCAGCGTCTCGGCGCCGCTGAACCAGTTCAAGGTGCCGCCTATCATGCCCCTTCTCATGGACGCCCTGGGGTTGTCGATGGGGCGTGCTGGTCTGTTGATGTCAGTCTATGCCGTGACTGGCCTGCTCCTGGCGCTGCCGTCCGGCTTCATCCTTCAGAGGGTTGGGAGTCGGATCACGGGGTTGCTGGCTGGCGGGTCCCTGGTTGTTGGAGCAGCGCTTGGGGCGTTGAGCCGGAACACAGGTGTCCTCCTCGCCAGTCGGGTCATCGAGGGGATCGGAACGAGCTTCATGGCAGTGCTGGCACCGGCGATCATCGCCCGCTGGTTCGCAAGAGATGACCGCGGAACGGCGATGGGCATCTGGGCGGCGTGGGTCCCCGTCGGCACGGCCGCTATGTTGATCCTGGCCCCGAGTGTCGGCGGAGCGTGGGGTTGGCGTGCTGTGTGGTGGCTCGGCGCCGGTTACGCCCTCGCAGTGACTGGGCTATATCTCTTGGGCGTTGGCACGGGTCGGTCGGCTCCCGCAGCGGCGCCGGAAGCTCGGTCCGCCCCGGCTGTCGGTGCCGCCGAGGTGCTGCGCAACCGCGACATCTGGCTGCTGGCCGCTGCTTTCGGAGCCTTCAACGCCGCGGTGATCGGTGCCAGCACCTATCTGCCGACCTTCCTGACCGACGAACGCGGCCTGACGCTGGCTCAGGCATCCCTCTTGTCCAGCGTGCCGACTCTCATCACGATTTTTTCGGCGCCAGGAGGAGGGCTTGTGTCGGACAGGATCGGGTCACGCAAGACTCCCTTCCTCGTGGGGTTTGCGCTGGCTCTGCTGCTGCTGCCGCTGCCCGCCGCGCTGGGTTTGAGTGGGCTGTTCGTGTTGGTAGTCGTGCAGGGCATTGTGTTCGGCCTGATTCCCACGAACATCTTCGCGGCGGCGGTGGAGGCGGCTGGGGATGAGGAGCAGAGTGGTCTGGCCATGGCTATGATCATGGTTGGGCAGAATGGAGGGATGCTGCTGGGTCCCGCTGTCTTCGGTGGGTTCGTCGAGGGCGTCGGTTGGGCGGGTGCTTTCGCCAGTCTGAGCGTTATGGCTGCCCTGGGGCTCGCGACCGGATGGTTGGCGAGGGTGCGGTGAGGGCGTGAGGGTCCCCGCTCCACGATACCCTTGACTAACCTCCCGTTTGCGGTATCCTAAGGGTGCAATGTTCTATGATGAGGCGAAGATCTATGTCAAAGGCGGTGACGGAGGGGACGGTGCCGTTGCCTTCCGGCGCGAAAAGTACGTCCCCCACGGTGGGCCCGCCGGAGGGGACGGGGGCAAAGGTGGAGATGTCGTGTTCTACGTCGACAGCCACCGGAGCACCCTTTACCATTTCAGCAAGCGATCCCACTTCAAGGCGGGCCGAGGCGCTCACGGCCGGGGTAGCAAGCAGCGTGGGGCATCCGGGGAGGACGTTCGGGCCCCCGTCGCGCCCGGCACCATGGTGTACGATGCCGAGACGGGTGAGCTCCTCGGAGACCTGACCGATCCGGGTGAGGAGTTGGTGGTGGCCCACGGGGGCCGGGGCGGGCGCGGCAACGCCAGTTTTGCCACTCCGACCAATCAGGCCCCGCGGATGGCGGAGCACGGTGAGCCCGGCGAGGAGGGCTGGCTGCGCCTCGAACTGAAGGTACTGGCTGACGTGGGGCTCGTGGGAATGCCCAACGCGGGCAAGTCGACCCTCCTTGGCGCCACGACGGGCGCCCGGCCCAAGGTCGCCGCCTATCCGTTCACCACCCTTCAACCGAACCTGGGCGTGGTGGCGCTCGACCCGGAGACGGAGTTTGTGATGGCCGACATCCCCGGACTGATCGAGGGGGCCTCTGAAGGGAAAGGTCTGGGACACGAGTTCTTGCGCCATATCGAGCGGACCCGTCTCCTGATTCATCTTCTGGACGGCACGTCCGAGACCCCTCTGGAGGACTTCGAGGCCATCAATGAGGAGTTGGATTCCTTCAGCGAGGACCTAACCCGGAAACCGCAGTTGGTCGCCTTTAACAAGATTGACATGCCGCCGGCGGCGGAGCGCTGGCCCGCGGTTCAACGCGAGGTGGAGTCGCGAGGCTACCCGGTCATGGCTGTTTCTGCGCTCACGCGGGAGAACACGCGTGAGCTCCTCTACCGTGCGGCAACGATGCTCGCCGAGTTACCGGAGGAGACGACGGAGGAAGAGGAGCTTCCGGTCTTCCGGCTTGAGGACGAGGACGCGCGCGGCCCGGGCCGCTTCACCATAGAGCGCGTGGAGGATGGGTGGCGGGTGAGCGGCGTGGAGATTGAGCGGCTGTCCGCGATGACGGTCTGGAACCTGGACGAGTCTGTGCAGCGGTTCCAGCGGCAGATGCGGAGCCGCGGTGTCACGGAGGCGCTGCGCGAGGCCGGGGTGGAGCCCGGCGACACCATCCACATCGGCGACATGGCGCTTACCTGGGAAGAGTAGGGAGCTGCTCGGATCTTCCTGGCCCTTGAATGTTCGATCAACCAGCGCTAGGCCCTGAGCTCGACAGAATAGGAGTCGTTGGTGGTACATTCGACCCCCCTCACTACGCGCACCTGGTGCTCGCCGAGAACGGTCTAGTGCAACTCAGGCTTGACTGTGTTCTCTTTGTCCCGGCGGGGCGGCCGCCCCACAAACCTGATGAGCCGATCACGCCCGTGTGCCATCGGCTGGCCATGCTTGAGGTCGCTCTGACGGGGCGTGAGGCCTTCGCCCTTTCTGACGTGGACGTTGATCGCCGCGGTCCCCACTACACGGTCGATATGCTGCGGATCTTACATCAAAGGTATCCGGGTGGATCCCTCTTCTTCCTCATGGGCGGGGACAGCCTCGCCGAGTTTGAGACGTGGCGGGATCCGGCGGGGATCCTGGAGCAAGCCCATCTGGGGGTGATGCAGCGTCCTGGATCGGAGGCGGACCTCTCTTCGTTGGAGGAGAGGCTACGTGGCATTTCGGAGCGGTTGGCATGGTTGGACGCGCCCCACCTGGAGATCTCGGGCACAGACCTTCGGCGCCGGGTTTCCCAGGGGCTACCGATTCGGTACCTTGTCCCGCCGGGGGTGGAGGCGTACATCGGTCGTCACGCTCTCTATGCGTCCGAGGAAGGCCAGGTCTCTCGGCTGCGCGCCCGCCGGGGGCACGCCGAGGGCATGAATGAGGTTGCCGCATCGAGATCATGGAGCGAGCCAGAATGACTTTTCGCAGACGAGTCCAGCAGGAGATCCTATGAACCCCAATCAAGACGTGGCTCCGGTCGGTATCGGCATCATTGGCGGCAGCGGCCTTTATCACATGGAGGGGCTGTCCAACGTGGAGGAGTTCGCTGTCGGCACTCCGTTCGGGGAGCCTTCGGACAAGATCCGGGTGGGCACGATCGAGGGCGTTCGTGTGGCCTTCCTGGCGCGGCACGGCCGGGGTCATCGGCTGATGCCCACCGAGGTCAACTACCAGGCTAACATCTTCGCCCTTAAAACCCTTGGCGTTGAGCAGGTCATCGCCGTCAGTGCCTGTGGCTCACTGCGGGAGACGATGCATCCCGGGGAGATCGTCATCCCCGACCAGTTGTTCGATTTCACCAAGAGGCGCCGCTATTCCTTCTTCGGCGACGGACTGGTTGCGCATATCGGCACGGCCGAGCCTTTCTGCCCACGCCTCTCGATCCTGCTCGCGGAGGCGGCCAAGGCTGCCGGCGGGTCGGTTCATCCCCATGGGCGGTTCATAACGATCGAGGGGCCGCGCTTCAGCACGAAAGGGGAGAGCTTCACCTTCCGTTCTTGGGGTATGGACATCATCGGGATGACCACGAGCCCCGAGGCTTTCCTGGCCCGCGAGGCGGAGATGTGCTACGCAGTCATGGCCCACGTGACTGACTATGACGTCTGGCACGAGACGGAGGAGGAGGTAACCGTCCAGGCCGTGGTGCGCATTTTGAAGCAGAACGCGGCGCTGGCGCAGCAGGCCATCCAGGCTCTGGTCCCGGAGTTGGCCAAGATCGAGCGCGGCTGCGCGTGCGATGAGGCGCTGGCGACGGCTATTCTGACCGACCAGGCTGTCATCCCGGAGGCCACCAAGGAGAAGCTCGGGCCGATCACGGAGAAGTACCTAGGCTAGTGAGCCTGGCTTCGCAACGCCTCAGTCAAACTCAGCCGCTCACCGGGGCGCCGAGTGCGAACCGGCGCGAGGCGATCCTTCTGGCTCTCGCGGCGGCATTTGTGTCGGTGGCTGGTATCACGCTTCACCTGGCCTACGCTCCTTTCGGGCTGGGCGAGTTGCTCGTCACCTGCTTCAGCTTTGCGTTGTCGTTCGGGACGGCCCATCTTACCCTGAGCCGGCACCTGCCGAATCGCGATTCCCTGCTTCTCCCCACCGCCGCACTGTTGACCGGCTGGGGGCTGCTCATGGTGGGACGCGTTGCCCCTAACTTCCTGGCGCGGCAGGCTACGTGGGTGCTCGTGGGCGTGGTGGCGCTGATCGTCGTGGTGCGGATCGGCAAGGATCTGAGTTGGCTCCGACGGTATCGCTACACCTGGCTCGTCGGCGGACTCCTCCTGTTGGCCGCCACGCTCATCCTGGGGGTGAACCCCTCCGGCGCCGGGCCACGACTCTGGCTCGGTTTTGCGGGCGCGTACATCCAACCCTCGGAGCCACTCAAGCTCCTGATGGTCGTCTTTTTGGCTTCCTACTTGGCCGAGAGACGCAGGCTCCTGGTCGCGGTCGGCCGGAAGATCGGCCCCATTCGGCTGCCCCCCCTGGCCTACGTGGGGCCCCTGCTGGTCATGTTCGGGCTGACGGCCCTGCTGCTGGCTGCCCAGCAGGATCTTGGGGCTGCTATGCTTTTCTTCCTCACGTTTCTGTCGATGCTCTATTTGGCGACAGGACAGGCAGGCTACGTTGGTGCTGGGTTGGCCCTCTTCGCGGCGGCGGGTGCCGTGGGTTACGCCGTGTCGTCCCGGCTGGCGCTGCGCGTTGACGGGTGGTTCAATCCCTGGGCAGGGGCCGCCGACTGGTCTTTCCAGATCGTGCAGTCACTCCTGGCTTTTGGGGCCGGTGGTGTGCTCGGTGAGGGGCTGGGCCTGGGGTGGCCGACGTACATCCCCGCGGTCCACACAGACTTCACCTTCGCGGCCATCGCCGAGTCCTTTGGCCTTGTAGGGCTCTTCGCAGTCATCGGGCTCTACGCAGTCCTGCTGCTCAGAGGATTTCGCGCGGCTGCGGGGGCCGGCCGGGCCTTCGAGCGGTACCTCGCCGCAGGCCTGACTGCGGGCCTGGTTATCCAGGCCTGGGTGATCATGGCCGCCAACGTGAAGCTGGCGCCCATCGCGGGCGTCACACTCCCTTTTCTATCCTACGGTGGGTCATCCCTCCTCTCCACATTCATCGTCCTTGGACTACTGATCCGCATATCAGACCGGTCGGGGCGCCGGTCGGCCGGGGCGCTGCAGACTGGAGCAGCAACGTCGGAGCAAGCATCGGGCCAGCGGACGCTGCTGCGCACGGCCGGCGCCCTAGTCGTCGCTTTGGCGGTGCTCGCCACCACGTGCGGCTATTGGACCGTGGCACGGGCTGACTGGCTGGGTGCCCGGGCGGATAACCCGCGACGAGTGCTCTATGAGGAGCGAATCCGCCGGGGCCGTATCCTGGACCGGGAGGGTGAGCCGCTGACGGATATCAGGATCGCACCCTCTGGGGTGATCACGCGGACGTATCCGGTGCCGGAGGCTGCGCCGGTCGTGGGGTACGCCACCCTTCGCTACGGGACGGGCGGCATGGAGGCTGCCTACGACGATGCCCTGCGTGGGGAGGTGGGGCGTGGTGTGCTGGAGACCGCCTGGCAGGCGCTCCTCCACCGCCCGCCGGAGGGCCGCGATGTGCAGCTGACCCTCGATGCGGAGCTCCAACGGTTAGCACAGAAGGCTCTGGAGGGGAAGGACGGGGCTGCGGTGCTCATTGAGGGGGACACGGGTGGGATCCTGGCGATGGCCTCGTCGCCCACCTTCCATCCTGGGCATCTCGAGGAGACGTGGGGGGCGCTGCGAGAGGACGGGTCGGCTCCCCTGCTGAATCGGGCCACCCAGGGCCTCTACCAGCCCGGTACGGCCCTCCAGACCGTCGTGGTTGCCGAAGCCCTGCGTCAGGGTGTGATCGAGGACCTGGAGGCGAACGTTGGTGGAGCCCTCACGGAGCGGATCCCTGTCGATGGGGCTGAGTTGAGTTGCAGCGGTCCCCCGGAGGGCGCCGCTACGCTGGCGAACGCCTACGCCGCGGGGTGCCCTGCGCCCGTACGTGATCTGGGCGACCGCATGGGACCGAAGGGGCTGGCAGAGGCGATGGCGCGCTGGAGGCTCTTGGAACCGCCGAAGTTGGCCCTGCCCACTGAGGCCTCGGATTGGAGCGCGGAAACGGCAGCCACCCCTGAGCTGGAGGCCATCGGGCAGGGCACGCTCACGGTCTCGCCGCTTCAGATGGCGCTGGTGGCCGCGGCTGTGGGCAACGATGGCGCCCTGCCGGAGCCGGAGCTCGTGCTCGCTGTGCAGGACGAGGCATTCCGCTGGCGGGAGATCGAGCTCGGCGAGCCTCAGGCAGTCCTATCACCCAGCGAGGCGCACACGGTTCTCTCAGCCTGGCGGCACTGGAACCCCCAGGGGGAACGACTGAGCGGTGAGGGTCTACCTGGTCACTGGGGGATCGCCGTGGCCGGCGAGGGCAACCCACACGCCTGGTTCATCGGCGTGTCGCCAGCATCTGAGGGATCGATGTACGCGGTGGCGGCATTGGTTGAGCACGCCGCGACTCCGGACAGCGCCGTACGGATTGGGTGCCGACTTCTCCACGCCGCGCAGGCCGGCGATCACTAGCCTCCGCTGTGGGTTTCCGTACTAGACCCGCGGCGCCCGCTTTCCAGGGCGCCCTGGGCTAAATGATCCATGCCCAGCTACGCCTGTCCACGCCGGTGCCGATCTATGCCTGCCCCTTTGCCAGATCCACGTACTCCTGCTTAACGACCTCCTGCTGGACATCGAAAAGCCCCAGGAGTTCCCCCATCAGCTCCGCCTTCCGCTCGGCATCCTGCGCTGACCAGGTACGGCTCTTGATCTCTAGGAAGACGCCGGCGAGCTTGGGCTTTGTGACGCGATCCAAGTTGATGGCGAAATCGGTCCCCCCGTAGCGGATGTGATACCGGCGCCGGTCCTTGTGAATCTGCGCCTCGTCGACTGGCTGGAAGTACTCGCGATAGAAGCGGCGGCTGTGCGTGGCCGGAGCGTCGAACCGCGAGCGGGAGAGGACGATGGAGCGGTCGAACTCGCGGTCCTTTGTCTCTCCGATGAGGGTGAGGCGGTAGACGATCTCCTCGATGTCGCCGTCCTCGTCCAGAATCTCGTCCTCCCGGTACCGGAGCCGGCTCTTCTCCAGATCGCCGAAGAGGAGGTAGGTGTCGTACTGGTGCCGCCATGAGGAGCGCACCACGGGGATCTCCTCCTTCTCCAGCATCTCCTCGACCCCATCCTCGTTCTGCAGATGGACCTTCACCTGCACCTCGAAGGTTTCCACCCGGTCGACGCCGCCGATAGCGACGAGTTTGCTCAGGACGCTCTCCTCGCGCTCCATCAGGAAGTGATCGATGCGGCGCGCAACCTTGGCGGCCCGGCGGCGAAGATCCTCGACGTCGAGCGTGAGCAGTTCTTGATCCCGCATCACCCAGCGGCCGTCGCAGAGCACGTGACAGACGTCGGAGCTCTTGGCGGAGTAGACCAAGAGGGAGTAAAGGCTGTCGCTCTGCCGGTGAAAGCGCGGAGTCAGATGGAGCCTTTCGAGATCGACAATGGCGATGTCGGCCCGCTTCCCCGCCTCCAGCGAGCCGGTCCGGTCGGCGATGTGGAGCGCCTCCGCCCCGAGGCGTGTGGCCATGGCCAGGGCCTGGCGGGCCGGGAGCGCCGTGGGATCATTCGTAATGCCCTTGGCGAGGAGTGCAGCCAGCCGCATCTCCTCGACCAAGTCGAGGTCGTTATTGCTGGCGGCCCCGTCGGTGCCGATGGCCACGGGGATGCCCAGACGGAGCATCTTGGCCACAGGCGCGAAGCCGCTGGAGAGCTTCAGGTTGCTCGACGGGTTGTGGGCGATGCCGGCGCCCCGAGTCTGAAAGATCCTCAGTTCGGCTTCCTCCAGGTGGACGCAGTGGTGGGCGGTGACCTTCGCCTCCAGGAGGCCCTGCTGCTCGATCCAGGGCACGACGGCCATGTCGTGGGCCTCCATCTGCTCCTTGACCTCCTGCTCCGTCTCTGCGATGTGGATGTGGATCGGTACGTCGTATTCCAGTGCCAGCCCCTTGCTCTGTTGCAGCATCCCGGCGGTGGTCGTGTAGGCGGCGTGGGGGCCGATGGCGGGGACGATCAGTTTGTGTCCCGCCCAGCGAGCCACAAAGTCGTGAGCGAGGCGGAGCCCTTCATCGTAGCTGGCCGCGTCCGGTGTGGGGAACTTGAGGATTGATTGGGCACAGACGGCCCGCATGCCGGCCTCGGCGGTCGCGTCGGCGACCGCCTCCTCGTAGTAGTACATGTCGCCGAAGCAGGTGATGCCAGAGCGGAACATCTCCGCACACGCCAGCTGCGTGCCGAGCCAGCAGAAGTCGGGCTGGACGAACTCGCGCTCGACGGGCATCATGTAGCCCATGAGCCAGACGTCGAGGCGTAGGTCGTCGGCGAGGCCGCGGAGGAGGGTCATCGGCGCGTGGGTGTGGCCGTTGATCAAGCCAGGGATGACGGCGCAGCCGGTGCAGTCGACGACCTCTTCGGCGTTGTACCTTGCCGTCACGTCATCGGGCGTTCCGACGGCAACGATTTCGTCTTCCTGGACGGCGACGGCGCCGGGGGAGAAGATGTCGAACTCCTCATTCATCGTAAGGACGTCCCCGCCGTCGAGTATCAGATCGATCTGTTTCATGAGCTGGCCCCCTGGATGTCGCGCCTTTCGGTTTGAGTAGCGCTGGATGATGGGCAGGTGACTGGGGATTATATCGTCAGTCGACGGAGCATGCAATTTGCTCCGTGGAGAGACTCCAAAGGTCTCTGTGGAGTCCCCAATACCGCGTGGTCGGTGGGCTGGCCGACGATGCTCAGTGGATGACGAGGAACTTGAGAACCTTGGGGTCTCCACGCGCGCCTTGGCACAGATCCTGACTCGGACGGAGCCGGAACTGGAAGTGGATCAGAGATTGCACTGGTTTCTGAGGTTGTTACTTGCTCCCAGTCTGTGAAATCTGTTCAGTCTTGGATCTACCGAAGAGAACCTTCTGATGTGGGTTGAAGGTAGGTGCCAGGCACTGGAAAGGCGCCTTCGGCAAGTGCCAGGCACCGCGAGAGACTTCCTTCTTTCTCGACGATACACTTGCTGTTTGATGGTGATCGTTGTTTGAGGGCGACTTCGAAGACCTTCGGGGTGGGAAGCGTCATCGTGGAAGGAGCGTGACGACGCGGCCGTTGAGGCGGGCCTCGTCGGCGGCGAAGGCCATCAAGTGGCTCTCCAGCGCCTGACGCGGTTGCGGTGTGCCTTCGTGCGCCGCGCGCACGGCGCGCACGAAGGCGCGCATGAATCCCTCATCCCCGCCCCCGTGGCCCGTCACACGGGCATGGCTAGTCCCGCAATGGATGCGCTTGACTGCACCCGTGACGTGATCGTGGATCTCGATCACGTCGTCAAGTCCGTAGGTGGACTTCCCCCGCAGCGTGGCCCCCGTCCCGTCGTACCGCATCGTCCGCGCTTCCTCGTGGGCGTGACCGTTCAGGATTAGCGTTGCGGTGGCCCCGCTCTCGAATTGCATCACCACTGTCTGGTGATCCACCACGTCATTGTCGCAGCGGAAGACGCAGCGACCGTACGGCCCCTCCTCCAAAGCCCGTCGCCGGGCGGCGCGGCTCGGGTCCTCGGAGATCGCCGAGATCGGCCACTGCCGGTAGTCGAGGGCTCGTTCCACGGGCGGCGCCAGCCGCCGCAGCCATTC
>CAZIWL010000076.1:13263-20838 GCA_964542755.1 uncultured Anaerolineales bacterium
CCGAGGTTCCAGGCGAGGATGTCCAGGTCGTGGCTGCACTTGGCCAGGATGATGGGGCTGGTCTGGTCGCGCCGGCGCCAGTTGCCCCGCACGTAGGAATGAGCCATATGCCAGTACACGACATTCTCGCGATGCTCGACCGCCACGATCTCCCCCAACCGCCCTGACGCGACAATCTCGTGGAGGGTGGAGAAGAAGGACGTGTAGCGGAGGACGTGGCAGACCTGGAGGAGGCGACGGGCTCGCTCCGCCGCCTCCTCCACGCGGACACAGTCGGCCCGGGTGGTGGCGATGGGCTTCTCTAGGAGGACATCGTAGCCCGCCCGAAGCGCCCCAGTGACCGGGTCGGCGTGCATCTGATCCATGGTGCAGATAAGGGCCGCCTCAGCCATCCGGTCCCGCGCCAGGAGATCGTCCCAGGACTGGAACTGGGCCTCGGGCGGGATTCTATGGACGGAGGCGAAACGGTCCCGGCGGACCTCGTTCGGCTCAGCGACGGCGACGAAGCGGAGTTCGTCAGGATGGTTCAGAGCGTGGGGGCCGTACGCGGCGTAGCCGCGCTCGCCCGCGCCCACCATGACCGCGGTGACGGGCGTGCTCACGCCTTGATTCCTCCTGGCGGGCTGTCATCTGAGTCGAGACCGGCGCGATCACCCAGGCTCCGCTGCCATACTGTCAGCTCGTACCCGGTGTCGACGTCCATCAACGGGGGGAGTCTCTCCAGCCTGATGCCCGCCGATGCCGCCAGCCGCTCCGTCTGCCCCAGTACACGGTCCGTCCCCCAATCCACATGGTGGAACAGATCCGCCCCCGGGGCCCGGAGCCCGAGGAGGTAGTACCCGCCGTCGGGGCACCGGCCGATGACACCCGGCGCTCGGGTGAGGGCTCCGAAGGCCATCCGGACGATTCGAGCGTCCAGGTCTGGGACATCGGTGGCGATCAATATGGCGCAATCCACCCCGTCCCGAAAGGCCGCTGCGAAGGCCGCGGCCAGCCGTGTCCCCATGTCTCCCGAGGGTTGGACGGTGACATCGAACTCGGGGAAGGCGTCGGCGAAAGCTGGTGCGTCGTCGGCAGATGCGACCGATAGACGGATCTCGACCCCCTCGAGGTCCGCCCTTGCTAGACTCAGCAGCGTGGCGTAGAGGAAGCGCGCGTAGACCCCGGCAGCGGCTCGTTCACCGATGTCGGCAGCTAGACGGGACTTGACTTTCCCCCGGAAGGGCGCTCGCGCAAAGATGATGAGGCGCCGTTTCATCCGCCTCCTTCGCCTCGCCCGTAGTAGATCTCGGCCAGGGCCTCGGGGTCGGCGCCCAGGTAGAGGTAGCGGAGCACGAGCGTCACGTTCAACAGGAACTGAGGGAGCGGCCCGCGCTCCAGGAAACGCCGGCTCGACGACACCACGGCGAGCGGGATCCGCACCAGACGCCCGATTCGGTTCAGCCGGTGCATCATCTCCAGGTCCTCCATAAGGGATAGATCCGGGTAGCCCCCCACACGTTCGAAGGCGACCCGCGAGGTGAGCTGGGCCTGGTCCCCGTACATGAGCCGCCAGTCGGCCGGGTAGCGCAGTGCGTTCAGAAGGTGGAGGATGCCGCGAGCCGGCTCCAGCCGTATGGCGAAGGAGCCGCCGCTGACTCCCGGCTTGTTCAGGGCCTCGACCACGGCCTCGCGCCAGCCAGCTGGAAGGTGCGTGTCCGCGTGGCAGAAGACCAGACAGTCGCCGCGGGCTAGGGCTGCGCCCCGATTCATCTGGCGCGCACGGCCGGGGGGTGCGTCGATCACGCGTTCCGGTGTCGGCACACAATCGAGCGTGCCGTCGGTGCTCCCGCCGTCTACAACGATGATCTCCACCTCGTCGGGTCCGTAGTCGCGGCGTGCCGCAGCGATGGCGTCAGCGATATGCGCGCTCTCATTCAGGGCGGGCATGATGACGGAGACGAGGGAGGCGTGACTGCTCATCGGCTGGGTAGGGGAGCGGCCTGAAGACGCCCCATCCGATGCCAAGTCACGACCACGTGATACCTAGCTCTCGGAACGAGCCCACCGAGAGATGCAGCCTGGAGCGGTCGAAGGCTGCGCAATCCGGCGGTACGTCGTGTCCGTCGCAAGCGAGACGGGCAGGAGGCACCTTGGACCCGTGGACGACGACATCGAACACATCACAACCTGAGGTGTAGGCCCCCTCGGCGTGCCGCCGGAGGATGAATCGACGGAGAGGGCGACCCTCGGTCTCCAGCCGGAATCGAGTCAGACGATAGTCGCCACGGTGGAAGGCGAACGTCTCGCCGTCATCTTCGTATAGTGCGCTCTCGGGGGCGGTGCCCTCGGTGGCAGAATGGGCATCTGAATCAACTGCTGACACGAGTGGATAGACATGGAGCGTTAGCTTGTCCAAGGGTCGCTCACCGACGTGGCGCATCGGGTCCGCCAGAGGTATCACCGCGCCGGCGCGCACGAAGATCGGCATCTTCTCGATGGGCGCCTCGGCCTCGACCTCCGCCGGCCCGGCGACGAGCTCGTCGCTCCACAGGTCGTACCAGCGGCCCTTTGGCACGTAGACGGTTCGGCCCGTGGTGCCTGGCTCGAGAATGGGCGCGATGAGGAGATCGTCGCCGCACAAGAACTGATCATCGATCCGGTGTGTTCCTGCGTCCTCCTGGAACGCGAGGAGCAAAGGGCGGGCAATGGGCAGCCCCGACTCGGCGCACTGCCAGAAGGCGGTGTAGAGATAGGGGAGGAGCCGGTAGCGGTGCTCGATCCAGGTACGATTGATGCTGAGGTGCGGCTCACCCCAGGTCCAGGGCTCTTGATCCGGGTCGTTTAGATGCGTGTGGGTGCGGAGGAAGGGGAGGAAGACACTCATCTGGAGCCAGCGGGTGAAGAGATCGGCGCTCGGCACGCCGTTGAAGCCGCCGACATCGGCGCCAGTGAAGGCCATGCCGCTGAGCCCCAGGTTCATCACCATGGGGATCGTCAACCACATCTGCTCCCACGTTGCGGCATTGTCCCCGGTCCAGCCGTAGGCGTGGCGCTGGATGCCGGCCCACCCCGACCGGGTGAAGGAGAAGGGCCGGCGCTCGGGCCTGAGCGCTCGAAGGCCCTCGTCCGTGGCCCGGGCCATTTGGAGCCCGTAGACGTTGTGGGCCTCGGCGTGATCGCCTCCTTGCCCGTCGAGATCGTGGCGCGTCGCGTCCGGGAGGGTGGTCCCCTCCAGCCCGAAGACGACCGGCTCGTTCATGTCGTTCCAGATGCCGTCGACGCCCACATCGATGAGGCTTTCCAGTTGGCGCCGCCACCAGCGTCGGGCGTGAGGTGAGGTGAAGTCCGGGAAGTAGCTGGCGCCGGGCCAGACGGGTCCCTTGACCAGTCTTCCGTTGGGCAGTGCGCAGAAGACGCCCTCCTCGAGACCGCTCCGGGATACCCCGTAGTCCGGGTCGGCCTTGATGCCGGCGTCGACAATGGTTACTACCTTGAAGCCGTCCTCGTGTAGGTCGCGGATCAGGGCTGCCGGATCGGGGAACCGCTCCCGGTCCCAAGTGAAGCAGCGGTAGCCGTCCATCGTGTGGATGTCCAGATGGATTCCGTCGCAGGGGACGTGGTAGATGCGACGGAAATCGTCGGCCAGCCGCCGCACGCGCTCCTCGGGGTAGTAAGACCAGCGGCTCTGGTGGTAGCCCAGGGTCCAGAGGGGTGGGAGCGGCATGCAGCCGGTGAGGGCCGTGTAGCGCTCCACGACCTTCGTAAGCTCCGGGCCGTGGATGAACGTGTAGGCCATCTCACCGCCAACCGCTGCATAGGAAGCCACATCGCGATCTGCGGCACCGAGATCGACGCGGCCGCGGAAGGTGTTTTCGATGAGGATGCCGTATCCCTGGCGGCCGCTGTTGTGAAGGCCAACGAGGAAGGGGATGCAGAGGTAGATGGGGTCCTGGTCGATGGCGTAGGTCTGCGGATCGCTGTTCCACATGGCCAGGATGCGGCCCCGGCGGTCCAGCCCGCCTGTAGGACCCCCGCCGCAGGTCCGTTCACCCAGGCCGTAGAACCGCTCGTCGCTCTGGATGCGCTTCTCGCAGATCACCGCGCCGCCGGGGTGGCGGCCAACGGGCCTTGCATCCTCATTGATGACAATCCCATCCCGGTCGAGGAAGGACAGCCGACCTGATTTCTTGTCGATCCGGCAGGTGAGTCGGGTGGTCGTGAACTCGATGTCGCGCTCCGTCTCGACCACCTGTACGTCGCAAGGGGGCCAGGCGTCATCCGGTCTGGCGATGACG
Source organism: uncultured Anaerolineales bacterium (assembly GCA_964542755.1). Classification (GTDB taxonomy): domain Bacteria; phylum Chloroflexota; class Anaerolineae; order B4-G1; family B4-G1; genus SKLM01. Next base: position 17,541 of record CAZIWL010000076.1, read on the forward strand.
TAGGAGTGCGGGGCTTGGTGGAGGCTTTCAGCCACGGCACCATCGTCGTCGCCGCGGCACGCGTAGCGCACGCGCACCACGTCCGGCGCCAGCACCGTGACGTGGTATCTTCCGGCGCTGCACCTGACGGTCAGGACTTGATCGTCCAGGGCGTGCCCGACGACGGGCCCCGGCCTCACGTACGCGTCAGCGGCGTCGGGTCCTGGCAGCTCGTACTGTCCAAAGCGGCGCCGATACCAGAGCTTCTGCACATGATACCGCGCCGCATCCACTGTAGGCCGCAGGCCGATCTCCCGCGCCGCGCGCACCAAGAGTCTGAGCATGCCGATCATTCGGTCGGACTCCCAACGGCCGTGGAACGGGTAGCCCGAGCCCGAGCCGCGCGCTCACGGAGCTGGGCCCGCAACGTCTGAATGTCCTTTGGCACGAGGTAAGCGGCGATGACGAAGAAGACCGCGCAGAGGACCCAGGTTGAAACGCAGATGGACAGGATCGCCACCCGCAGCGAGGTCCGGTCCGCTATCAGGCCCGCCAACCAGGGTGCCAGTGCGGCGCCGGCGGACTCGATGAAGTACTGGATCGCGAGGGCCGAGCTTCGTACCTCGGGTAGGGTCACGTCGTAGACCGTGGCGATGACGTTGGCCGAGGCGAAGGGGATGAAGAGGGCGGTCACACTCAACCAGGCCAGGAAAAGGCCCTGATTCCTCACCGGGATGTTCAGCGTGATAAGCAGGAAGATCGCCCCGAGGAGGACGCCCACCGTGGACACGATCAGCCGCCCCCTCCGTGTGCGCTTGAAGAGCCAGTCCCCCAGGGAGCCCCCCACGGGATAGCCGGCCGCCAGGATCACCACGGCCAGCGACATGGTCGTCAGCACCGCGTCGGGGGTGTAGTTCCGCTCCGTCTCCAGGTAGTGAAAGAACCAGTAGGTTATCACATTCCACGGGAAGACACCGAAGAAACCCTGCACGAAGAGGAGCCGCAGGCTCGGCTTGCGGAACAGATCGAGTGCTGCGTCCCAACGGAAGCGGTGGATGCCGATGGTCTCCAGGTCCGCCAGCTCCGGCTCCGTGCTCCCCCGCGGCCGCTCGCGGACCCCGAAGAAGATCACCACGGAGAGGAGCACGCCGACGGCCCCGGTGATCAGGAAGACGCCGCGCCAGCCGACGCTGGCTCGAAGCGTCAGCGCCAGCACCATGCCGAGGAGATAGCCGGTGGGCATGGTCAGTTGGAGCAAGCCGTAGATCCGCCCGCGCATCTGGGGGCCGAAGTAGTCGGAGATCAGGCCGTACAGGCCGGGGTAGCTGGAATCATCAATGCCGGTCGAGGCCCGCGTGGCGACGAAGAGCGGGTACGTCGGCACGATGGCGCTCAGCCAAGTGGTGGAGCCCCAGACGAGGGACGCCAGCGCCAGGAGCCTGGGGCGGGCGAAGCGATCATAGAGGTAGCCCCAGATGGGGTAGAGGATCGCGCCGACGACGAGGGCGCCGGTGGAGACGGCGCCCATCTGGGCCTTGGTGATGTCGAAGCTCTCGATGATGGGCGTTGTCAGTGGGCCGATGAGGAGTTTGTCCGCCTGGTGGAGGAGCATGAAAGCGAAGAGGATGGCGACGACGAACCAGCGGTAGCGGCCGTTCATTGGGTGTCCTTTCGTGGTGGCGGGTGCCATGAGTCGGGGGGAGTGTAGTCTAGGTGGGGGAGGGTGTCAAGCCATGGGTTGCGGTTCTGCCGAGTCGGACCGGCGGACGCGCTGCCTTCGCCCTGTGGCTAGGGCGGCGGAGGATTGAGTCCATTGAGTGGATAGTTGGTCTGTCCCTTGTCGACAGGCGTCCGTGCGACACCAGCGGATACGCTTGGCGGGCCAGCCGTCCCAGAAACCTTTGAGCAACGGGCGGTTAGTCACGGGTATGCCGGCCTTCTACACGCGCATGCCCCTGCACGGGGAGCGCGGGTAGCTGGGGGAGGTGGGTCTCCCTTCTGCGATAGGAACAAAGCTGCCAGACAGGGCGCAGGCGCGTCGGCGACGTAGCACAGGTGAGGCCTCAATCCATCTTCAAACGTTCTGCAGAACGAAAGGGCGACCGCCGGAGGTAGCACGCGTAGGGGAAGCTGATGCGGGTCGCTGTCGCCCGGTTGTTCTGCGGCGGCTGCGTGACACCTCCAGTCTCGCCAGCGCAACCACCGGGTCTCATTCTGAGGATAGGTCTTCGATGCTCACGCCCGACGCCTGGAGAACCTGCCTGAACGGCTCATAGAACTCATCCCCGTGCTCCTCCAGGCCGGACCAGCCGTAAGCGGTGTCCAGGGCATCCTGGCCCTCTTCGGTCTGGGAGATGGTCAGCAGGCTGTCCACGATCTGTCTCCTCATCGCCTCATCCATTCCTGGGATGAACTGCACGCCTTCGTTCGGAATATCGACGGTGAGGTGGAACACAATCACTCTCTCGCGTACATCTTCGTACTTGTCTTGGAGGATTGCCCTGGCATCGACGTAGGTTGACCCAGCGTCGCAGTCACCGTCGTAAACGGCGGCGACCACGGCATCGTGGCTGCCGACGTCGACGATCTCCGCCAGATCCTTATCGGGGTTGATCCCCTCGGCCTGCATTGAGAGGCTGGGGATGACCCAGCCGCTGGCGGACAGGGGGTCCGGGCGGCAGAAGGTCTTCCCCTCCAGGTCCGCGATGCTCCGTATGCCGCTGTCGGCCCGGGTGACAAGCTGGCCGTTGTAGGCCGGGGCACCGAAGCGGACGGCGACCAGCTCCGCCTCGACGCCGCAACGATCATTTGCTAGAAGATAGCTGAAGGTGGCGAGCGATCCCACGTGGGCCTCCGGGGGATCGCTGCACATACCATCGATGACACCCGCGTACTCTGTGGCGATGCTCGTGTCGACGTTTAGCCCCGTCTCTTCGTACAGGAGGTCGGCGACGGCACGGGCACCGGCCTTCACGCGCTCCGTGTCTCCCGAGGGCACGAACGACCATACAATCGGGTTGTCCTCCGTGCCCAGCGCGCCCAGGGCCTGATCCGACGGCACCGCTTCCGGCTGCTCGGTTGCTGCCTTGGTGGGGCGCGGGCTGGGGACCGGCGACCTGGGGACCGGTGATGGCTCCAGGGCAACGGTGCTCGCCGGCGTGGAGCCGCTGGTTGCGGCACCCCAGGGGCCGGTGGCCTGCAGGGCCAGTAAGGTGATGGCGGTCACGGCGGCGATCCCAGCCAGGACAGCCAATCCCACAACGACCCAGCGCGACCCGGACCTCTTCTTGCTGCGGACCGGCTCAGGGCGATCACTCGG
>CAZIWL010000077.1:0-20518 GCA_964542755.1 uncultured Anaerolineales bacterium
CCCGCCTCAGCGATGACCGTCTCGCCGGGGTCCAACTCAATCTCTACGAACTGCAAGTCGTCGCCGTATACCTGGTAGTCTAGCTCGTGTGCTTTCACGTCTGCCTCCTTGCTCCTTCATAATGTGTTTCACCGTCGTCACCGCCTCGGGGGGACGGATGACATTTGGGGGGCCAATCGCCCCGACCGTGCTGCTGAACGCGCCAGATTATAGCCCAGCGGCGCGCCAGATACAAACGCGGCCCAAAGAAAACGACATGACAGAGAGGCACGCAAAGAAGACGCAGAGCAACCAAGTGACAGATCGGCGCAGATGCTGGGGGCATCCGTACGCCCCGTTCGCATACGGGCCATAATGATACGGTGCAATGGGAAATCGTGCCGGGCCAAGTCAGACCCGGATTAGGCAGAACGTCCCAGAGACAATGCGCGCCTTCTGTGGTATACTCATAGAAATAGGTTTGTCGACGTCTTCTTTTTTCGCTGCGACGGCCGGCGGCGGGCACTGCGCCAACAAGGTGCGCCTTGGCACCCTGCCGGCTGACAGGGGAGGGTTCTCCTCTGTCGTGCGATGGCGTCTCCTAGGACCGTTCAGAGTGTGTCTGGAGGATGGTTTGACAGCAAAAAGGAATCACGCGCGCCGGGTCCAGCACCTCGGGGCGGCAATGGACGCGGAGAGCCTATATCGCAACCTCCTGCGCACATCCTCGGAAGCGACCTTCATCACCTCCTTGGACGGAGAATGGCTCGACTGCAACCAGGCCACGGCGAAGCTCTTCGGCTGCGACAGTCGGGAGCAACTCCGGCGTCTGCCCCTTAACAACCTCTACGCCGACCCGAAGGGGCGTGACGCCTATCTTCATGCCCTGGAAGAGCGCGAGCTCGTGCAAGACTGGCAAGTCGAGCTGAGAAGACGCGACGGCAGCACCTTCAAAGCGCTGGTCACGGCGGTGGCCATCCGGGACGAGGAAGGCCGCGTCGTCGCGGAGCAGGGTACCATCCGCGACGTCAGCGTGTCCAAGGAGATGGAGAAGGTCCTCCAAGCATCGGAGAAGCACTGCCGGGCCGTGGTGGAGAACGTTAACGAAGCCATCGTGGTCGCCCAGGATGGGATACTCACGTTTGTCAACCCCAAGGCCTGTGAACTCAGCGGCTATTGTCGGGAGGAGCTGACCGGCAAGCCGTTCGTCAAGCTCCTTCACCCGGATGATCGAGCGCTGGTCGTCGAAAGGCACCGAGAACGTCTGGAAGGGAGTCCGTCACACGCGGTCTACGCCTTCAGGATCCTCCACAAGAACGGTGAGACCAAATGGGCGGAGATCAACGTGGTCCCCATCACCTGGGAGGAGAGGCCCGCCACGCTCAGTCTCCTCACAGACATCACAGCGCGACGGGAAGCTGAGCAGGCGCTGCAGGAGAGCGAGGAGCGGTTCCGCCTTCTAGCCGAATCGAGTGCCGACATCATCTGGCAGGTCGGGCTCCACGGGCAGGTGCTCTACGCATCCCCAGCCGCGGAGCGCGTTTTCGGCTACAGCCCCGAGGAGGTTCCCACTCTTGCACTGGAGAGATTCTTCGCCGAATCGGATCTCGATCGCGCCGGGGAGGCCTTCGCTGAGGCATTGTCGGGATCGGAGCATGGGCTGCTGGAACTGGAAGCACTCGGGAAAGATGGAGCCGTCATCCCCATCGAGGTCAGTGTCACGCCGATCGTGAAGGACGGCGCCATCGTCGGTGTGCAGGGCGTGGCCCGGGATATCACAGAGCGGAAGCGCGCGGAGAAGGCCCTCCGGGAGAGTCAGTCCCGCGTCAAACGAAAGCTCGAGAGCGTCCTGTCACCCGACGGGGATCTGGGCGCACTGGACTTGGAGGACGTCATCGACGTCGACGCCATCCAGGCGCTGATGGATGACTTCCATGAGCTCACAGGCATTGGGATCGCCATCGTCAATCTCGAGGGTGAGATTCTGGTCGCAACGGGCTGGCAGGACATCTGCACGAGGTTCCACCGGGTCCATCCCGAGACGCGCCGACACTGCATCGAAAGTGACACAGCGCTCTCCTCGGGCATCGAACCTGGCACCCACAAGCTCTACAAGTGCAAGAACAATATGTGGGACATGGCGACGCCCATTGTGGTAGGCGGCCGACACGTCGGGAATCTCTTCCTGGGCCAGTTCTTCTTCGAGGATGAGCCCGTCGACAGGCGGTTCTTCAGACAGCAGGCTCAACGATACGGCTTCGACGAGGAAGCGTATCTCGCTGCGCTGGACGAGGTGCCACGCTGGGGGAAGGACAGGGTTGAGACGGTCTTCCAGTTCTACACTCAACTCGCCACGATGCTCTCCCAATTGAGCCACAGCAACCTGAAGCTGGCGCGAACGCTCGCCGAGAAAGACCGTCTACTGAAGGCACACAAGCAAAGCGAGAGAAGGTTCAAGAGTTACATCGACCATGCGCCCTACGGGGTCTTCGTCGTCGACCGAGAAGCTCGGATCATTACAGCTAATAGAGAGACGAGCTCCATGACGGGTTACGATCATGAAGAGCTCCTGACCATGCACGTGAGAGACCTCGCTCTGGACGACCCCGAATCAGCGCGGGAGCACCTCCAGAGGGTTCTCGACGAGGATGTCTCCACAGACGAGTTCACCATTCTGACCAAGGATGGGCGGACCCGCTGGTGGTCGGTGCGCAGCGTGCGGCTTTCTGAGGACCGCCTGCTGGCGTATGCGGCGGACATCACAGAGCGAAAGGAAGCGCACGAAGCGCTGCGCGAGAGCGAGCGGGGCTATCGGGAGCTCCTCGACAGTATGAGTGATGGGATCGCCGTGGTAGACACGTCGTTCAGAGTCGTCCGGATGAACGAGGCCCTCGCACGGGATATTGGCAAGCGTGAGGGCGTGGTCGGAGCCAAGTGCTTCTCCGCTTTTTACGGTTTCGATGAACCCTGCGATTGGTGTCCCGCGCAACAGGTATTGAGGACGGGCATCGACGAGAGCGCGACGGTGGGGTACCCCGCCGAGGATCCCCAACGCTGGTTCCATCTCCGGGCATCGCCGATTCGCAACACGGCAGGAGAGATCACCCACATCGTCGAGTCCGCTCGAGATATCACGGAACGCATCGACTTGGAGGAGCAGCTCCGTCAGCAAGAACGCCTGGCCGCGCTCGGCCAACTGGCCGGCGGCGTCGCGCACGATTTCAACAACATCCTGGCGACCATCATCCTCTGCGCCGAGATGGATCTAGGGCGGCGCGATTTGAACCCGGCATTCCAGGACGGCCTGGAGACCATCCTAGGCGAGTCCCGTAGAGCGGCGGATCTGGTGCAGCAGATCCTCGACTTCAGCCGCAGCTCCATGTTGGCGACCGAACCGCTCAGCCTCGCAGAGGCCGTCGAAGAGACAGCGGTCATTCTGAGGCGCACCATTCCGGAGAACATCCGCGTCACGACAGAGCTGGGCTGCGATGCGTGCACCATCCTGGGGGACGCCACCCGCGTGCGCCAGGTGCTGATGAACCTGGCGCTCAACGCCAAAGACGCGATGCCCGACGGCGGCAACCTCCGCATCGCGGTCGACGCGTTGGAGCTCTCCACTGAGGAGAAGGCCCCGGCGCCGGACATGGCCCCGGGGCACTGGGTTCAGCTCACGGTGTCGGACACAGGCACCGGTATGACGGACGAGGTGCAGGCACACCTGTTCGAGCCCTTCTTCACAACCAAGGAGGTCGGCGAGGGCACAGGTCTGGGGCTGGCCCAGGTGTACGGAATCGTCAAGCAGCACGACGGATTCGTGGACGTCGACACGGCCCCGGGCGAAGGCACGACCTTTTCGATCTTCTTTCCAAGAATTGGGCGAGAAGAGCTGACTGGCGAAGCGGCGGGAGCAGCTGGCGCGCCTCCGACCAAGGCTGATAGGATCCTCGTAGTCGAAGAGGCCGATCCCCTGCGGGGCGCGCTTGAGGCAGGCCTGGAGGCTCAGGGCTACCAGGTCACTGCGGTGGCGAACGGACGCGAGGCGGTGGAGGAGATGGACGTGCAAGAGGTCGATCTGCTGCTGACCGACGTGACAGAGCCGAGGACGGGCAGCGATGCGCTCCTCCGCGCGGTCCGCCGGCGTGCGCCGGGGTTGAGCATCATCGCTATGACGGGACTCAACACGGAAGCAAACACGCTGACACTGCTCGCCGCCGGCTACTCCGATGTCTTGTGTAAGCCTTTCTCCATAGAGGACCTTGTCACCGCAGTCCAGGGGGCCCTGGACGAGCCAGCATAGGCGGCGCAATGCCTGGTTCGACCGTAGGCAGGCGCTTGTCCGGCGCCTGATAGCGGCGAGCCTGGCGGAGAACCGGCGGCCCAAGGAAATCACAAGATGTGGAGCCTTGGAGCGAGGCGGGACACGGGCTCCAGGCCGGCGCCGCTCGCCCAAGGCCCCAGGACCACGACCGTCTCCAAGAGGGCTTTCCGCCCGCCTTCCCTCCTATCGACAGCCATCGACCGCAGTTTGTCAGGGGAGCGCGCTCGGAGCCTACCGAGGAGGCCATCTGCGCCCAGCCGACCGGAGGCCGCCTCTCCAGGATCAGAGGGCAGACCAGGGGATTCCCGTCCTGGAGAGCCTTGAAGCCCCGTGTATGACTGCGCTCCGCCCAGGATAGAGGGCCCTCCGCCCCCAAAAAGTCTTGGGGGCCGTCGGGTGACAACGCGCAAAGGCTCTGGCTATCCGTCCGCCCGCTAGACACCTCCGTAGTGCTCGGCGAGGATCGACCTGGCCACATCAACGGGCAGTCGGTGATCCAGCGGGCTGTGGAGCCGTCGGCTTATGGCCAGCTCCGCTTCCGAGATGCGTGGTGTACGGCCGGCTTCCAGGGCGCTCACGGCCTCAACTTGATAACCCAGAGCGATATCATTCATCGACCCGAGGACGCTCCTGCTGGCCGTCGTAGCGTACGTGACAGGCAGGAGCTCATCGCGTTCGCGTCGTGCGATGTCCGTTGAGACACGGAGGTTCCGCAGCAAGTTGTAGACGCGCGTCACGAACGCGGGGATCATCGTGTCCATTGCCTCGGCGGGCAGAGCTACACTGAGCAAGGATCGCTCGTTGACGAAGAATATGAGATCCCCAGCCGCTGTGGGAATGACGTTGGCATACCAATCTCCCAGGGCTGTCGTTGAGGCTGGCGGGTCCTCGTCAAAGGGACAGCCCAAGAGGTCCAGTAGCCTGCGGGTGCATCGCAAGGTCATCATCGCTGCCAATCCTTTCTCTTTTCCAGAGTCACCAAAGTATCCGGGGTTGCCCTGCTCCTCTCAACACCTGTGAAAGGAAGAAGGCCGAAGAGATGAGCGGTTCCCCTGCCCCGAGCACACTGTCGCGCCACCCATCCGACAGCATTAGGTTGTACCCGGACGCTGGGATGATTCGCCGTCCCTCTGCTGCCGGGCGCCCGTGGCCAAGCTCACCCTCCCCCGGCTATCGACCAGCCAGGATCTCCCCAACGAGTCGCGCCGCATCCCCCACGTACCGCGGGCAGCGGGTCTCGAAAAGACCCTCCTCTCGGGCCGCCGCCAGGCCGTGCTCTGTACTGACATCCTGCCCGAGCAGCACCCGACAGACCACCGAGCCGTGCAGCTTCTCGAAGGCAGACATGAACGCCTCCAGTCTCTCGAACATGTCCTTCTTCGACGCTTCGGCCTCCGACACGTCCTGCCCGTACCGGAGACCGATAGCCATAAGGGCCCCGGTGACCGCCCCGCACGTGTTACCGGTGTACGCTATCCCGGCGCCGAAGGGTGCCGCGATCCTGGTCGCGGTACTTGGGTCGATACCCAGCTCTTCGGCATAGGCCAGCAGAACAGACTGGGAACAGAGATACCCGTCTGCAAAGTGCTGAACAGCTTTCTCAATCGGGTTCACATCTATCATAGCTTCGACAATCCTCCACCTGTCAGTGCGTGATAGTGTATCCACGCTATAACCGTCGTCCTGCCCTCCAGCCTGTTGATGAAGCTGGCGACCGCGAATCGGCGAACCGCCGTTGACACTCGAAAGTCGAGGAGCCGAGGGCCTCAAGCGCTCGGCGGCCAGCGGGTCCAAGGTACGCCCCACCGTCCCCGCAGGGAGTCCACCACAACTCCTGCTGCCATCCGAAGAACTTGGGTGTGCGGTAGGCGACCTCCTCGGGCACGTCGTCCCATCGAGGACGACTGCCGATGCCTTCCTCGTCCGCGACAAACGCGTCGAGCTTCTCGCGGGCCGAGCCGTCGGCGATGCACCAGGGGTAGATCTGCTCCCCGTAGCCCTCCACGGCGTAGATCGGACCGACGTAGACGGCGCCGGGCCCCTCGGCACAGCAGACTCAGCGCACGTCCGGCTCAAGGACGCTGCCGGTGGCGACGGGATTGGGGTGATACCTGAAGGCTGGCAATCTCAAAGCGCCTCCTTCTTGAACCGGCCTCCCAGCTGGTTCAGGCACGGAACTCACCGCGCCTACGGTCTCGCAGCCCAGGTGTGGCGCACCGAAGGTCTCTACCGCGTCAACCCGGGTCCGGGCCCACGTCCGAGCATTATACCATGACCGGACGCTGATTCCGACTGCCAGCACTCACCGCGAAAACCGTCGCTTGGTCGACCGGAGGAGCAAGGTTATAATGGCCGTGACTGGGGCAGCCGGGCACGTCCTGCGCTTGGGCCCCTCGGGGCATGCAGCCCGCATGGGGGCCACGGTTGACGGGCTATCCAGTGTTCACGTCGACCGGTCATGAGACGCGCCAGCGTGGAGGACGCGGATACGACCCGCGACTGCCCTCGAAGGTGGCACGATGATCGAACGTCGCTGCAGCAACTATAGGGCAGGTCGTCGACCGGGGCCAACGGGGTGTTCGCTGGAGATGCGACGGTCGTGATGCGGAGAGGCTTCTCGCTCCACTGCGAGTACTGCGGCACCGAGTACGCCCCTGGCGAGGAGTTGGAGCTACCGGAGGGCGTCAGCGTCGACATCCACCAGCACGTGGACAGGGTCGCGGACGGCGACACGGTGATCGGTGTCTCATTCAACCTGGGCAACCTTGATCAAGGCGGAGACTGGGGGTGCACCAATGGCGTTTCTACGGGTCCGGGAGGTGACGTGCACGGTCTGTGGGATCCAGTTCCCGTTGGTTACGGGGGATCTCTACGTGGACGAATCTATGGTATGTGACGACTGCGTCGCGGCCCTCTGGCCTGACGAGGACGGCTCCATCCGTGATCGACTCTCGGAGCGGTTGGCGTCAGTGAGTTCCGCAGAGGAGCTGCCCCCGGTGGGATCTGCGGAGCGCGAGGCCCTGGAGCAGGCCATCCTGGCCCGGATGCGGTCCTACGTCGACCGTTGGGCAAGTGTAGAGGACATGGTTGAACACCGCGAGTTGACGCGTCGCGCCGTGGGCGGGTAGTGAAGAGCCAGGGTCTGAACACGTAGGATCGGCTCGACTGAAAGGAGTTTCTGAAGGCCAGGTGCCAGGCACCGCGAGCACCTTTTTTCAGGGGAGCCAAGATCTGTCCGTCGGTCAGCAAGCAAATCGCTCGCCGCGCCAAGACCCACGTGCCCTAGTCAGGATCTGAGCTTGAGGCCCGTTGGCCCGGAACTCGATCTCTCAAGGGGACTGCCGCTGACGTGGTGCTGATGAGGAGCCAGCCAGGCACCTAACCGGGCACGACCGGTCCCATCCAGCGTGAATCGTCCCTCAGACCCTGCCTCTGCCCGCCGCCGCACGTCTACCGAGCCAGTTCAGACCCGGCCCCATTTGTGGTATACCAGGGCCAACCCTCACAAAGGTCACCCACGAGCGTGACCGGTCAACCTGCCTCCCGTGGCGCCACCTTCCCCCGTGCCGGTGGCACCAACCCCTCGGCGTCTATCCCGTTCTGGCGTGCCGCCTTGCGAGTGGCGCCAGATCCCGGCTTCCGGGGAGCCCCTTCCCGGCATTCTCCAGGGCCCGAGTTGAGGGGCCAAGTCCTCAACGATGTGGTAGAGACGTGGCATAAGGAGTGAGGTGAATACGTGGAAGAAGCGCCGATCAAGGGAGTTCGTCCTCTCCGTCCTCGTCATCGGCACGTCGCTCCTCGTTCCGGCGTGCGGTGGGGCGAAGGAGGTGATGACAGAGCCACTGGAAGCAACAGTCGTCTCCACCCTGGCGGAGCCCTCCCCCGCCGAGACTGAGCGAGACAGCCTGGATTCGCACCTCCAATCCGCGGAGGCATACTTCGAAGACGGAGAGTACGACAGCGCCATCGTCGAGCTGGAGGCCGCCATCGATCTCGATCCAGACAACGTCGACGCACACACGAACCTCGCGCTCTGCCACTTCGAGAAGGGCGATTACAAGGGTGCAGCTGCCGAGTGGACGAGGGTCGCCGAGCTCGATCCCGAACAGGACCTGGTCTACCTGGAGCGAGGGACCTGCTACTTCAATCTCGCCAGGCACGACGACGCGATTGAGGACCTGACCGAGGCCATTGCGCGGAACGAGACCAGCGCCGACGCCTACCGCGTACGCGGCAAGTCGTACGCCTTCCTCGAAGACTACGAGCAGGCCGTCGCCGATCTTACCAGGACCATCGAGCTCGACCCCACCGCTGATGAGGCCTACCTCAACAGGGCGGTATCCATGAGCAAGATTGGAGGGCTTGACGACCTCACAGGGATTGTAACCGATCTCGGCATGGTCCTGCAGCTCAGCGAGGACGATGGAATGCGGGCACAGGCCGAATCGATGCTGGAGAACCTCCTGGCAAGCGTGGACGATCCCGCGCTCATCGAGCTGGCCCAGGCTGCCCTGGCGGGCGAGGTGATCGCCGAGCCTGCCGACGAAGGCGAGTTGGAAGCGTCGTTCATGGGCATCGACGTCACGCGCGCCCCCGGTCACTCGATTGGCTTGGAGGAGAGCCTGGACCCCGGGGAGGCCCACCGCTTCCTCCTCCTGGCCTCGCCAGGCGACACCGTCGGTGCCGGTGTCACGTCCGCGGCCAACCTCCTGGTCGGCGTCCAGAATGCAGCGACGGGGCAGATCCTCCAGGCCGTACCCAGTGGAAGCGACCCCCTCTTCGTCGCGATACCAGAGAACGCGCTGTACCACATCGTCATCGAGGGCGCTGGCGGCGTTGGCGGCGGTTATATGGCCTCCTTCGAGGCCTCTCCCAAGGTCAGTTTCGCCCTCGACCCCCGCTTCTTCGCGATTGGCAGGCTTCCCGAGGCCGGGCCCCTGTATTACACGTACAGCGCTCACCGGGGTTCGACACTCCGCGGCAACGTCATTCCGCACCCGGACACCCCCGTCGACCTCATCGTCGAGGTCCTCGAGCTGGAGAGCCGGAATGGAGTCGCCGAGTACGATCAATCGGGGCCCGGCAAGAACGAACGATTCTCCTTCACGATCCCCAGCACCGAACCCGAGGGTCTCCGGACCTATATCGTGAGTATCACGTCGAGCGATGGGAGCCAAGGTGCGTACGCCCTGGTGATCGAGAGCGACGACGCCGAGCCTTCGTCCAGCAACGCGAACACCCCCGAGGACGTCGTGCTTATGGTCTTCGACGCCGCCAGTAGCGGTCAGTTTGATCGCCTCGCGGACCTGTGCGATCCACGGGGGGAGAACGACGGCGACACCCAAATGATCTGTGACCTCGCCTCGGACGAGACGCACCGCGACCCGTTCGTCGAGGCCTTCGCCAAAGGGAGGCTGTTGGGCGAAGCTCAGATCAGCCCCGACGGCACAGCGGCTGAGGTGAGCTTCGCCTTCGGCCCCGAGGGAGATCAGGAAGAGACGATGGAGCTGATCAACCGCGATGGTCCATGGTATCTCCACGGTTTCTAGCCGAGGGGGCGCGATCTGGGGCCTGCGAGAAGGAGGCGAAAGGTGACGGATCCGACTCCCGGGCCCTGCTTCGTGTGTCGTAAGCATGGTGATCAGCTGCCTGTGCCAGGCGGTGCCGTATGCGAGGATGAGTTCGTCTAGGTCTCACACGCCCAGCTATGGGGCGATGAGGTCGACCACTACTTCGGCCATTTGTTCGTCGAGACAAAGCGCCACGTGCCAGGACTCGCCGATCTGGACGAGAGTGAGGCCGTCGGAGCCATCGGCTGGACCGAATGTAGCGCGCCAACGGTTCCACCCCTGACTCGGGATCTCGCCGTCCCTCGAGAATGGTTTTTGACACGCAACCACGTGCGCATGCAGCGAACCTCGCCCGCAACGCTTTGCCCGCGCAGCGACTCGCACACGTAGTGTTCTACGCACGTGCCGAGGGGATCGCTAGATCCCCGTGGGAGTGGCGACGACCTGGAAGCGGCGAACGCGCCTTGACAGAGTATCAATTCATGCGAGAATCGGTCCAGTGCTACACTGCCCCGCCAACCCACGTCCGAGGGATGCGATGCCAGCGGCAATCGAGACAATCCAGAGCGATCTGTTCCATCTCTACAGCAGGATCCCGAACTGGTACGAGGTTCGCTCGGTCCTGCGGATCGAACCCGTCGACGATGGGCTGGCCGGCCTACGTGTGGTTGAGGAAGAGGTTGCCGAACCCTTCATCCGAGACTACGACAGCCACCACAAGGACAACCCGACCCACTGGGCCGGCCAGTTCGACATCAGCCGCTGGGGCATCCTCCTGGCCACCGACGAAAACGACGACCCGGTAGGCGGCGCGACAGTCGCCGTTGACGCTCCGGTCTACCCTCTTGACCGCTTCCAGCGACCTGATCTGGCCGTCCTGTGGGATATCCGGGTCGACCCCGACCACCGCCGATCCGGCGTAGGCGGTCAACTCCTTCGCCACGCGGCTGCCTGGGCGCGAAGCGAGGGTTACGGACAACTAGGTATCGAGACGGACAGCAGCAATGTCGGCGCGTGCCGCTTCTACGCCAAGCAGGGCTGCGAGCTTGGCGCCATCCACCGCTATGGATACAGCGGCATCGCCGCAGTCGCCGAGAACGCGATGCTCCTCTGGTATCTTGATCTGTGACCTCGTGGACGGCCTCTTGTAGGACGGGATCTGGGGCGCCTCCCTCTGGCCGACGGGTCTTCGCCACAATGGCCGATGCCACCCAAACGTGCGCCCACGATCGTCGCGGGTTCTTAGACTGCCGTCGGAGCGGATCGAAAGCCCGAGCGACTTCGCCATCCAAGCTACAAGAGCGTGTCCTCCGCGCAACCAAACCGCGCTAAGAGCGTAGAGAAGGTGGAGCACGGTCAAGATCGGCGATGCGGCGCCGGGCCAGCGTGAAAGGGACCCGATCTTATGCATTCTTCTACTCACAGGAAACCGCCAGTGCACGACAACCGTCGACAGCCAGCCTACGGGAACCCAATCACCCAGCAGCTGGGCTTCTGGGCGGCGGTGGTTGCCGCTCTGACCTTCGTGAGCTACACGGTCTGCTTTGTGGCTATCGTGGCTGCATCACCGATCTTCACCTGGACGTCGCTGGCCGACTACCTCGCCTACGATAGCGCTTTCGGTGGACCGTTCAAGCCGGCGGCTCAGATCTCGATGATTGTCTTCGCCCTCAGCTTCCTCGTCCTGCTCCATGCCATCCAGGACGCCGTCCCCACGGAGCGGAAGGTACTGACGCGCATAGGCGCCAGTTTCGGCGCACTCTTCGCGTTGGCCGTGGGCATCCACTACTTCGTCCAACTGACGGCCGTGCGCGTCAGCGTCCGGGAGGGTCTGACGAGCGGGCTCGAGCACATCGTTCAGGCCAATCCGTACTCAACCCTCTCGGCAATCAACATGCTTGGATGGTCCGTATTCCTGGGCCTGTCCTGTCTCTTCATCGCACCCGTCTTCCCCGGACAAGACATCGAACGGATCATCCGCTGGGCGTTGCGGGCCAACGGTCTCTTCTGCCTCGGCGGCGGCCTGGGATACGTCTTGGAGATCGAATGGCTCGTCTTTCTCGCGATCACGTTGGGGATGGGCGGAGCTGTCCTCACGGCGGCGGTGTCGCTGGCTGTCTGGTTCCGCTGGGGTCGAGAGCGTGCAGACGACGGGTTTCGGCCCGATGGCGCCGGGCCAGCGGGCGCATCCGACGAACAGGAGACTAGCCCTTCGTGGTAGACTAGAAGCGTAGGATGGTCCCGTTTCGGCGCCCCCGCGGCCGGGTTTGTCCAGGTCCTCGGCGAGCTGGTGGACAGCGGGAGTGAGCTGAGGGACGCGATAGAATGTGCCACCCACCAAGGGCGCGAAGGACACACCAAAGACACGAAGCGGTCATGGGGGCGTGAGCGCGGGCGGCGAATGCCGCGATCCGCAGCCATGGGTAGGTTCTCCCTGGTCTCCACTGCAAGTCGATACCAACGGTGCAGTTGGGCAAGCAAACTGATCAAAACGAGGGAAAGGAGCGAGACATGGCACGGCATGTTCTCAAAGGCATCGGCACGCTGGTCGCTATGGTTCTTTGAGCAGGGCTGGTCTACGCCGGGTGCGTAATCTGGCCTCTCAGTCTCAGTCCAACCATAGGGTACACGGCATCCGGTCTGGTCGCCGTCAGCATAGCCGTCCAGTACGTCGTCGAGCTCGCCACGGGGCCGAAGAAGCCGGCCACGGGTTGAGTCGGGTCAGGCCACAGAGCGCCTTCATTCGGACCTGACTAACCCGTCGACGCGCGCCGTCTGAACGGGTGTTGCATCGAAACATCGTCTTGGATACCAGGGCATCGTCAGAACCGACTTCGTGCAGGGCGCGAATCGCCCCCTGTACGACGCCCAGGGGAGGAGTTACACCTACCTCGAGTCCGGTATCCTGTGCATCGTGCTGAGCCGCGGACATCCCAGCATCAAGGCGCGCATGAGGGCCCATATGGACATAGGCACTCATCTCGACTGCCGGTACACGAGCCACCTGACGGAGGAGGCAGCGGTCGAGGCGCTCAATGTCGTCGAAGTCGATGAGGGCGCGGGCATCTGTCTCGACTCTTGCAGCGTGGCGATCGGCTCGCGGAACACCCAGACAAGGAAACCCATCTATGAAGACACGAATCGGCACCCTCGGCGGGATCAGCGCGGCCTACACGTCCGCCTACTGCGACCGGATGATCGAGGGTTTCCACGAACGTCTTCACGTCACCTACTATCCCGAGATCGTGATCTTCAGCCTGGACTTCCAGCGCTTCACAGACCTGGAGGACGGTAAGTACCGCGGCGGGGACCGCGATGGTTATGTCGAGGAGATCATGAGCGGTATCGCCGCATTGGAGGGCGCGGGCGTTGAGATCATTCTTATGGCCGCCAACTCCCCGCACGCAGTCTTCGACGAGATCGATGCGCGAGCGACTGTCCCAATGCTCAGCATCGTCCAGGTAATGGCCGATGCGGCCAAAGAAAGCGGGCTCGGAGGCCTGCTATTGCTCGGCATCAAGTTCACCATGCAGGCGAGGTTCTATCAGGAGGCCTGCGCCCGGCGCCGCATCGACGTCACTGTGCCAACCGACGGCGACCAGGATCGCATCAATGCCATCATCTTTGACGAGCTGGCGAGAGGGATCATCAAGGAGGAGAGCAAGAACGAGCTTCTCGGCATCATCGATGGATACGAGGTCGACGGCGTGATGCTGGGCTGCACGGAGCTGCCCCTTCTCCTCGACCAGGGACACACCTCGGTCACGCTCTTGGACACGATGGAATGGCACGTCCAGGCCGCACTGGACCTGGCCCTCGGCTGACCGGGAACCGCTTTCCCATTGGGTCAGCCCCCGGATGCAGCTCATGAGAGAGAGAAGGATTCGGACCCTATGATCGCTCGCATTGACACGGACCTCCCGGCCTCCGCGGATGATGTGTGGCACACGCTCCTCCGCCGCGATACCTTTCTTCACATCACGCGCGGGTTGCTCGGCTTCCGCGGAAGCGAAACGTGGCCCGAGGTATTCCAAGAGGGGACAGTCATCAAGACCCGACTGCTCTTCTTCCACGTGATCCCCGGCTGGCAGCACACCCTCACGGTCGTGCAAGTGGATCAGGAGCATCTCACGCTGGCGTCGGAGGAGGGTGGTGGGGTCGTAAGGACGTGGAATCACCGCATCTGGCTGGAGCCGATGACGGACAGCCGCTGTCGGTACACGGACGAGATTGAGATCGAGGCGGGCCCCTTCACCCCGCTGATATGGGCCTGGGCCCACGTCTTCTACCGGTACAGGCAACGGCGCTGGCGGCGGCTCGCCCGCGACCTCTAGCTGGGCTGGAGGAACCACGACATCCCCCGCGGAGCCCACCCGACGGAGGCTGGAGGAGAGCGTGCGACCCACCATCTAGGAGTGCCTGGCCGCAGGGGAACGCTTAAGCCGAGACGGACCGCCAGGGACACGAAGGGGAATCACGAAGGGCACGATGGTGGACCACGAAGGGCACAAGCGTCAACGACAGGGAATGGGCAGGTTTCGCCGTGAGCCCGGAGGCGACCATGGCTGCTCCGGGCTGCCGTACACGCTGACAACGATCGAGACGCAAATCAACACGACACGTTCTGGATCAGCTTACGTCGTGAGCCAGCCAGCGAAGCGGAAAAGGAGAGCTAACAGCATGAGGATCGGCATCGTGTTCCATTCGAAATCCGGCCACACCCGGGCCGTCGCCCAGGAGCTGCGCGATAGACTGGCCTCCGAAGGGCTCGACGTGACGCTGCGCCAGGTGGAGACCGCCGGACGGGCGCGGCCGGGCAGCGCGGACATCTCCCTGAGGAGCAGACCACCACTGGACGGTTACGACGAACTGGTCATCGGCTCGCCGGTGAACGGGGGCAGGATGTCCACGGCTATGGCCGCCTATCTCGAGGGGGTCTCATCCCTTGCGGGCCAGCAGGTGGCGTTCCTCCTCACGCACTTCTTTCCGCGGGCCTGGGGCGCGGAGCAGACGATCGAACAGATGACAGAGCTGTGTGAGTCGAAGGGCGCCACGGTCCTTGGGTGGGCCGACGTGCGCTGGCCGAACCTGCGGAGACGGCGCGACATCCGACGCGCGGTCGACAGGCTAGCCGCGTTCCTTTCCTCGCCTCAATCCGTCGGACCGGAGTGACCATGCGCCCGTATACCCCGACTGGCGCGAGCCCTGGCAGGGAGTTTTCGGCCCGTGGTTCGCGCTAGCACCGGATCGATGCGACAGGTAATCGTCCAGCTTTCAGACTGGTTCTACGCGCGAGCCAAGGCCGCGGTGATCCTGCTCCTGCTCATAGGCATGGTTGGCCTCGTCAGCTTGCCCATCGCCGATGAGGAGCTGGTGAGCCAGAGTCTGGACGGCCGCCCCGGTTACTCAGCCGCGGAGGCGTTTGATGCAGTCGAGGCGTACGGGGAAGCCGGCAGGGCGCAGATGATCTGGATTCACGTCGGGGACTTCGTCCTGCTAGCGATCTACACGGCCGCGTTCTGCCTGACCACGTCCTGGCTCTTCCAACGGGCCTTCAAACCCTCGAATCCGCTCTGGCGGCTCAACACGCTGCCCCTCCTGGGCGGGTTCTTCGACGTGTTGGAGAACATTTGGATCATCGCGCTGATCCTGGCTTTCCCCTACCGGCCCTATCCGGTGGCCTGGCTGGCGACGCTCTCCACCACGGGCAAGTACTTGATGGGGGTTCCCATCATCGGTCTGCTGATCGTGGGGACAGTTGGTGCGGCAGTCCACGGATTCCGGTTGGGTTCGGAGGGTCACTGACGACTATCGCGGAGCCCCCAGAGGTCTTCATAAATCGGTGTGCATTCAGACCCTGTTGCCGGTCTTGAGAGTTCTGCCATAGGCCGGGCTTCCGTCGCAGGCCTTCAGGGTCTATGACGCACCTGGCAAGGAGGAGGTGACGAGATGCGAGACTCGATGATCATCATTGGCGCCGGCGTAGCCGGTCTCTCGACGGGCTGCTATGCCCAGATGAACGGCTACGAAAGCCGCATCTTCGAGCTCCACGACAAGCCCGGCGGGCTTTGCACGTCCTGGCAGCGTAAGGGCTACACGTTCGACGGGTGCCTCCACTGGCTGGTCGGCTCCAGACCCGGCAGCAGCTTCAACCGCATCTGGCAGGAGCTGGGCGCGGTCCAGGGCCGGGAAATGGTGGACCACGAGGTGTTCACCCGACTCGAGGCCGCCGACGGAAGGGCCTTCACCCTCTACACCAACATCGACCGTCTGGAAGCCCATCTGCTGGAGCTGGCACCGGGCGACGCCGAGCCGATTCGGGCATTCGCCGGGGAGCTGCGCCGGTTCGCTCGCGTGGGCGACGCCATGGGCGCAGGACCGACGGGCTTGCTCGACGCGATCTGGACGGGAGTAAGGCTGCTGCCCCACATGGGCGCCCTGCGGAAGTACAGCAAGATGTCGACGCGTGAGTATGCCACCCGATTCTCGGATCCCTTTCTCCGCGAGTCCCTCGACAGGCTCTTCGACTTGCCCAATTTCCCGATGCTGGGCATGCTGCTGACTTTGGGCTGGATGCACAATCAGGACGCCGGCTACCCCATCGGCGGTTCGCTGGCGTTCGCGCGGTCGATCGAGAATAGATACGTCGACCTGGGCGGCGAGATCAACTACAGATCGCGGGTGGACCAGATCCTGGTCGAGGATGATTCTGCCGTGGGGGTTCGCCTGAGCGACGGTACGGAGCACCACGCAGAGGTCGTCGTCTCGGCCGCCGACGGCCATGCAACCATCTTTGATATGCTCGGCGCGGAGTACGTCGACGAGAAGATCAGGCGGACCTACGAAGAGTGGCCGATCTTCCAACCCATCATCCAGGTCTCGCTCGGCGTTGGAGTGGACCTCTCGGACGAGCCGCACGCGATCGTCTACGAGCTGACGGAGCCAGTGACGATTGCCGGTGAGGCGCGGGAGAGATTGAGTGTGAAGCACTACTGCTACGATACCACCTTGGCACCGCCCGGAAAGTCAATTCTGGTCGTCATGTTCGAATCCGACTACGACTACTGGCAAGCGATCCACAAAGACGAGGAGCGGTACGACGCTGAGAAGAAGGACATCGCTCTAAGAGTGATGTCCCGGCTGGAGAAGCGCTTCCCTCCTATCACCGGTCAGATCGAGGTGGTCGACGTCGCGACACCGATGACGTACGAACGGTACACCGGCAACTGGCAGGGATCGATGGAGGGCTGGCTGCTCACCACCGAGACCATCGGGGCTGCCATGGGCCGCGGTATGGAGCAGACGCTGCCAGGACTGAGGGACTTCTACATGGCAGGTCAGTGGGTCGAGCCGGGCGGCGGCGTGCCGGCGGGCCCCATCTCGGCGCGCCGCTTGATGCGCCGAGTATGCAAGGAGGACGGGAAGCGCTTCGTCACATCGATGCCAAGACCCTGAGGGTTTGGACAGTATAGAAGTCCTGCTCACAACTCACGAAGACCACACGGCCCTCGGGACGTCCAGACGTACGGGCACCAGTAGGGTCTTGACGCCGAACAAGAGAGGACGATGAACGAAACGAGACGCGTCGACCCCTTTCTTAAGAACCGCCTTGGCCGCTACGATCGTTGGCTGCGGGAGGGCAGCATCTCCCACTCATCCAAGGTGATCCCGGTCCGCGAATCCATCGACGGGGAGCAGTGGGTGCTGCCAACGGAGCAGGCGATGGAAATCCTGCGCCAGGCGAGTTCCGTGGCGGTCCAAGCGTGCGAGTGCCGTACCCACTACGGACGCTGCGATCACCCACGCGAGGTCTGCCTCCTCCTCGACGACATCGCCGACGGCCTCGTCGCAAAGCACGAGGCCCGGTCCGTCGGCATGGACGAGGCAGCCGAGATCCTGACGAACGCGAACGAAAGCGGCCTGGTCCACCTGACCCTGTACAGGCCCGACCACCGCGTCTACGCGCTGTGCAGCTGCTGCTCCTGCTGCTGTCACGACCTCCAGATCATCGAGGCCTTCGGTCGTCCGGAGCTAATGGTCCGCTCCGACTACGTGGCCGTGACGGACAGAGAAGCCTGCATCGACTGCGGACAATGCACCGATCGCTGTCTCTTCGGTGCTCGCACGTGGCACGATGGTCGCCTGGTCTACGACCTGGAAGCGTGCGTCGGCTGCGGTTTGTGCGTGACGATGTGCCCTATGGACGCCACGCGGATGGTCGTCAGGGCGTCGTTATCGGGACGACCATCCGCATAGTGGCACCGGCGCAGCAGAGGAGAGGAACCCGTCTCCTCGGTGGAGTCGTGCGGGCGCCGCTTGAGCACGTCGGACACGACACGACATGATGCTGTCGGTGGCAAGACGGCTACACGCTGGGTGATCAGGCCATCCTTCGCGCACCCCGTCATCCGGGCGTCGTGAGCCTTGCTTGCACGGGCCGCTAATCGGGTCGGCACGAGAGTGAGTTCCGTGACCCGCCACTTCGGACACCACAAGCTGGAACGCGGTCACCACGTGTCAGACCGTGGGCGGCGGAAGCGTGGTCAAAAAGCCGACCGGGGTTAAGCCTTGGGGACGACGTATAGCGCGCCATCGCCGCAGTTGGATCCGTCCGATGGGTCCTGCCTTCGGTTCGTGTGCCCTCACCCCGACCGGTGCATCGTTGATGCCTTTCACCTCCGATCCAGAGCGCCGTACGACGACGGCTCGATGGCGCGCCTGGTGACGCTCCAGCCAACGGACGGGATTCTACTTCGCCGCGCGTGGAGACCGCGTGTCTTCTTGCCCATATCCCTGAGGAGCGTAGAATAGATAGCTGGGCGCCTGATGACAGCCCGCGGGACGAGCAGCGGAGGTTTGGCGCGCAGTCGCGTATATGCCACCCGACGCGGAACACGGCACCGAGGGGTGCGTGATTGCCGCCATTGATGACAACCAAGAGTAAGCGAGGGAGGGTCGACATGGAAAAGCGCACCTTGTTCCTGGCCTTATCATGCATCGCAGGAACCAGCCTGGTCGTTCTTTGGTTGGCGGCGGCGCCGGCCTACGGCAGCCCATCCCCCGAGATGATCGGACGCGTGCCCGAGACGGCGATTGTGTCGCCGCGGGCCGATGCGTACGTCTGTCCTGAGGGCTGTCAGTATGCCTCACTCCAGAGAGCCATCGATGCTGTTGGGCCTGGCGCCACCATCAAGGTGGGTCAGGGCATCTACACCGACGTCCATGCTCGTGATGGGGTGACACAGGTCGCCCATATCACCAAGACTCTGACCATCCTGGGCGGCTACTCGCCCGCCGATTGGTCAGCGAGCGACCCCTCCGCCCATCCTACGACGCTGGACGCGCGGGGGCAAGGCCGCGTCATCTACGCCTCGGGAGACGTTGAGGTGGCCCTTCAAGGCCTGCGCATCACCGGCGGGGACGCCACCGGGCTGCCGCCGGGCGTGGTGCCTGGCCGCGGCGGCGGAGTCTACGTCTACGGGGCGACGGCCACGATCAGCGATTGCACAGTGTTCAGCAACACGGCCAGCACAGCGACCGGTGGGTACGGAGGCGGCCTGTACATGGAGCAGAGCGAGGTCACCCTCAAAGGCACGATCATCGCGGAGAACTCCGCAGCCTACGGATACACAGGCCGCGGTGGCGGGCTCTATGCATACGGGAGCCAGCTCGAGCTGGTCGACAACACCATCTGCACCAACACGGCCAGCGCCCAGGGAGGCGGCATGTGCATCGTCTGGAGCGGGGCCGACGTCAGGGGCAACGCCATTCATGGCAATGCCACCACCCAGAGTGGATCAGGGGGCGGGCTGTACCTCTCCTACGTGGACCTCGCCCTCGCCGCGAATACGATCTCCGGCAACACGGCGGGGTGGAGCGGCGGGGGGCTGATGCTTGAGGGCGGGGACGCTTTTCACCTCGTCAACAATGCGGTGATCGACAACGTGGCGAACGTGTTCGGTAGCGGCATCCACGTCAAGGCCGCCTCGGCCAGACTGTCGCACACGACCCTGGCCCGGAACAGGGGCGGCGACGGCAGTGCAATCTCCCTTTCCAGTGACACGCATGGGACCGGAAGCAGCGCGACCGCGACGAATTCCATCATGGTGAGCCATACGATCGGTATCACCACGTATGGAGGCTGCAGCGCGACGCTCCGCGCTACCCTCTGGCACGACAACAAGACCGACTGGGGCGGCGAGGTCTCCGCGATGGGGAACCATCACGGCGACCCAGCCTTTGCGGACGATGGATACCACATCACCCTCAAGTCCGCGGCAATCGACCGGGGGATCGACGACGGCGTAGGCGTCGACATCGACGGCGTGGGGCGGCCCTGGGCGCTAGGCTTCGACCTGGGGGCCGACGAGTTCCCTCTGAAGATGATCTACATGCCGCGCTCGACCAGGCACCCCTCGCCCTGAGCCACAAGGAAGGCGGCGAACAGCCAAGGCTCAAACGCGGCCGCCCGCGGTAGCAAATCCTCAAGCCAGCGAGACGCGCGCCCATGACAGTTTACCGCTGGATGCGATCCCGCGGGCCTTCGTGCCAAGAAGATGCGATTCTGGCAAGCACCGTCGGGGGGTGCATTCGGGGCGTTGGCCCGGCAGAGCGGCGGCCTCACGCCAAACTCGGGATCTAGCGATCCCTC